>NZ_JTJC03000003.1:0-344185 GCF_000817735.3 Scytonema millei VB511283 | reverse complement strand
TTTTCGAGACAGAGCAAGTTAGAGGACAGCACTCAGATGAAGTTGCTAGATCGCAGTAATTGCCTAGCACCGGACTTTTGGCTTGCTCATACGCTTGGGCTCTTTCACGAATCCGAAAGTTGTATTGCAGTCTTAACATCTCTACGTGCTTCTCCATCACAGCCGATTGACTGGGAGACGGGTTGAGCTTGTAGATATATCCGACTAACATAGTTACTATACACTTAAGCTAAAGTTAGTATACAGCTATGACTTAAATAACACAAATAAAAATTGAAACATCAATTCAAATCCAACAAAAACGTTGTCTACTCCTGTAAGTACCACATCGTCTGGTGTCCCAAATACAGACGCTCAGTACTCAAGTCGGGTGTGGATATTCGACTCAAAGAAATCTTGCAACAGATAGCCCAAGAAATTCAAGTAGATATTTTAGAGATGGAGATTATGCCCGACCACGTACACTTGCTAGTCGAGGTAGACCCGCAGTTCGGGGTACACAAAGCGATTAAACGTTTTAAGGGCGCATCGTCTCGTTATTTAAGACAAGAGTTTCCACACTTGAAAAGCAGACTTCCTACTCTTTGGAGTAACTCGTACTTTATCTCTACTGTTGGTGGAGCGCCTTTAGAAGTAATTAAGCAGTATATTCAGTTTCAGAAAGAAGTTTGACGGCGATTAAAATCGCCTGCGCCCTTATCCCCATAGCTAGAAGACTAGGGGCTTGCGGGCGCGTCTTTCCGGTCACAAATTCAAGCTAGTCAGGGTAAATATTATCTCGATCGAGCGGGCGATTTGCATTTGCAAACTATTTTTAAATTAGTCAAGCAGATTCAACCTGGAGAAATAGTCATAGATAATGCTCAAAATAACGAGTATCTTGCTGTTACTAGCATTCCCGCTCTGAATTGGTATTTCGTAGTTGTCCTTCCCAAGTCAATTTTGTTCCAGCAGGCATGGTCTAACGCTAAATTTATCCCGATCTTAGGGCTATCATCACTGTTAATAGAAATTGCCTTAATATTTGTCACTTTACGCCAGCAAATTGCTAAACCTTTAAGGAGATTGCTGACAGCTACAGAACTGATTGCAGCGGGAAACTTAGATATCCAATTAGATGCCGATAGACAAGATGAATTGGGCTATCTGGCGACATCATTTAACAAGATGGCAAATGCGATCGCTCATCGGGATGCCCAGTTGGCAGATCAAAATACGAAGCTAGAACAAGAAGTAGCCGCGAGAACGGTAGCTTTACAGACAGCCTTAGAGCAAGCGGAAGCCTCTAGTATGCAACTTGTGGAATCAAAAACAGCATTGGAAGTGTTGCAATTGGAAACGCAGATGGCTCGTACCACAGCTGAGGCTGCCAATCAAGCTAAAAGTGCGTTTCTCGCCAACATGAGCCATGAAATCCGTACTCCCATGAATGGAGTTGTCGGCATGACAGGTTTGCTACTCAATACATCTCTAACTCCCCAACAGCAAGATTTTGTAGATACGATTCGCAGAAGCGGCGATGCTTTACTGACAATCATCAACGACATTCTAGACTTTTCCAAAATTGAATCAGACAAGTTGGATTTGGAAGAACAACCCTTCGATTTGCGAGTTTGCATTGAAAATTCTCTCGACGTGCTAGCTCCTCATGCGGCGGAAAAGAATCTGGAGCTGGCTTACCTGCTCGATCCACAAACACCAGATACGATTGTGGGAGACGTGACGCGGCTGTGTCAAATTCTAGTCAACTTGCTGAGCAATGCAGTGAAGTTCACGGAGCATGGAGAAGTTGTAGTTTCAGTCACGACTAAAGAGGTAAATAGTAGCGAGTATCTAGAGGGAAGAAAAAAAGAGCAACTGCCGCAGACTGCCGACTATCTCATGCCGAGATTCTATGAAATTCAATTTGCCGTTAAAGACACTGGGATTGGAATTCCTACCGATCGCATGGATCGGTTATTTAAGTCCTTCAGTCAAGTCGATACTTCCACTACTCGTCAATATGGCGGGACGGGGTTGGGTTTAGCGATCTCTCAGCGATTAACTGAGATGATGGGCGGGAGAATGTGGGTAGAGAGTCAAGTCGGGGTTGGTTCTACCTTCCACTTTACGATTACCGTAGCAGCACCCAATATCGTGCAAAATGAGAGTTTCTGTATTTTGCCGCAATTGCACGGTAAGCGTTTGCTAATTGTGGATGATAGCCCTACTAATCGTAAAATTCTGATGTTGCAAGCTCAATCTTGGGGAATGCTTCCCCGTGCGGCTGCTTCTGGTGCAGAAGCATTGGAATGGTTGCAACGTGGAGATCCGTTCGATCTAGCAGTGTTAGATATGCAAATGCCGCAGATGGACGGTTTAAGCCTAGCGACAACCATCCACCAACAACCTAGCTACCGCAAGCTACCTTTGCTCCTCTTGACTTCTATGGGTAAGCCAGAAGTCGCCAGTCAAAGTCCAGCAGTCAAGTTATCTGCCTGTCTGACAAAGCCTGTCAAACAATCTCAGCTTTATAACGTACTGTTGAAAATTTTGAGCGAACAGTCGCAGCCATCCCAAGTTGCACCATTTTTGCCTAAATCCTCAACTCTTAGCGCTCAAATAGCGCAAACTCATCCTTTAAATATTTTATTAGCTGAAGATAATACGGTGAATCAAAAGGTAGCGTTATTAATGTTGCAGCAGATGGGATATCGGGCAGATGTTGCTAACAATGGACTGGAAGTTCTAGCCGCGCTGCAACGTCAGCCTTACGATGTTGTGTTGATGGACGTACAGATGCCAGAAATGGATGGATTGGAGGCAGCAAGACAAATTTGCCAGCGTTGGTTCCATCCGCATAAACCGCGAATTGTGGCTATGACTGCAAATGCCATGCAGGGCGATCGCGAAGCCTGTCTCTATGCTGGTATGGACGATTACCTAACTAAACCCGTGAAGATCGAGCATTTGGCTCAGGCTTTGAGTCAGTGCCATCCCGTAGAAGATGGGAGTCGGGAGTCGGGAGCCGGGAGTCGGGAGAAGAGAGCTGAGGGAGCTGGGGGAGCTGAGGGAGAAAAACCACGCGCCACTAGCCACCAGTCACTAGTCACTCACTACACCCTACACCCCACACCCCACACCCCACACCCGCATCAATCGCACCACGTACCACCTTTATCCTCTCCTGTAATCGATCCTAAGGCTTTGCAAGCATTAAAGGAGATGGCGGGGGAAGGTGGAGCCGCAACGATCGCAGTGGTGGTTGATGCTTATTTAGAAGACACTCCAAAATTAATTCAAACAATTCAAACTGCGATCGCATCTGTAAATGCTACAGAATTACAACGAGCAGCCCATACTCTTAAGTCTAGTAGTGCTACTTTGGGCGCAATGCATTTCAGTCAGCTATCAAAGCAATTAGAAATCATCGGACGTAATAGCACAATTGAGTTCCCAAAGAGTAGAGAAATTGTCTCTGAGCTTGAGGCTGAGTACATAAAAGTTAAAGCAGAACTAAAGAAATACTTAAATACTACTGAGTTATCAAATAACTCGTAGTAGTGATTACAAAATATTTTCAGCTTGTTGACTCGTTAAATTGCGTCTGATATTGTGGCGTTGGAATAAAGTAAGAGTAAAGTCAATATTAGTAGCTGCCAATCGAAATAACTTTCTCTCATTTGATTGAGCGTTGTCTGGGCAGTTCGTTTGCGTCAATTGTAGGTCAGGTGTTCGTCAGTGCGAACAAAATATTTTGGCAAACAACCCATCAATCGACGTTGACTCTCAACATATAATTCACGGCAAGTCATAGAGAAGGAGAATAACAACTTAATCAATTTAACGATCCAGGTTCGAGACAAGAAACAGCAGACAACCATATCCTCAAATAAGGAGAGTGAGCCATGTTTCAAGTCGGCGATCGCGTTATTCATCACGCTAGCGGACAATCTGGCAATGTCATCGGTTACGGACACCAGATTATTGATGGAGTTTATCAGCCAACCTTAATAGTCAGAGTCGTGAGAGATAGGGAATTAAGACAAACAGGTGTGGTTGAAGACTTATCAGCTAACTGGATACCGAGTGAAGAGGAAATACACTCGCAAGTTGCTTGAATCAAATTACATAAATGAAATGAGAGCGCACGATTTGGCGCTCTTATTTTTTGCGA
Organism: Scytonema millei VB511283; assembly: GCF_000817735.3. Taxonomy (NCBI): domain Bacteria; kingdom Bacillati; phylum Cyanobacteriota; class Cyanophyceae; order Nostocales; family Scytonemataceae; genus Scytonema; species Scytonema millei. The sequence goes on along the minus strand of NZ_JTJC03000003.1, from coordinate 340,029 downwards.
TCGAGTAGAGTCTGACGCGCTATGCCGTACCCTATTCACCAATATCCTCATTCCAAAGAGAGGGATTTTCTTCAATAAAATCTCCCATCATTCGCTTGCACTCATACATATTTAAATCGATAACTTCTACGCCATGTGCCTCCATAAAGTCTTTGGCTCCAGCAAAATTGGCAGATTCAGCCGCAATCACCTTTTTAATCCCAAACTGCACCACAGCACCAGCACAGAGATAACAAGGCATCAATGTGGAATAAAGAGTTGTACCTTTATAGTTACCAATTCTACCTGCGTTGCGGAGGCAATCGATTTCTGCATGAGTTACGGGATCGCCATCTTGAACTCGCTTATTGTGTCCCTTGCCGACAATTTTGCCATCTTTAACCAGTACCGAACCGATAGGAATACCGCCTTCTGCTAACCCTTGTTGCGCTTGGGCGATCGCCGCTGCCATAAACTCATCCATGAATATTTCTCCAATTTATGTCTAAACAACTCGTACTAATGGATTGTGACGGTGGTGTAGATGATTATCTAGCAACTATGCTACTGATGACGATGGAGCAGGTTGAATGTCTCGGTGTTGTTGTCACTCCAGCTGATTGTTACGCCCACGCCGCTGTCAGTGCTACCCGTAAAATTCTCGATTTCATGGAATGCGATCGCATTCCAGTTGCAGCTAGTACCGTACGCGGGATTAATCCTTTCCCCCGTCTCTATCGCCGCGATTCTCTCATTGTCGATTGCCTACCCATTCTCAACCAGCAAGATACCATTCGCACGCCTTTGGTTGAGCAAACAGGTCAGGAGTTTACGATCCATACCTTGCTGAATGCGCCAGAACCCGTGACTTTGATGGTAACTGGTCCCCTGACCACTATTGCAGTTGCTTTAGAGACAGCTCCAGAAATCGAAGCTAAGATTCAACGCCTGGTTTGGATGGGTGGAGCGTTGAATGTTCCTGGTAATGTGGAAAAAAGCATCGAACCAGGACAAGATGGCTCGGCGGAATGGAATGCTTACTGGGATGCAATGGCTGTCGATCGCGTTTGGCGAACCCAGATTCCGATTGTGATGTGTCCTCTCGATTTAACAAATAATGTTCCAGTCACAGCCGCGATCGTGCGGCAAATGGGCAAACAGCGTCATTATCCCCTTTCAGACTTGGTAGGACAGTGTTATGCCTTGGTCATTCCGCAAGATTATTATTTTTGGGATGTGTTAGCCACAGCGTATCTGGCTCATCCAGAGTTTTATCAACTACGGGAGTGGGAAACGACAATTATAACTACAGGTGCAAGCCAAGGTCGCACCAAAGTTCAACCTGGCGGGCGCAAAGTTCAAGTCATGGAGCGAGTCGATCGCGAGAAATTTTATGACTACATATTACAGCAGTGGCAAAGATGAGAGACAGTTATCAGTTATCAGTTATCAGTTATCAGTGACTAGTGACGAGTGGCTGGTGGCTAGAATCGTTTCTAGTTACTAGTCACCAGCCACCAGCCACTCATCATCAACCGTCGCTTTCTTAAAAATATGTAGATTTTTATTAACATTTGCTGCGTTTATCTACTCCTAATGGACTAAGTAATAATACTTGAGCGGTTTAGGGTAAATAAATGTTAAGAAATAAATATTAATCTTGCATAAAATTCCCAAAAAATTTCATAATTAATCCTAATTAGATCCAAATTTGAGTGACCTGCGAGAAGTATCTAGGGATATTTAGCCTAGTGAAGCAATTTCAACTGCAAGCGAAATAGTATAAAAGGAAACAAGTGCTGTCAGATCGCAGGGGGCAGCACGATCGATCTTGTGTTGCGATCGCAGTCTAGTTGAGTTTTTCAGAAGTTGCCGTCAATCTCATCGTCAGAAGCCAGGAGTATTGCAAATGTTCGGTTCGATCAAAAAAATACTGAGTGGGATAGTGTCCTTCTTTCTAGGTTTTTTCAGTAGCAAGAAATCCTTGGAAGGTAAACCCAATAAACCGCGCAAGGGTAATGGTTATTTTCTTGAATTAGAAGAAACAGAAGTCCCCAAAGAACTAAAAGCTGCTGCTAAATCAATTGCTTCAGCAACTAACGAAGTTAAAGCTAAAGCGTCAGAACTCGTCACTGCTGTAACAACTAAAGAATCTGAGTCTAACGCTAAAGCAGAGCCAGCTAAAGCAGAGCCAGCTAAAGCAGAGAAGGTAAAAACTGCTGATGCGGTTGCACCAGCTAAAGCAGAAACGGCAAAAGCTGAGGCTCCTACCAAAAAACAACCCCCTAAAGTAGAAGTAGAATTGGTGCAAACTGCTGAGGGAGTCAAAGCTCAGGTTGTTAAGCCAACCAAACCAGTGAAAGCTGTTGCTGATAGCAATGGTAAGGCTGCTTCTACGTTTGCGCCCAACTACCTAATGCCGTCTGCTTCTAACAGCCGTCGTCGTCCTGGAGCAAATATGAATTCTTTCTTGGATATGGCACGCCAAGTGAAGACTCCTGGTTAGATTGAAGTACAAAATGTAGAGTGTGGCGGATCGCCTCTCTAGATTAATTTTTCCTTCCTTTTAAGAAAGCTAATCCACTGTAAAGATGGAATGCCGCATCCCAGTTAGTGGGTTCGCGGCGGAATAGATGGATGTGAGATGGGATTGGAGCGAGTAAATCGCTCCGATCCAAAGCTGTTTCAGCAAAAATGGTAAAATCCGACCAGGATTCAGCGCGTTCGAGTTTTTGGTCGAGAAAATTCTGTAAATGATTCCAGTTGATTCTGACAGTTGTTTGATTGTGCGTTTGCTGCTCGGAAAAAGGAATGCCATTGTGGAACATATAATTGCGATCGCATAGTCGCACGATATAACCGCGATCGCTTAAGTGTAAATCGCAGAATTGGGCGTAGTCTTGAGTTTGAGTTTTGCGTTGTAGCTTGCCACGCACATTTAGGTCTACGACTTGCTCGAAAAGGGGTAGTAATCCCGTCACTTTATGAGTCACTTCCGACCATTGAAAGCTCAGAAAACTCAGCTCATCTACTTCATTTTGACAAACAACACTGGCTGCTGGAGCGACTTCAAAATATCGCGCTTGGAAAACTTGGATCTGTTCGATTTCTGCCAAAGTTGACCAAAAACATGGTATGTTAGCAGCCAAAAGTTGTTGACCGAAAAATTGTAATTCGCCAATTGCTCCCGTACGATACAACCGCCAACCGCGACTTGGGAGCTGAAGTCGAGCTGTATAGGGGTCAATTTGCATAATTTGGGCTAAATTGCCAGCAGCTTCAGATTTGCGATCGCTAGCAATCGGTTCTAATACCAACACGCCTTTTTGCATATTATCGGAATCGGCAGTAGCTTGGGCGATCGCCTGCTGGCGTTGTGCCTTTATAAGTGATTCAATGCGGGTTATACCCTGACGCGCTTGCACCACAATCCTAGCGTGAACGCGATCCGAATCCAGTAACAGTTGCCGATAAATCTCTGCGGCTGTATCTAATTTGCCAGATATTTCATCTAATCTACCCGAGTAAAATTGTACCCAAGGGTCTGCGGGAGAACTATGTCGCAGCTGCTGTAATAACTGGGCTGCGGTGTCATAATCTTGGCGTTCAAAAGCAGCAGCAATGAGATCGAGCATCGATAGGACAAGAGAGCAACTGTATTTATGTTGCCCAAAATGTCAGTTATCAGTTATCAGTTATCAGTTGTCAGTTATCAGCGATCGGTTGTCAGTTGTCAGTTACTTACGACTTACGACTTACAACTTACGACTTGTTCCTCAGCTCTCTTCCAGTGGTGGTTACCCCTAGTTAAGGCAACAATGATAATGCTAAACTGGTTTCCAGCACTATTTATGGTATGTAGTCACCGAACAAACGAACTTTAGGGGAGACTACAATTGAATTGATGATTTTGAGGAAAGAGATAGAATGACCCAAGTGCTTCTCGGAGAAAATGAAGGAATTGATTCGGCATTACGGCGGTTCAAGCGCCAAGTATCCAAAGCGGGAATTTTGGCGGATGTAAAATATCATCGTCATTTTGAAACACCCCAAGAGAAACGCAAACGCAAAGCTGTTGCAGCTCGACGCAAGCGACGGATGAGATAGATAGATCGGAAATTTAAATTTAATATATTCTCAATTGGTGACGCTGCTGAACTGGATTGAAGGAAGAAAGTCACCGTGTTAGATAAAAGGTGAAATAAGGATACAAGATAGGCGATCGCTAGTTACCTACAGCCTGTTTTGTATCCTTAGCGTTTAATAAGATATTGCGGTTATTATAGCGGTTCATTGCTTGCGCTACTCCTTGCTTTAAGCTTAGTTCTACAGCTTCTAACGCCATTTGTAAAACTTCAGCTACTAATGGGGCTTGAGCAGAGGAAAAGCGTCCTAGCACGTAAGATATAGTCGATGCGTCTTCTTTGGTATTGTTGCCTTGAGGTCTACCGATACCGATTCGTAGGCGGGGAAAGTTTGGCGTTCCTAGGTGAGCGATCGCACTTTTCATCCCGTTGTGTCCGCCAGCCGAGCCGGATAAGCGCAGACGAATTTTTCCCAAGGGGAGATCCATATCGTCGTAAATTGCCAGTACCGATTCTGGTGGTAGCTTATACCAATCCGTGACAGCGCGAATTGCCTGACCGGAGTTATTCATATATGTTAGGGGTTTGAGTAAGCGGATTTTACCTGCATTACTCCTACCTTCACCAAATATGCCCTGAAATTTGCGATTGTCTGCCAGTGGAATTTGCCAAGCACGAGCGATCGCATCAACAGCAGCAAAACCGATATTATGGCGGGTTTGGTCGTATTTAGGCTCTGGGTTGCCCAAGCCAACAATGAGTTGCGGCACGATGATAGCCTGGTTGGAAGTTGAATTAGACGCGATCGCTTCTGTCATTACACCTATCGATCTAGCTTTTATTTGTCTAGCTTTGCTGCGTTGAAGAAGTTGTCGTATTGGTAGAAACGGTTTCTTCTGTTGCTGCTGGCGGAATTTGCTTTGGTTCTAGTTCGGCAGTTGTCTGCATTGCCTGTTCTATCTGTTCCGCTTCGCGCTTAAACTCTGACTGGAACTCGTTAGAAGCATCTTGGAAACTGCGAATAGCCTTCCCCAAGCTCCGACCGATCTCTGGCAGCTTTTTGGGTCCAAAGATCAACAGTGCAACTACAAAAATCAAAGCCATTTCTGGCAGTCCAATTCCGAAGACATTCATAAACCCTCCTGCAAAGTCAATTCCCCCAGTCCTAGTATAGGGTGCGAACAGTTATCAGTGACCAGTTATCAGTTATCAGTTATCAGTTATTTCCGCACCACTCCCGACTCTCGATTCCCCAGTTACAAAAAAAACCCAGATCGATTCTGGGTGGAATGCAAGTTATAAGTATTGTTAATATTTCTCAGCTTTCTAAAGGTTAACCACCTAAACCAGTCCAATTGGGGGCAATGTCAGGTCTTTCAATCAGCAATGATTGGTTATAGATTTGCAGGATGATCAAGAGAAAGACGAAAAATAATAGTATGAAAATTGCCATTACGGGAGTAGTTCCCCAACCAGGGGCAACCTTACCATACTCTGAATTCAAGGGTCTGAGGATTTCTCCCAACCAAGTCCGTTGTGCCATGACTCACCTATGATGAATTGCGAAAGCATTTTTTAACGTTCTGTAATATTGTATAGGAAGAGTACTCATAATCTATCGCTATGATGGAACCCGCAACAGTTCTTAGCATTTCCTTGGCTGCCGTATTGATTGCCATTACTGGCTGGACAGTATATACATCCTTCGGTCCTCCAGCAAAAGAGTTAAGAGATCCGTTTGAAGAACACGAAGATTAAAGATAGTTATACTTTCATTAACAGTGACCAGTGACCAGTTATCAGGGAGCAGGGAGCAGGGAGCAGGGAGTAGTGACCAGTTATCAGGGAGCAGTTATTTGTTTAACCGTTAACTTTCTTCACGGAGTGTAGCACTGGCGTTGACCGACAACTGACAACTGATAACTGATAACTGATAACTGATTTACGTTTCATCTAGCCTTGAGCTTTAAGCTGATAATCTTCCACGGTGAAACACTCTTGGCTGTTCGGTCGACTGGATTAGTAGCTATGGGTCTTTCTAAAAGATCGAGATTGTCGGCTACGCTTAAATTTAAGGTGTTCTGTAGGTCTAATTGAGCTGTATCGCCGTGGCATTCATAGCATCGCAAAATTAACTCTTGCGGGTCGTCTTCTGAAGGCTTGAACGCCATCAAAATTAAGTTATCGGCTGATATTGTTAAAAAGCTTGTAGTAGCTGGGATCTTTCCTGATGTAATAGTCGCAGCAGGCAATAGTAAAACTTGCAACGGTATATTCAGTTCGTAACCATGCCTAACTGTTTGTGCTTGTTGCCACGTACCAGCGTGAGGATAAAGCGCGTAGGTAAATTCATGTAAGCCTGTGTCTGCTTCGGGATCGGGCCATACAGGACTACGCAGTAATGTTAAACGAAGTCGATCCGGTTGGCAATCGTAGCCATATTTACAATCATTGAGCAAGCTGACACCACGATCGCTCGTACTTATATCAGCCCAACGTAAAGCTGGTACTTCCCATTTTGCTTTTTCTGCGGGAGTTTGGGGTTGCGTCGGTCTAGCGATCGCACCGCAGGGAATTTCATAAGTAGCATAGTCTGCTGATACATTCAGGGGAAAAGCAGCTTTTACCATCACATGACGTTCTTGCCAGTCAACGCTCGTTTTAATTGTGAGGACGGGAGAACCTATTTCTAAAATGTAATCTTGGCTAAAAATTGACTGACCGATTTTTCGAGCTATACTGACGCAACTTTGGAGGAAATCGCGATCGCCATGTTGGTTAATACTTATGAGTTCAGCAGATGGTAACGGGTGTTGAGCATAATTAGGATCGATGTTCCATGCATCCCAATATTGTCCGCTATCTTGGAAAGCTTGCAGTTGATTACCTGCACCACTGAGGATTTCCCATCGATTGATTTTGTCAAAAACGCTGGATAAATCTCCCGTATGAGAATCTACAGTAACGCGCAAATACTCATTTTCAATAACATATTCGGTAGAACTGGCTACCTGAGAACTCAATGCAATGAAATTTGTGCGAGGAGATAACCAATAAACGCGATAACCAACGGCAGGAATATCTTTGGCGAGAAAAGAAATGATTCCAGTAGATGTTTGTCGATCGCTCGTAAATTCAGCAACGCTAATGTAAGATTGAACGCTTTCTCCCGTGGAATTACAGATTTGCCAGTTAGTATCTTGTAGATTTGGAACTGTAAGTTCAACAACTTGCGATCGCGCCCAATTGAGCGAGTTAAAAACGACAATTGGCTGAGCTTCAGGATGAGGAGGTGGCGGAAAATTAATTTGAGAAGCGATCGCTTGCAAAGATTGGTTTAAAATAGCTGTTGCTGTTTGCTCTGCTTCTTGCCAGCCTTGGTTAGCATCGGCATAAACTTCAGGAATAGCAGAACCAGGCAAAATATCGTGGAATTGATTAAATAAGACTTTTTTCCAAGCCTCTTCAATTGCTGTTTGAGGATAGGCTGTCTTAGCAGTCAGCATTGCCAAAGTTGCGAACAATTCTGCTTGATATAACAAGTCTTCGCAGCGACGATTGAATCGTTTTTGATCGGCATGAGACGTATAACAGCCGCGATGAAATTCTAGATAAAGTTCATTTTGCCAAATTGGTAGTTGGTAGTTGGTAGTTGGTAGTTGGTAGTTACTCCTCTGCTCCCCTACTCCCCTGCTCCCCTGCTCCCCTGCTCTCTGCTCCCTGCTCCCTGCTCTCTGAATTTCCCGCAAATACTCCTCAGCGGTGGTAAATTTCAAATCGGGAAAAAAGGGTGATTGTTGCCAGCGTCGTGCGACTTCGAGCATATCGCGGGTAGGACCACCACCATGATCGCCGACACCAGGCAGCCAGAGAAATTGTGGTAATTGAGTTTTAGCTTCCCAGTCGCAAGCATAGGTTGCCATTTTGACCGGATCGATGCCTTCACCGATGGGCGCAGACATGAGGCTCAGTATATCCGTACCGTCAGGCGATCGCCACCAAAAGACTTCATCGGGAAATTGCGTGGTGTCATTCCAGCGTAATTTCTGGGTGACGAAATATTCCATTCCTCCTAAACTCAGAAATTGCGGTAGAGTCGCGCAGAAGCCGAAACTATCTGGCAACCAAGCAACAGAGGAAATTTGACCAAATTTTGCTTGCACGTATCTTTGTCCGTACAATAGCTGCCTGACAATTGATTCTCCGCTGACGGTGTTGAGTTCTGGCTCTACCCATAAACCGCCGACAATTTCCCAACGTCCAGCTTTGACTTGTTGCTGAATTGCGGTAAATAAATCGGGACGGTGTTGTTCGATCCAGGCGTAAAGAGCAGGAGTAGAATGACAAAAAGTGAGTTCGGGAAAGGCTTGTTGCAGGTTGAGAACGGAAGTAAACGTGCGCTGAGCCGCCTCCCAGGTTTCGCTGACAGCCCACAACCAAGCTAAATCCAAGTGAGCGTGTCCGAGGAGAAAGATTTTAGATTTTGGATGTTGAATTTTGGATTGGAGATTTTGGCGTAGAGTATGGAGCGATCGCCCCAATTTGTCTTTATCTGGTAAACTCGACCAATCGATTTGAGCGACAGCAGTAGCAAGCGTGGATAATTGTTCTGGCTCAAAGGTTTCTAAACGTTTCTGGAGAATGGCTAATTCATCTGCCACAAAACCTGGCTCTGGATCTGCTGGATCGTTTGATTCGTAAAGACACAGCGATCGTACTAAGGCTCCATCGTCGTGATTTGGACTGACTAGCCGTAAACTCAGATGAAATTCTTCCCCAGGAGTCACGCCAGAACTGAGGATTATTCTCGTCGAGCAATCGAATAAATCTCCCTCTTGTACCAATTCGTCATTGACATAAATCTGCGCCAATTCCGCCCACCAAGTCAAAGCCAGTCGCAGCGATAAGCCAGCCAGAGGATAACCCTGTAATTGTGCTGGAACTACTATCTTTTGCTGCAACCACAAAACTTTTTTTCCTTTATCCCAGGCAATATGTCCTTTAGTGTTGAGGGAGCAGGGAGCAGGGAGTAGGGAGCAGTTAATACCGACTTCCGATTCTGGCTCCAGCCACCCCAACCAATTCATCTGGAGATCGACTTGAGTACAGTGGCGTAACTGGGCGATCGCTTGTGAAATTACCTCTAGATTGGAGTGTGGTACAAAAGATGTCATATATCTAGCCCAGTTATGAGGACACTACCAGTTATGAGGACACTAAATTATAAAAGCACTAAGTTGTAAAGATATAAATTGTAAACATAAAAGCACGGTTGAGAAGTGGTAAGAGTCGATCTATTTTAAGATTTCAGGTGGCAACAAACGTTATAAAAGGATCTGTTTCTCGATAAGATCGGTGCATCTCTGCCAACATGAATGTTAGTCGTCTCAAGGATAAAATACTCATTCATTTTTTAGATCGTTCGTTTCATAATTTATAATTCCTCGCCCACACTTGGTCTATGACTCCCGCTTCCTCCGCTCGCTATCAAAGCAGACTGTTTAGATTCGTTCACAAGCAGTCGCGCCGCTTTACCCAGCAGTGCGATCGCGCTTGGCGCAATCTCCAATCTACTGCTAGTTGGGTTGCAGCTGTGGGCATGTATCCCATATTTCTCCTGTTGCAGTCCAGGCGATCGACGGTAAATCAAGTACATCAAGCAGTTGAAACAACCCTACGTCAGTTACCATCTGATGATGCGGTGATTCAAGAGGAATCGCCAACGGTTGATACTCCGATTCGGCAAGTCTTGCTGTATGTTAAGGGAGCAGGGAGAAGAGAGCTGGGGGAGCTGAGGGAGCTGGGGGAGCTGGGGGAGAAAATACCAACTACCAACTACCAACTACCAATTACTACTCACTCCATAAGAGGTATTGCCTCGCAGCTAGCTAGTCGCAACTTGGTATTAGTGACAGCACAAAATCAAACTCTGGATGTTCTCGATCCTCAGCAGCAGGCGGCGTTACAAGACCAAATCATAACTGCCATCGCTCGGTACTGGCAATACCGTCAAAAAATTGGACATCAATCTCAACTCCATAGTACGGGCGGGTTTAGAAACTTGCCCCTACCGACTCCCCCGTGGCTGACTTCTTTAGACCATACTGTGGCTGAGGTAGAATCTCATCATCTCGTCCGAGTTAAGTCAGCTGCGATCGCCTTCTATCAAAGCATTTTCTCTCAAAGTACCGAACTTGCAGGTTCAGAGCGTCCTACAGCCAACGTGCGAACTGAGGCAAGCAGCAAAACTCACACGACAAGAATTCTATCTCTGATTTGGGCGGCGATCGATTACTTTTTTGGGACGGACGATCGCGCCACAACACTTCCCCTAACACCTGGTATGACTCACAAGGGAGTTTCCCCGCTCACAGGTAGATCGATCCCCGTAAATCCTAAATTTGCCGCTCGTCGCCCAACTACTAGACTTCCTGCTAGTAACGATTCAGCCGATGAAGATTTAGAAGATCCCTGGCTGACGGCTAGCGATCTCTTCGGATCGGTTACGCAACAGACGACAGGCGATCGCAACGTATCGACTTTTGCTCTTCCCGCTCATCCTACCGTTGACTATACTTTCCCTCAAGAGCGCGGGTGGTTACGTCAATTTTTGTCCAAAATTAGAGCGCCTAAAGGCATAGTTAAGCAGCAACAAACTCGGGCAAGCGATCCCCTCAACCCCCCTTACAAAGGGAGGCGGGCGAACGATCCCCCCAACCCCCCTTACAAAGGGGGGCAGCAGTCTACTCCTGAAATTTCAAGGCTGCAAAATCGTCTCAGCAAGAGAATATTGTCCCCCTTCTCAAGGGGGGTTGGAGAGATCGAACCTAGAGTAAAAAGCGCTGAAATTCGTAGAACTAGCAAAGGCAAACAATCGCTGCATAAAGCCGAGCCGAGCAATATTTCTACATCAGAGACTCAAAACTCATCCGTGCAGTCAACACCAGACTGGATTGAAACCCCTGCAACCTTAATGGGTTATGTTAAACATCCACTAGAGCAAATCTTGGCATGGCTCGATCGCGCCATGTTGTGGTTTGAAGAAGTTTTTCTGAAATTTTGGCAGTGGATACACAAGCTGTGGCGTAAGTTCTAAAAACTCAGCTTGAAGAATTTAGCTTGCAAAAACAGCTAAAAAAACTGGAGAATTCCGAGACGCGATCGCCCCTATTTTTCCGATTCATCTTTTTCAAAAAACGTCCGCAATCGCTCTCGCCAACTGCGATCTTGCGCCTTACGCGATCGCCCTTTGTATTCCCAATTTTCTATACCTGTAAAATTTCTGGCATCTGAGGATTGACGCGAGAAGATCTCTAGCTGTACCAACCACCAATGATAAAACTGGGGATATTTAACGTTTTCGGTAGAGCAGTCTAGCAATTCCATTGCCCGTGCTTGAGGTGAGAAAGTCGTATTGCCGCTGTCGTCTGTTTCTTCCAGAAGCACCATTGCCCGCTCTCTAATTTTATATTGAATGGTTTCGACCGATAGCCTCATGCACTCTGGGCAAATGTCACCTTGGATGAATCCTTCGTCATTGTGTAGGAGCGTGCGGACTCTACCTGATTCAAACATGCGATCGCAGACAGTACAACATAGGTGATGGGGGCATGAACTTAACTTTCGTTCCAGTCGAATCCTCATTGTAATTTTTTACTCCATCAGTGTAGTTGAGTCTGAGAGTGCAAAGACAAAATTAACCGTTCGCTCCCCTATAATTAGTCAAATTTTGAGTCAAATATTGTAAATTTCAACATTAGAAAAACTTTTATCTATAAAGCTCGTACTACTCTAAGTAGTTACACTTAGCTAAGCTATATTATTGTCACATTGTTTGTCTTACCTTACACCTTCACCTGTAGAAGATCCAACTTAGCTCTACTGTGAAAGTAAAAGCAATCGGTGAGGGAATAGTTAAGTTACAAAACATGATGTAGCTCTGCAAGACTAACTTACTTCATCATAATTTTTAATGCACCTTAAGGACGAATTCTTCCCGCAAATCGAGGGGTAGCATTTGTTATCAGTACTGGATGGGAAAGTCGTAGAAAAATCTATCTCACAACTTAGAGGCAATCGTTGATTCAGCTCCCCCAGCCTCCCCAGCTCTTTTCCCCTGCTCCCTTGCTACTTTTTGTTGTTGGCTGCCAGTTCTATTTTCTATATTGGCGCTGAAACCCCACTGAAATGTAACGATCTAATAATTATTTGTTCATTTAGCTTCACAACTATAAGCATGACTGCTCGAAGGTATATATTTGCTTTTGCTTTATTCAAATATAAGAACGAGGAGTCAGAGTGAGGAGAACGTTGCAGTCAATTGCAGCGCTATTGCCGCTGTTTTTGGCGTTAGAATTTTTTGGCACGACTAGTACTGCTGTAGCATCAGGTTTTGCAATTCTCGAACAAAGCGTGCGCGGTTTAGGCAGTGCTTTTTCTAATAGTGCGGCGGCGGATGATGCCAGTACGATCTTTTTTAACCCTGCTGGATTAACTCGTCTGTCAAATAATTCGGCGATCGCGGCAGGATACTATATATCTCCTACAGCTCTGTTTCAAGATCGAGGCTCGGTAGTTGTCACTGGCGCACCTTTAACAGGTGGAGATGGCGGAGATGGCGGCGTGGATATTTTTGTTCCTAACTTCTACGCTGTCTGGAATGCCAGCGATCGCGTCAAGCTAGGTTTGGGAGTGAATTCGCCTTTTGGTCTGAAGACGAGGTACGATCGCGACTGGGTTGGGCGCTACTACGCGATTAATTCAGAACTCGTCACAATTAATATTAATCCTACTGTTGCGGCAAAACTGACAGACAACCTTTCTTTAGGTGCTGGCATCAACTTACAATATGCTGAGGCAAAACTATCAAATGCGATCGATTTTGGTTTGATTGGTGCTACGAGATTGCGTACCGCGCCTCAAGCAACTGATGGTTCTGTCGAATTAGAAGGCGATGATTGGAGTTGGGGTTATAACTTGGGGTTACTCTACGAACCCAATCGGAAAACGCGCCTCGGCTTGGCTTATCGTTCGGCGATTACTCACGATTTAGCAGGGGAGGCTGATTTTAACGTTCCTGCTGCGGTATCAGCTTTAACTGCGACTGGACGATTTCAAGATGGTAGTATCGATGCTGAATTGAACCTACCCGATACTCTATCTCTCAATGCCTATCATCAAATTAGTTCTCGCATTGCACTTACAGGTGACGTAACTTGGACGAATTGGAGTCGGTTTGAAGAGTTGCGCGTCACATTTGACAACCCAGTGGAACCGGATAACGTGCAGCCAGAAAATTGGCACGATACAGTGCGCTATTCTGTAGGAATTAACTATACATTGAGTCCAGCCTGGGAATTACGTGCTGGTGTTGCTTACGATCCGAGTCCGGTAGATAGTACGTATAGATCGCCCAGAATTCCCGATAATAATCGAACGTGGTTAGCGATCGGTGCTACTTTTAAAGCTTCTGATGCTATTAGTTTTGATGTCGGTTACGCTCACTTATTTGTTGATGACAGTGAGATCGATTTATCTAGCAGTACTAGCGGTAACTTGAGAGGACAAATTGATAGTGATGTTGATGTTGTGGGGTTACAGCTAACGTGGCAGTTCTAATACTATGGTGATAATAATTGCCTTAAGATTACGGCTTTTTGGCTAAAATTATGTAGTCATCTAGTACATAGTTCAAATTGTGTTTAATTCCTAGATATTTTTGAGCTAAATTTAGCATGTGCTTTTGAGCGGGTAAGTTCTCTGTAGCAAATTTTGCAAATTCAGATTTAATGAGGGTTCTTTTTCCTGTTGAAGTTGCATAATTGTACCACTCTAAACTCAGCTCTAAATCTTCTAAGAATCGAGCGATGGTCTTAAGTTCTTGAGGAATATCTTCTGTTTGTGACAAATCGTAAAAATTAAATAGTTTTCTACCCTGAACTATCAATAATACATAGCCGCCTGGTTTTAAGCAAGTTGAAAAAATGTTTTTAAAGACTCGATAGGATTGCAGCCTTTGTGCTGGATCGGAAAAGAAACAATGAGAAATTACGATAAAATCAAAGAAACTTTGAGGCAACCGTTGACTATTTTCAATGTTTGAAAAAATATCTGTTGTATCAAATCTAAAGTAAGAATTAGTTGCAATTGGCAAAATCTCCATATACCTGCGCCAAAATTGCAAGCCTCGATGCTGAAACGAAGCTTGTTTTTCTAGAGAATGATAACAAATATGAGTTTGAGGTATCTGTAGCAAACTATCAAAAGATTGCAATAGCAGAGATAAACCATAAGCCATTGTAGCTGGACCAGCAGCAATATCAAGAATATTAATTTTAGTTGGCAATAAACCTGACTTGTAAACTAAAAACCAAGCTAAATACGCACCGTAGACGTTATTTAAAAAATATTTAATAAAGTAAACGTGGGGAGATAAATCTAAATTATAATTAGGGTCTTTCCCATTTTTCAAATTATCGATATCATTAGACGCTGCTTTCATCGCTTTTTTTAACTGAAGCTGAACTGTCGATTTCTTTTCAAGTTCTTGTTTTAAATATTCGACTAATGTGAATTCAAATTCATCAAACAAATGCCGATCGATACCAGTACACTGTAACTTATATTCATCATGCCGAATTAATTTGAATTGGTCTGAAATCGAACCGATTAATTGAAATTCGGGTTGCAGTCGATCGCTTTGAGTTTCATGAAAACGATATTTGTTTTCTGTATCTTCTAATCTTTGAAAAGCTTGCTGCAACTGCTGTTGTAATGTTAATACTTCTTGTCTAGATTCACGGTTAGCTTGTTCTAAGCATAATTTATCTCGGAAAATTTTCTCTAACCAAGTTAGCCGCGTACCTGAATTTTGCTTATTTCTTAATAATCGTTCTGCTAAATGAATATTACCTTGTTTCAGAGCATTGCTAAATTGGTAATTTCGCCACCAGCGATCGATAAAATCAATCATATCCAAATCCTGCTTGTCCTTCTTTGATTTCGATGTCAGGAAGCATAGCAACTAATTTATCCCTGAATACTAAATAATTTAGTTGTTCGTTGTCATACCACCAAGAGTATTTTTTCGTAATCTCCAGCGCCTCTGGACGAGTTGATGCCACAAGGGTACGATTATGACTAGCGTGAAATTCCTGAATTACGACGCGATCGACAACTTGAAGTTTGTTAATTAAACTAAACATATCGGCTTCTAGAGTTGGTAATAAAGGTGTCATTGTTACAGAAAATCTGGTGTCGTAGTCTGCATTGCAAGGTAAACTATGTTTTAAAATACCGATAGCTCTCAAACGAGCAAAAATACTAGGCGATCGCGGTTCAAAATCTCTTCTAACTCGTTCGCTACCTGTAGGTACGCTTATATTAATCCGCAAGCGATGGAATTGTCGCAATAAATTGATATCTCTCGTAATCATCGGACTGCGAGTTTGAATAACTAACGTAGGTTGATATTTCACCATCACCTCTAACAAACTACGAGTTAGTTTTTCCTTCCCCTCAATTGGCTGATAGGGATCGGTAACGCTACTCATGTAAATACTGGGAGAACGAGTAGGATTTTTCTCGTACCATTTCTGTAACTCTTTCTCTAAAACTTCTGCCGCATTTTGTTTAATAATTACCCAATTACCCCAGTCTTGACGCATCGGAGGATTAGGACTAAAAGCAACAGCATAACAATAGCTACAACCATACTGACACCCGCGATATGGATTCAGAGTAAAGTCATAAGCTGAAATAAATCCACTTGCTTTATTCAGAACAGATTGAGTATTTTTTGTATATACGTTGGCGTTACCAAATTTCTCTTTAACTAAAATTGTTGGCGTACCTTTACAATACCCTTCATAAGCTTGAGTTTTAGCCATAATAGGTAAGTCAAAAGTCAAAACTTAAAGTTTATAATTGAATTACTATAGCGGTTCTAAATCAATTGTGCAATTGCCATTTATCTGTTTGTGACACGAAGAATTGCGTTCTCACAAATGACTAACGATCGATGAGTAATGACAATTCTCATGAGGAGTTTGCAACTCAAATAGAAGTGCTATATAAGAAAACTATCGCTCAGCTTTAGGAATATAAAAATTAGGTTCTCTAGAAATCTCTATTCCTAAACAAGCACTCAGTTCTTGCGCTAACCATTCCATTTCCGGTTCGCTGAGCATTGAGTCTCTCCATAACTCATACTTATCTCTACCAATCCAAATATGCATAGAACGACGGTTGCCGCGATACCCGTAAATTAATTTTAATGCCGTTACATATTGTGTGTCAGTCTTGAAAACTTGTCTATACTTCCAACCTAATATTTCATGGGTAAAAGTAATTTTTCTATCGCTAATCTTGAGCCTGGTGCGCTTGAATAAATACTTAATAACTCCCGATACCAGAATATAGTTACCGTACCACAAACCGCCAATAATCAGTAATAATGACGGATGTCTACTAAAAGTATCAAAAGCTATACCTGTTGTAGGAATGAGAATTGAATTATAGAGACTTGCAAAAGCCGTAGTAAATCCTACACCAAAATCCCAGCCTTTTTCCGAAAGGATAATGTCTAAACCATCTATTTCTCTATTTAGTGTAACTCTAGTCTCACATAGTTGTTTATATGTTGAAGGAAGGGGACGAACAATCCGAGGCTGAATCAGTTCTTGTAATGCATGTTCGGCAGAAGTAAAGCGACGTTCTAAACTTGGCTCTATCATCCGCTGCAACCACCGAGTGAATTCAGAACTGAGATTTGTTAATAGCTCGAATTGTATTCGTCCATCTTTTTGCGGTAAATCTGCCGGATGCGTCCCCGTTACTAGATAAACTAAAGTTGTACCCAAACTGTAAAGATCGGAAGCAGGAACGGTGCGATCGCCAAATTGTTCGGGTGGCATATAACCATAAGTTCCTACTATTGTCATTGTTCCGCCTTCTTTTGCTGCTAAAGTTTGCACGGAACCGAAATCAACTAAATAGACTTGTCCGATACTGTTACCAGAGCGATCGCCCAGTAAAATATTACTCGGTTTAATATCGCGGTGAATGACTGGCGGCTGCCTGCCATGCAAATAAGTCAAAATTTCTAGTACTGCTGTCGCTAGCTGTTTAATCTCTACTTCATCAAAGCTACGTCCAGATTTAAGATAGTTTTCTAAAGATTTTCCAGAAATATAAGTTTGTACTAAAGCAAAACCCTTGTTACCGTTATTGAAATCGAGTTCGTAATAATCTAAATAACGAGGAATTGTAGGATGAGAAATTGCTTGTAATATTTTAGCTTCCCGTTCAAATAATTTCAGTGCATCCCACTCAAAATCGCTGGCGAAGCACAGGAGTTTGACTACAACTAACTCCTCAGTTTTTCTGTCACGCGCCAATAACGTGCGTCTGCCTGCTTTTTTTGCTAATTGTTGTATAATCTCATACCGCTGTTCTAGAGTATTGCTAGTCAGTGGTGTCTCCCAATTGCGCTCGGACATAAGATTAAGTCGTAAGTCGTAAGTCGTAAGTCGTAAGTGACCGATCGCTTGCTGGTCACTGATAACTGATAACTGATAACTGATAACCGTCTTCTATTTGGTGATTAACATAACTTAATATAAAGATAGAGTAGGTTTTATTTTGACTTTATATCCATGCTAAGTAGGTTAGCGAGCGATCGCAAATCGCGTGTTGTCGTCATCGGTGCTGGAATTGGTGGTTTGACAGCGGCGGCGCTGCTTACCCGTCGCGGCTACCAGGTTTTAGTCTTAGACCAGGCAATCGTCCCTGGAGGGTGTGCCTCAACCTTTAAACGCAAAGGATTTACCTTCGATGTCGGCGCGACTCAGGTAGCTGGTTTAGAACCAGGTGGAATTCACCATCGCATCTTTACCGAACTAGAAATCGATCTACCAGAAGCAACGCCTTGCGATCCTGCCTGTGCGGTATATTTACCAGGAGAGACTCAACCAATTAACGTTTGGCGCGATCGCCGCAAATGGAAAGCCGAAAGAGAAAAACAGTTTCCAGGTAGCGATCGCTTTTGGCAATTAATAGACAATCTATTTCAAGCGAGTTGGGCATTTCAAGCCCGCGATCCGGTTTTACCACCCCGCAACATCTGGGATTTGTGGCAACTGACGCAAGCTGTTCGTCCAGGGACTTTAACTACCTTACCCTATACCTTTTTGACCGTGGGCGATGCTTTACGGGGACACGGTTTGGAAGACGATTGGCGATTGCGGACATTTTTAGATTTGCAATTAAAACTTTACTCCCAGGTAGATGCAGAAGAAACAGCTTTACTTTATGCAGCTACAGCATTAAGCGTTTCCCAATCACCGCAAGGATTGTCTCACCTCCACGGTAGTATGCAGGTATTAAGCGATCGCTTGGTAGAAGCCTTAGAAAAATATGGTGGCAAGCTGCTGATGCGCCATAGTGTAGAGAAAATTTTAGTTGAAAACGGCAAAGTCAAAGGTGTTTTGGTGCGCAACCAAAAAAATCAAGAAGTAGGGACAGAACCCGCTGACGAGATCGTGGCTAACGTTACGGTACAAAACTTAGTTCAGTTGTTGGGTAGAAATGCCCCCCAAGGTTACAAGCAACGTGTCGATAAATTACCCGAAGCATCAGGGGCTTTTGTCGTGTATCTAGGTCTAGATGAAACAGCGATTCCGCCAGGATGTCCGCCACACTTGCAATTCATGTACGATCGCAATGGAGCAATCGGGGAAAATAATTCTTTATTTGTCTCCGTCAGTCGAGCGGGAGACGGACGCGCCCCAGAGGGAAAAGGTACAATTATTGCTTCATCCTTTGTCGATCCGAAACCTTGGTGGCGCAGTGAAGACTATGAGGCGATGAAGGAAAAATATACTCAGGAAGCGATCGCCCGTTTGGGACAATTCTTTCACCTCACACCAGAAACGATATTACACCAGGAAACAGCGACACCGCGCACGTTTGCCCGTTATACAGCACGCGATCGCGGTATAGTAGGCGGAATCGGTCAAAGAGTCCCAACATTTGGACCCTTTGGTTTTGCCAACCGCACGCCTGTCAAAAATTTGTGGTTAGTCGGCGACTCTACGCATCCAGGAGAAGGAACGGCTGGCGTGAGTTATTCTGCATTAACTGTAGTCCGGCAAATTGAGGCAATGCAATAGGGAGTCAGAAAAATTTGATACCGAGGCGCGATCGCTCTATTCTCAGCAGCGGTTAACATATGAAAGCGAGTAGCCCTTCCGCTTGCTGCAAATAATTGAGCATGACTAGCCAAAACAACTCAGATGACAACAATAAGGCATCATCCCCAAATCCAGAGATGGTGACTCGATCTCGATCGTCTTTGGATCTAGATGATTTCCAAGACAACGATATATCGAATGAGAACTTGGCAACTCAGCAAGCACTCGCAGCGATTGCCGCAATTCATGCCCAACAACAATCGACTTCTGCATCAAATCTAATCGTCAAACGTACCAGTTGGCGCACGGCACATCCCAGGGCTTCTTTACTTACCTTAGTCGCGATCGCGCTCGTTTGGATTGGACTATCCTTTAATAACTTTTTGTGGATTGGCTGGGTAGGCACGCTGCTAGCGTTGTTACTTTCGCTGGGGGTACTTTTACCTTGGACGATAAAAGCAGTCTCAGACATATTTTCTCCCCTAGAGCGATCGCTATTTGTGGCGGGGACAGGTTTAGCTATTGCCTTAATCGGCTTATTCCGATTTGGAAATATCGGTCGTGCCATTATCGATTGGGCGACCAAATTAAACTGGGATGCGATCGGCGCATTAGGTGAAGTTTTTGGCGCGTTAGGACAAATTTTAATCGCAATTATTGCCGTTTATGTAGCTTGGCGACAATATGTAATTTCCAAAGACTTGACAATTCAACAAAACCTGTTGACAGTACAACAAAACTTAATTACCCAGCAGCAAACCATCGATTCTTACTTTCAGGGAATTTCCGATTTGGTATTAGATGAAGAGGGAATGTTAGAAGATTGGCCTCAAGAAAGAGCGATCGCTGAAGGGCGTACGGCTGCTATTTTTAGTAGCGTCGATGCTAGCGGTAAAGCCAAAATCATTCGCTTCTTATCTCAATCGAAGTTACTGACTCCCTTACAGCGAGATTTTCGTTTGGGTAGAGCCATTCTCAACGGTGAAGGCGGTTACTCCGAAGACCGTAACTATGGTATTCGAGTTATAGACTTAGGCGTAATGTTAGCTAGAGCAGATCTTTCTAATACCGATTTGCGTTGGACGGATCTCTCAGAAGCAAATTTGATTGCGGTAAATCTGAACAATTGCGACTTAGTAAAAGCAAATCTTTCCCGTACCATTTTGTATGAAGCACAGCTAGTTGGCGCTGACCTCAAAAGTACTCGTTTATTTTACGGTGATGCCCAAACAACTACCCCCCGCAGTCGCAATATTGCTCCCAACTACAATACAGGAGAACAGACGGGGGCAGTCATTGAAAATGCCGATTTTACTGATGCCCAGCGCATGTCTGAATCCTTACGTTATTACTGCTGCGCTTGGGGAGGCGAAAAAACCAGAGCCACTATTCCTGGTGGCTGTGAAGGGATTCCAAATAAATTGGGACGATGAATTAAGTGGCTGGTGACTAGCGGCTGGTGACTAGTGCCAGAAGGCACAAAGAAATCATAGTGACAACCTCAGAGCAAATTCCTTCTAGCCACCAGCCACGAGCCACTAGTCACTAAAATGTTTAATAATCGCGTCGGCAAATTCAGAACATTTGAGCGGTTGAGCTGGAGGTTCCATCAATCGTGCTAAATCGTAAGTCACTTCACGATTGGCGATCGCATCGCCGATTCCTTTTTTAATTAATTCTGCCGCTTCCTGCCAACCCATATATTCCAACATCATTACGCCGGAAAGAATGACCGAACCAGGGTTGATTCGGTCGAGTCCGGCGTGTTTTGGTGCAGTACCGTGAGTCGCTTCAAAAATAGCGCACTCGTCGCCAATATTTGCCCCTGGACCCATGCCTAAGCCGCCGACAACCGCCGCTGCTGCATCGGATAGATAATCTCCATTCAAGTTCATCGTAGCCAGAATGGAGTATTCATCGGGTCGGGTTTGGATTTGTTGGAAAATACTATCGGCAATGCGATCGTTGACCATAATTTTATGTTTCCATTGACCGTTGCCGTGCGTTTCCCAAATTTGGCTCAACACCGCTTCGACTTCCTGACAAATTTGAGCTTTTTTATCGGCAGTCAAAGCATTGTAGCCAGGTTCGAGCTGTCGGGCGTTGTCTTCTGTACTGAGGTCTGGGTTGTGTTCTTTGTTGCCAAGAATCCAAGATTCGCGTTCGGTGATGCACTCGTTGCGAAACTCAGATGTTGCTAATTCGTAACCCCAATCGCGAAAAGCGCCTTCGGTGTATTTCATGATGTTGCCTTTATGTACCAAAGTCACCATTTGTTTATTTGGAGGCAACCGTAGGGCGTGTTTAATCGCACGTCTGACTAAGCGTTGAGAACCAGTCTTGCTGATGGGCTTGATGCCGATTCCTGCATCGAGGGGAATTTGCTTTTTACCGTGTTCGGGGGTAGCAGGGATAAGATCTTCATTCAAAATTTTAATCAGGCGATCGCCAATTTCGCTTCCCTGTCTCCACTCAATGCCCAGATAAATATCTTCCGTATTTTCGCGATAAATGATGACATCTAGCTTTTCTGGGTTTTTGTGCGGTGAAGGCGTTCCAGGATAGTAACGACAGGGACGAACGCAGGCATACAAATCGTTGATTTGGCGTAGTGCGACGTTGAGCGATCGAATACCACCACCAATCGGTGTTGTGAGCGGACCCTTAATTGCCACGCCAAATTCTTTGATTGCCTGGAGTGTATCTTCAGGCAAATATTGGTATGTGCCGTAGACTTCGCAAGCTTCATCTCCAGCGTAGACTTTAAACCAGTCGATTTGCCGTTTGCCCTGATAGGCAGTTTGTACGGCAGCATCCATCACCCTTTGGGCGGCGGGCCAAATATCTACCCCCGTACCATCTCCGCGAATAAAGGGGATAATTGGGTTGTCGGGAACGATTGGTTCGCCATTACTGAAGGTAATTCGAGAACCAGTAGTAGGAGGAGTAATCTTCTCGTACATGGATTGCTACACCAGGAGTCTAGAAACTTTTATTTTGCCATCTGACGATGCTGTTATGGAACGCTAGCAGATTTTGACTCAAGGAAATGTATCAGTTATCAATTCCCGACTCCCGACTCCCGACTCCCGGCTCCCAATTTACGACTTCAGTTGACTTCTCCGTAATATAGTTAAAATTAGCGATCGGTGCTGAACTTTGTGCGTTTCTAGTGAGAGCATGACTAACCCAACTACGACATCAGATACTCCCATTGACTTTTCAGCTCTCCGCTTGCAGCTTTCGTCTGGGTCGGAAAAAGTTCAACAGCAACTCATTCAACAGCTAGCAACACTGGGCGAGCCAGGTTTAGAAGTGTTGATGGACTTTTTGCTACAACGCCGCGATCGCCTACCGACTTGGATTGATGGCAAAATCTACCAAATCCTCCATCGTTCCGAGTTTTCTCCGGCACGGGAATTTTTGCAAACTCACTTTCCCGCCGGAATTGTGACGCTGCGATCGCAATCTAATATCGATTACAGGACCCTACAACAATTGTTGATTGAGGGAGACTTCCAAGCAGCAGACCGCGTGACGCTACAAAAACTTTGCGAACTAGCTGGCTCAACTGCCGTACAGCGCAAGTGGCTATATTTCACAGAAGTCGAAAGATTTCCCATTCTCGATCTGCAAACCGTCGATACCCTTTGGTCGGTTTACTCCGAAGGAAAGTTTAGCTTTTCCGTGCAGCGAGGACTCTGGTTAGCTCTAGGCAAAAACTGGGAAAAACTATGGGCAAAAATTGGCTGGAAAAACGGTAACACCTGGACGCGCTACCCTGATGGATTTACCTGGAACCTTGATGCTCCCGTAGGACACCTACCCTTGTCAAATCAGCTACGCGGCAACCGGGCGATCGCCGCACTATTTTCCCATCCAGCCTGGGAGAAGAGGGAGCAGGGAGCAGGGAGCAGGGAGTAGGGACAAGAGAGCTGAGGGAGCGATCGGGAGAAAGAGCAACTGTCAACTGTCAACCCATTACTACCAATTACCCATTACCCATTACCAACTCCTTAAGAGTTAGCAAAATCTTTCTGTGATGAATTGTTGATCCTGAATAAAAATCGGGAATCTTAAGTCTAGTAGATATCCCTGAAATCAGGGTTAGATACAGCACAACATTGATGTTGCAGTTCGATCGCTTTCTTGCAGTGTAAGGTGGATTGGTAAATGGTGGAGCCAGAAAACAAATTAGTGTGTCGAGGGGATGCTGGCGTAGATCCAATGATAGATCGGCGCATGAAAGCGTTGTCAGAACTGGGTTTGTTGGAAGCTCAAACTACGCCAGTTTTTGAGGAAGCAACTCAAACTGCTGCCCACCTGCTAGAAGTACCGATCTGCATTTTGGGGTTTTTAGACCGCAATCGCCACGTATTTAAATCAGCAGTGGGTTTGTCGCGTTTGGGGTTGATGAATCCGCTAGCGCAGGAAAGACAGTTACCAATCCACGAATCGTTTTGCACTCAAGTGGTCGAAACGAGCCAAATCGTTAACGTTGGCAATACCCGCGCTCATCCTGCCTTTGCCAACAGCGTCTTAGTCCAGCGTTACGGTGTTCTGGCTTACCTGGGAGTTCCATTGATTGACTCCTCCGGTTTATGCTTGGGTGCGATCGCGGTGATGGATTTAGAACCTCGCAATTTCAGCATCCAACAGATGAAATTTCTCGAACTCATGGCTCGTTGGAGCATGAGTGAATTCGAGCGCAATCGACTACTCAAAATGCAGCAGTTGGAGCCACTAGAACAGCGGGCGATCGAGATTGCACCGCAAATTCTCAACCCTGTACCAGCAATTTCTTTCTCTCCCCCTACTGCCTTACCAGAAGCCCTTTCCATTGTCCAAGTCAAACTCAAGTTGCTAGAGCAACTCACCCAAGAACTCAGAACTCCTTTAACATCAATTTTAGGAATGGCAAATGTCGTAGGACGAGAAATTTACGGTCCTCTGACGACGAAACAGAAAGAATATCTCGAAATTATTCAAAATAGCGGTCGCTATCTCCTCTCCCTGGTTAATGAAGTGTCTCAGTTGGGAGTCGTAGAAGAATATTCCCTAAGTCTCAATTTAACTACTGTCGATATCGAAATGCTCTGCCAGCAGGTACTCAATACCTTAGATGAGGTCGCCAAACGCAAAGAACAAAAATTACGACTATCGCTAGAACCTGCTAAAACTCGAATGTGGGTGCTGGATAAAGACAAGGTAAGACAACTGATATACCACCTGATATCAAGTATGATTCAAGCTGCTACAAGTGGGAGTGCGATCCGCATTCACATTTCCTATAAAGGCAACTCTACAGCCGATCGCGTGGGTCAAAGCAATCTTTTGAATCTAGCAATTTCAGTTTCTCATCCTTGGTTAGGAGAAGGATTAACCCCCGTCGATCCCTACTTAGGACAAGTTTCTGCTTTTCATGCTGCTCGTAGTGGTGATGAAAGGCAGGAGTCAAAAAGCAAAAGGTCGATGCACGAGCATGACGATCGTGGGGAAGACAAGACAGAATTAGTTAATGTCAATAGCTTCAATCGTTCTTGTGAAAGCCTACGTTTGTTGCTCAGCCGTGCTTTAGCAGAACTACACGGTGGTCAAATTGATATTTTAGGGACTCCAGAATCCGGCTATCGTTATGTCGTTAGTCTTCCTGAGCTAACATTGGCGCAAGCTAATACCGAAATTTAACTTTATTCAGTTTGAGGCGATCGCACTTTCATCTGAAGTAAAAATGCGATCGGCTTTATAAGTTATACAGTTGTTAGCTTGAATAATCTTCCTTATTGGCGTTGCCAAACTTTAATATAGTCAATGTCAAAATAGCTAGGAAACGGCGTGGAGTCGTCTGGAAGCTTATTCGTCCAAATTGGACCAATTGCTAGAGTCGATAAAATATACATTGGTTGTTGCGGAATATTTTCGCTGTTTGTATAGCGCATTCGCTCTACTCCATCTACGTACCAAATCATCGCATTTGGCTCCCATAGCACTGCGTAAACGTGGTAGTTTTCTGAGAAATCAAAGTTGTTACCCCACGATAAAGATGAGTATGTTGGCTTGCCGCGATCGTTGATATAGTGCAAGACCATCAGCACGCTTTTCATATCTGAACCAACAAACTCCGCGATGTTCACTTCTGGAGGCCAGTTTCTATTCTCTGCGGCAAGCCACATGGTAGGCCAAAAACCCCTCCCTTTAGGGACTTTGGCTCGTATTTCTACAAAGCCGTACTGAAATGCATACCTTTGATGGGAAGAAATCATGCCAGATGTGTACTGAAATGTTGCATTGTAAGCATTCCAAATGCGTTTTTGAGTGCGTATACGCAAAATTCCATTTTGTACCAGCACTTCCTCTGGTAAAAACCATTGGATTTCTTGCGCTCCATGATTAGCACACCCCGCTCCCAAATGCCACCAATAGCAAGTATCCCATTTGAGCGGATCGAGAGATGTACCGTTGAATTCATCCTCGAATACCACCCGCCAGTTATCTGCCCGCACGACAGTTGGGCTGAATAATGTGGTTGCGATAATAGCAAAACTAAGCAAAGTTGGTCGAACGCTCTTTCGCAACCAAAAGCTGTGTTTCATATTTGTAGAACATTGGCAAAGTTAATTTCGGTCAATTGACTTCATTTCGTGTTTAACACTTGGTTGACAATTGCCCTTTAAGAATTTGGTAAGATTTTATATTTACGATTAGTAATTTGGCAATATCCTCGCGCTACTAGCGATATTTTATTTTGCTGGTACGGGTAGATTTATGCTCCAAAATGCAGAGCATTTTTTATACGTAATAGCTTCAAAACTTAGGGGAAATTGGAGCCAGATTGACAAACCTATAAATATACTTTAGACACATCTAGTCGAGATGTATTATTGTTGACTTTTTCAATAATTCATATCTGTCTGTAGATATATCTTTATACTGGCTATAGCCGACCAAAAAATTGTAGAGAAAAACTCCACTGCGTGGACATACGTAGCTCTTGATGATTTCTAAAAATCAAACAAACTGCTAGGTAAGCGATCGTGCGTGACTGAGAGGACTCAGCATTCACTTAGCAATTTACAAGTACTAATGGATACTACTAGAAATGTATTCAATGACAATCGTAAATTTGTAGAGATAATTGTGACTGACATTGTGTATTGAGCTAAGGCAAATAAAATTCGCGATCGCGGTCAGTCAAGTCAGCCTAACGTTGACTTAAGATAGACCAATCCCTATCCCGCAGCTCATGCTTATGAATTCAGTTTGGCAGCAATTTACTTTGTCTAGCTTGCCGCTGCAAGAATGGCGACGTGCAAGCTACTTACACCGTTCTGTTGTCGGGCTATTTAGTACTTGGCGACAGGGTAGCTGGCTGATGCAATGGTCGGAAGTCCTGGCAACTTTACTAGTGAGTTTGGTCTTCGCGCTTGCGCCATTTGTCTCCAACGACCTGATTGGCGTGTTACTCTTTGCTTGTGCTAGCTTCTGGGTACTGCTGACCTTGACAGACGAACGGCGTTATGAGCCAGAGCGTGCCAATACTCTGACTCCAATTCATTTGTTGGTATTGCTCTACTGGGGCATCTCTACAGTAGCTACGGCACTATCGCCCGTCAAAGCTGCTGCTTTCGTAGGTTGGCAAAAGTTGACTCTATATTTAGTGCTGTTTGCCCTGGCTGCGAGGATTTTGCGATCGCCGCGCATCCGTTCTTGGCTGATTACCCTCTACCTCCACGTAGCCCTGATTGTTAGCATTTACGGTTTACAGCAGTGGTTTTATGGGGCAAATGCTCTTGCTACTTGGGTAGATACTCAATCTAATCTCACTCGTATTACCCGCGTTTACAGCTATCTCGGTAATCCGAACTTGCTAGCTGGTTATCTACTACCAGCCGTGGTCTTGAGTTTGGTTGCTGTCTTTGCTTGGCAGCGCTGGGTTCCCAAATTGTTAGCACTAACAATGTTCGTTGTCAATAGTGCCTGTCTCGTTCTTACCTTTAGTCGTGGCGGTTGGATGGGACTACTCGTAGCGATTTTTGCCGTGTTGGTACTATTGGTGTATGTGTTGAGCGTCCATTTCCCCGCGTTTTGGCGTACTTGGTCGCTACCATTGCTTGTCGGCGGCGTGGCGCTGCTGTTAACAGGTGGAGTGTTGTTTGTCGAACCAATCCGCGATCGCTTTTTGAGTATCTTCGCTGGAAGGGGTGACAGCAGCAACAATTTTCGCATCAACGTGTGGATAGCAGTGATCGAGATGATTAAAGACCGTCCCATTTTAGGGATCGGTCCTGGGAACACTGCCTTTAACAAAATTTATCCGCTTTACCAATTGCCTCGTTACAATGCCCTAAGTGCCTATTCGATCTTGTTGGAAGTAGCCGTAGAAACTGGTTTTGTTGGTTTAGCTTGCTTGTTGTGGTTGCTAGCTGTCACCTTCAACTCAGGGTTGCAACAACTGCGCCGTTTGCGGCAAACTGGCAGTCGAGAAGCATTTTGGTTAATTGGAGCGATCGCGGCTTTATTTGGAACTCTGGTTCACAATATTGCCGATACTGTCTGGTATCGTCCTGAAATCAACACGATTTGGTGGTTTATGGTAGCGATTATTGCTAGTTACTATGCTGCCCCAGTCACGCGATCGGATCTTTTGGCTAATTCCTCTTTCGATCGCGGTTCGACGAACTGATTCGATCCCCCCTAACCCCCCTTAAAAAGGGGGGAATTGAAAGCCCCCTTTTTAAGGGGGTTGGGGGATCTGCCCACCAGGAAGATCGTTAAAAATCAACAACAGCCATCCTCTTTTCCCAAAAAGGCAGTAAAACAATACAGTAATACAACCGGATTGAGATCGAGCTGTGAGAAAAATGCAATTGATGGATAGACTGCGCTTGGGTGCGGCTGTATTGACAGCAAAAACCGTAACTTTTGGGGTGCGATCGCTGCGTCTGGGTGCGGCTAGCGTTTTACCAGGAGAAATTGCCCGTCGTCTTCAGCCAAAGTTGTTGCAACTGCTGAGTTGTCAGGTGAAGCAAGGAGTGATTCTCATTGCCGGAACGAATGGTAAAACTACCACATCCTTACTGCTGCGCACGATGTTAGAACGTCAAGGTTGGCGGGTTGTCCACAATGCAGCGGGGGCGAATTTAGAAAATGGTTTGATGACGGCGCTGTTACAAAACACCAACCCCATCGGTACACTAGATGCAGATTTTGCCATTTTGGAAGTAGACGAAAATATCGTTCCCAGGGTGTTAGCACCCCTGCAACCTCGGCTGATTCTAGCGTTAAACTTGTTTCGCGATCAGTTGGATCGCTACGGGGAAGTCGATACAATTAGCAGGCGTTGGGGACAGGCGATCGCACCTTTACCGTCAGAAACGATTATTGTTGCTAATGCTGACGATCCTACCTTGGCTTACATGGGGCAACAACTCAATCAAAATGTCTTATTCTTTGGATTGAGCGAACCAGAACACTATCTTGATGAAATTCCCCATGCTGTAGACTCAATTTATTGTCCTAGTTGTGGTACTCGTCTGGTTTATCAAGGTGTTTATCTTTCTCACCAGGGAGATTATAACTGTCCTAACTGCGGTTTTCACAAACCAGCCCTGGCGATCGATAGTCGGGAATGGGAGCAAATTTTAATTGGGTTGTATAACAAATACAATACTCTAGCGGCAGTGTTAGCAGCACAGCAACTTGGCGTAGATAAAGCGATAATCCGCGATACTATTGCTAATTTTCAGGCGGCTTTCGGACGTGCCGAAGAGTTGCAAGTTCGCGGTAAGCACGTCCGCATTCTCTTATCTAAAAATCCTGTGGGGATGAATGAGACAATTCGGGCAGTGAATGAGGTAAGAGGCGAGAGGCAAATCGAAGCGGAATCGCGTCAACTCGCACCTGTGTTGATGGTTTTGAATGACAGAATCCCCGATGGTACGGATGTTTCGTGGATTTGGGATGTGGATACAGAAAAGTTAGTCGAACGAGGAGGGACTTTAATAGTCAGTGGCGATCGCGTTTACGATATGGCTTTGCGTTTGCGTTACAGCCAGCCGCAGATAGATAGCAAAATGAATTTGGTTGTCAAGGAAGATTTAAAAGAGGCGATCGCAACTGCGCTAGCACAAACTCCAGCAAATGAGACTTTACACATTTTGCCTACCTATTCTGCCATGTTAGAAGTGCGGGAGATTTTGACGGGAAGAAAGATTTTGTAATAAGTTGTAAATCGTAAGTCGTAAGTCGTAAGTTGGAATGAACTGATAACTGATAACTGACTATGCTTTTATCTCAGACAGAAAGACATTTAGCTGCTGAAATCGATTTTGATGAGTCTGTTTTGGAGATGATTAAGCAAGAATGCCAAGTCAAAATGCAGAAAATTCTTTTAAAACAAGAGGTGTATCTCAAAGATAACGAATTGAGTTGTTTAAACGATGTTTTGCCAGCTTATTATCTTGAGTTTGACCAAGATGTTTACGGAGTTTACAATTATGGAGGTAATCTTTTAGTAGAAGGTTTGTCTATTATTATCCCAGCTTACATAAATTATAGAGAAATTTTTTTCAAGCTAAAACACTTATTGGCTCCGCATAGCTATCTGACAATCTGCGAAAATCGAGTTGGATTGACTCCAGAGAAAAACAGGTCGATCCAATATATTTCTAGAGTTTTAAATTATGTCACACAAGCAGAGTTAAGAATTGCAGTTTTTAAGGGTGAAGATCCTTTAGATCTGATTAAGATTTATCAGACTAACGGGTGGAATTATGATATTTCTCCTAAAGACATAATTAATAAATTCAAATCATGGCAAGAAGTCAGTGAATTTGAAATTATATTTGCTAGTAAAAGTAGCTTGAGTCTAGAATTCGTACGACCACCTACAGATATTGAAAAATTTGCTAAAGACGTAGCTGAAATTTGTCCCGATCTCCAAAATACTCAGCTAGTTGCAAGCAAGATCGAGAAGTATAAAAGCCTTTATTTAACCTGGAATTGAGCAAGAAATATATATGAATTTGGAAAATATGGAAATTACAATTGGCTGGTTATATCCAACTTTAATGAGTACCTATGGCGATCGCGGTAATGTTATTTGTATTCAGCGGCGCTGTGAATGGCGCAATTATACAGTGAAAATATTACCATTAGATCGAGATTCTACGGCTCAAGATTTTTATCAAGTCGATCTGCTGGTAGGTGGTGGCGCACAAGATAGACAGCAAGAAATTGTCATGCGCGACTTGCGCGGTGCTAAAGCTGAGGCGTTACGAGAAAAAATTGCAAATGGTACGCCAGGAATTTTTACTTGTGGTGCGCCGCAACTATTAGGACATTACTATGAACCAGGAGAAGGACAACGTATTGAGGGACTGGGATTATTTGATTTTGTCTCTATTCATCCTGGCTTAAATGCACGTCGCTGTATCGGTAATTTAGTCATTGAAGTGACAGCTAAAAAGTTAGCGCAGGAATTAGTAGCAATGACAGGTTCGCCACCCTACTTAATTGGATTTGAAAATCATGGTGGACGGACAAAATTAAGTCAAGTGGAGGCATTAGGACGGGTAGTATATGGTTTAGGAAATAATGGCGAAGATGGTACGGAAGGAGCATTTTATCAAAATGCGATCGCCACTTATTCGCATGGCCCCCTGTTACCTAAAAATCCATTTTTAGCTGATTGGTTGATTCAAACTGCATTAAGACAAAAATATCAGGAAGCGATCGCACTTTCAGCTTTAGATGATACTTTAGCTAACCAAGCACGGGAAGCAATGTTCAAGAAACTGCGCGTAAATCTGCCAGCTTTGGTTAAACAGTAGGGTGCGTTAAATAACGCACCCTACCTAATCGAGAATTAGGCGCGATCGCTTGAATCTTTTAATTGCTATGAATAGTAATCCTAGATTGGCGATCGCTAACACTAAGAAAACAATTAAAATTACGTGAGTCAAATTAATATTTTTTGCCGATCTCAAAAGACTTGTTTGTAATTGAGTTGGAATGAGGCTCAAACTCAAAAGTGGAATCCAAGTTAAAGCAATAGAAACAAAAGCTAATTGTTGGGCTGCTTGTTTGACTGTGGGACTGCGGAGAGAGACAATGACACCTATACTTGCCATAGCTGTAGCTGTCAAAATTCCCAATCCAATTCCAGTTAAAGTTATTCCTATCGGGTAGAGTAAAATTTCTCCTGTGTTATGAGTTAAATTAACAGCTATCAAGCCCGTTAGTAAGACTATTAACGTTAATAATAAACCATAGATAACAACTGTAATAATTTTACCAAATAGAATTGCTGCTTCTGATAGAGGACTTGCCAATAAAGTTTCTAAAGTATGTCTCTCTCTTTCTCCTGCAAAACTATCAGCAATAAGCGCCATAACTGGTAGAGTCGGTAGCCAACCCCAATAAGCAATTGTAAAGGGAGAGTCTACCCAAAATGTACCAATTTGAATGGGCATGAGCAAGCCGAATATTAAGATTAAAGGTAGCCAACTTAAAATCGTTGTTTTGAGGCTACCGCGCTGAAATAAAAGTTCGCGCCACTCTTTCCAAATGACAGTCCAAATATCAGTAATCAATTAGTTAATTTCTCTACTTTCTCCAACATTGATAACTTGTTGTGCTGTTAAATTTAGCTCTGGAAATAATTCCGATTGAATGCGATCGCTACCTCGATATTCTCTGGTTTCATATAACCCGTCTACGAGTTGGCAAACTGTAACTTTAGGAGATTCTGGAAACTCAATATCTTCAATAAAATCTACAATCCAATATTCCGGTACTTCAATTGCATTATAATCTCTACGCTTATAACGATGGTCGATCGCTACTGTCCCCGCACTAACTACTTCCACAACTAATGGGTGAATCATTCCTACAGCTAAAATAGCTTCTGTTAATGTATTTAAATATGGATCTTGTTCTGATGTGACTACCATCACGTCAGGAACATAAGCAGTATCCTTTCTTCCATACTGGGGAATTCTTACACCTGCACATCCTCGATAAGTTTCTAAGTTTAAGTCTAGCCGCTTAATTTCACCTCTATAAATGTCTTCTAAAAATCTAGCTATTTTACCATGTTGCGCTCGTCCTGTAGCCACAGGTACTAATTCTCCACGATGCAATTCATAAACAATATCTTGTGTTGCTTGGAAATTCAAATACTCTTCAAAAGTTACAGATTTAGTTAGAGTATCCATATATAATTACTTAATTTTTCTACGCTTTCCCATTTGCTTGTACTGGTTCTTTATACAAATACGATTTTTTTCTAAAAATTCTTCCAGCTGTTCTATAGGAACTTCAATCATCGCTCCATTCTTAAGTTGAACGGTAAACATAGTTAGTTGTTTCTCACAGTATTCCCCCATAATACTATGTAAACATCGTATTATAGGGAGCTAAATCTGGGCGACTTCTAGTCGCCCAATGCAAAACATGAGATAATTTAGCCACTAGTAGCGCGATCTGTCAGGCGAGTTAATACCTGATTAGAACGCTCGACAAAAGATTTCATTCCTTCAGCATTAAATCCTTTTTGTGCCATCAATGCTAAGTCATAAACGTGTTGGCAAATTGAATTAGCTAATTCGGCACTAGGCGATTGTCCTTCACCTTGAATAATACTGCCTTGGCTGAGACTGACTAAATTTTGAATCAGCGGATGAGCCGTATTAACTAGCAGAATATGATCGTCAGGAAACTGTGCTGTTTGCTGCTGGACGAAGGCACTCATTTCTTGAATGCGACGCATATATTCTGGTAACAATACCATCGCCGGAGGCGTACCTTGGGGATCGTCAGATTTTAATGCTTCAGTACGGATATTGAGTTTGGGTTTATTCAAGGCTTTTTCAAATAATTCCTTGATTAATTCGCTGCGAGTTTTATTCGTAGTCGGATCGACAATTTCCCCAGCTTTATCTTTGTCGAGTAAGGTTTGATCCAGATCGGAATCAACGCGAGAGAATTTAACGTCTGAATACTCTCTTTCTAGGAAAGAAATAAAGTGGGTATCGATGAAAGAATCCATGAACAGGACTTCTAAACCCTGTTTTTTATGCAGTTCGACATAAGTTGCTTGGGTAACTTCATCGGTGCAATAGTAGACGCGATTTTCATGACGTTCTTTGTTGCGTTCCAGGTATTCTTTCAGCGTTGTGTAGGAGGATGTTGTAGGGGCGGGCTGTTCGCCTGTACCGGAAGTCGATGCTGGTTGTACGTCTTGCCATGCGTCTCCTTCTTCTGCTTGCACCTGTACGGCTGGCGTTTCGCTTTTCGCCGCTTGAGTCTCGCCTTTCGCCTCGTAAGTTGTGCGATAAATGACGATATCTTCGACTTGCTTTTTGAATTTCTCGTCGTTGAGAGAACCAAACTTGACGAACGTACCTACGTCTTGCCAAACTTTGATGTAGTCTTCGCGGCTATCGCGGTATAGTTCTTTAAGGCGATCGCCAACTTTACGAGAAATATAATCGGCAATTTTCCTGACCGTCCGGTCTGTTTGTAAAGCGCTGCGGGATACGTTAAGGGGAATATCGGTACTGTCAATCACTCCCCGCATGGGTAGTAAGAATCGCGGGATAATCTCTTCGCAATGGTCGCTGACAAAAACTTGGTTGCAGAATAGTTTGATCTGTCCTTGGGTGACATCAACATCCGGTCTGAGTTTGGGGAAATACAAAATCCCGTTGAGGATGAAGGGATAGTCGGTGTTGAGATGCACCCATAACAACGGTTCTTCCTGAAAAGGATACAGGTAGCGGTAAAATTCCAGATAATCTTCTTTGGTGAGATTATTTGCCGACTCCCGCCAAGGTGCTTTCTGCTGGTTGATAACCTCGCCATTCAGTTTGATGGGGACGGGGAGAAAATCGCAATAGGTCTTGACAAGTTGCTTAATACGTGCATCTTCTACATACTCCTGCTCGTCTTCCATTAAATGCAGGGTAATAGTCGTACCGCGATCGCTCCGAGATGAATCTTCTAAAATAAACTCTGGGGAACCGTCACAACTCCAATGAACGGCTGGCGCACCTGCTTGGTAAGACAGAGTATCGATCTCGACTTTTTGCGCCACCATAAAGGAAGAGTAAAAACCCAAGCCGAAATGACCGATAATCTGCTGGTCAGATTTTCCCTCGTACTTGTGAATAAATTCTTCCGCACTAGAGAAAGCCACTTGATTGATATATTTCTTCACTTCCTCCGCCGTCATCCCGATTCCGTTGTCAGAGATGGACAGGGTTTTGCGATCTTTGTCTATAGCAATTTGAATCTCTGGTTCGCCCATCTCGCCGGAATACTCCCCAGCGCGGGACACCATTTTCAGCTTTTGGATGGCATCAACTGCGTTTGAGATCAATTCCCGCAAGAAAACCTCATGGTCGGAGTAGAGAGATTTCTTAATAATGGGGAAAATATTCTCAGTGTGGATGCTGATTGTGCCTTGTTCCCGCATACTAAATCAGTGTTGTGTGAAATGTTCTTTAATCAGGATCTTAATGGCTTAATCCCTGCGATCGCTCTTTACTTAACTAAAGATTCCCCCCAACGCCGATTCGGTTTACCCTACCTATTTTTGGATAAGGGAGACAATTCAATGCGCGATTTACAATAAACGTTGCGCTACACTACCCCTTCGGGGAAGCAAGCTACGTGAACGTAATTCGCAACTACTGCTGTACGGGCGGGTTTTGACCAAAAATTTCTCGCCGCCAGCCGTGAATCTCTTGCTAAACCCGCCCCTACGATTTCCTGATAACTGACAACTGATATGAAGGATATGCAACGCGATTTTACCAGCCGCGAAGAACTGGTAGCTTACTTAAAAGAACAATTTCCCACCGCCGCGAGTCGAGATGATAACATCAGCGAAACTGTGGGGGGTCGTAAAGCGGCTGAAACAGCTTTACAAATAGTAGATCCGGGACGTTACGCCAAAACTCGGAATTTTCTCACGGGTGCGGTAACTCGCCTTTCGCCTTATCTGCGCTATGGAGTTTTGAGTTTAGCTGAAGTTAAGAAATATGTCTTGAGCAAAATTCAGCAGCCAGATGAAGCGACGAAATTAATCAACGAACTCGGCTGGCGTGACTATTGGCAACGCCTATATGTCAAATTAGGAAATGGAATTTGGGAAGATCGAGAAGAGTATAAAACTGGTTACACTGCCAAAGAGTACGCCCTCGAACTACCAGAAGACATCAATACAGGGACGACAGGGTTAGTTTGTATTGACAGTTTCAGTCAACAAATGCGTCAGACAGGGTATCTACACAACCACACTCGGATGTGGATGGCTGCTTATATGGTGCATTGGCGACGCATCCGCTGGCAAGTTGGGGCAATATGGTTTCTGGAACACTTGTTAGACGGAGATCCGGCGAGTAATAATATGTCTTGGCAGTGGGTAGCGAGTACGTTTAGCCACAAACCCTATTTTTTCAACCGTGAAAACTTAGAACGTTATACGAATGGTGTTTACTGTCGCGAATGTCCCCTCTACGGACATTGTGACTTTGAAGGTAGTTACGAACAAATAGAACAGCGATTGTTTCCCAAAGCAGAATTTAATCGGCAGCCCAACAGTCAAAGTTGGCAACGCGGGAAAAAAAGGCGATAGGAATCAGAAGTGGTAGGGGCGGGTTTAGCAAAAGATTCACCGATTGTAACAATCAATCCACGTCCAAAACCCGCCCGTACAGGAGTCAGGATATTACCCATTACCCATTACCATGAGTCAACCTATTATCTGGATACACGGAGATTGCTTGAGTCCAAAAAATCCCGCACTGCAAGAATATCCCAATTCGCCTGCAATTTGGGTTTGGGATGAGGCTTTGATTGAGGAGTGGCAATTGAGTTTGAAACGGATTACTTTTATTTATGAATGCTTATTGGAATTACCTGTTGTGATTAGACGGGGTGATGTGGTAAAAGAAGTGTTAGCTTTTGCCAAAGAACAAAATGCTAATTTAGTGGTGACAGCGAATAGTCCTAGTCCCAGATTTGAAACAATCTGTGATGAAATTGAGCGATCGCTCAAACTAGAAGTTCTTGAAGTCGAGCCATTTTTTGAGTACGATGGCTATATCGATCTGAAACGATTCTCTCGCTATTGGAAAGTAGCAGAAAGATATGTTTATGAATGAGGGTGCGTTAATTAACGCACCCTACTTACTCCCCGTGAAAGTTACCCCTTGAATGAAATAACGGTTGAAAAAGGCATAAATTAACAATGCGGGTAAAGTGAATACCATAGACGCAGCCATTATGTAATTCCAATAACTAATGTATTGTCCCTTGAATGTATTCAAACCTAAAGGTAAAGTAAACATGTCTGAAGTGGAAATAATCATTAATGGCATCAAAAAGTTATTCCACGAACCTAAAAATATAAATATAGTTTGGGCTGCTAAAGCTGGTCTAGCTAAAGGTAAGACAATCTGAAAGAAAGTTTCTAAATGAC
Organism: Scytonema millei VB511283; assembly: GCF_000817735.3. NCBI lineage: Bacteria > Bacillati > Cyanobacteriota > Cyanophyceae > Nostocales > Scytonemataceae > Scytonema > Scytonema millei. The sequence goes on along the minus strand of NZ_JTJC03000003.1, from coordinate 303,286 downwards.
CCAAACCATCTAAGGCAGCAGCTTCTTCTAATTCCTTGGGAAAGTTAACAAAGAACTGCCGCATCATAAAGATGAAAGTTGCATTAACAATATTCGGAACAATTAATCCCTGATATGAATTTAGCCAGCCTAAAGATTTGAGAATTAAAAAACTAGGGATCAGCGTGACTTGAGCTGGAACCATTAAAACTGCTAAGATACTGAAAAACAAGATCTGATTTCCCTTAAATGGAATACGCGCAAGGGCATAACCAGCCATTGAGTTGAATAAAAGATTGAGAATAGTGACAGTGCTAGCAACGATAACACTATTCAATAACCAACGACCAAATAACGGTTCTTCTAGGAAAATTTTTTGATAATTTTCTAAAGTGAAATTCTGCGGAATCAAGTTCAAACCACCAGCGATAATTTCATTTAAAGGTTTAAACGAAGCAGAAAGCGCCCAAGCAAAGGGTAAAAAAGTGGCGATCGCATAGATAATCAAAATCGCATATAAAATTGGAATAAAAGATATCTTTTTATCTGCCTTCATCTGCATCTCCTGTAACAAGGCTTGCACCTACATGCGCAATGAATTTCCTTGAATACATACTTCAAATATAACTTCAGGAATCCGTGTTTTTTTACGGTTGTCTACAGATCGCAATTCTAGATTAAAATTTTGACAATAAAACTTAAAGGTCAATTGAAAAAACTAGTGAAGTTGTTCAATCGCTACCTATTCAAAACTAAATTTCTTCTCCTCCTACTCGTGGTAACTCTAACTTTGGTGGGATGTCAGGTGACACCTAGCAATTCTGGATTCACAAAAATTACGCTGTGGCAAGGGGTAAATCCACCACCCAATCGCGATGTTTTGCAAACACTGGTAGACCGCTTCAATCGAGAACATTCTGACATTCAAGTAGAATCTTTGTATGTCGGGCAAGCAGAACAGCAATTACCGAAAATTTTGGCAGCAGTAGTAGGAAATGCACCGCCAGATTTACTGTGGTTTAATGCGACGCTAACCGGACAGTTGGTGGAACTCGATGCAATTCGTCCTCTAGACGATCTGCTGCAAACTTCTCCCGTAAAGGATGAAATCGATCCTAGCTTGTTTGCGACGATGGAGTATCAGGGGCATACTTGGTCTGTGCCGTTTGGGGTAAACAATGTAGGCGTGTTTTACCGTCCTAGTTTATTTGAAGCCGCAGGAATAACTGAATTACCGCAAACTTGGGAAGAGTTGCGTCAAGTCGCGCGTCAATTAACCATTGATAAAGACGGAGACAAGCGGTTCGACCAACACGGAATGTTTTTGCCGTTAGGAAAAGGGGAATTTAGCGTCTTTCTGTGGCTACCCTTTCTGTGGAGTGGTGGCGGCGAGTTGGCAAGTAACAATCCCCAACAACCAGCAGATGTAAACATAGCAGATGACAAGGGTGCGATCGCCTCATTGCAGTTGTGGCGCGATTTAGTCGATGATGGTTCTGTCGTCCTATCTTTACCAGAACGGGGATTTGAAATCGATGCTTTCTTAGCTGGAAAAGTAGCGATGCAATTGACTGGACCCTGGACGCTGGGACAGTTCCAAACCACAGGAATAGATTTTGGCGTGTTTCCAATTCCTCAAGGCGATCGCCAAGCAACTGCAATTGGTGGAGAAAACCTATTTGTCTTCAAGTCTACGCCGGAACGCGAACGCGCCGCACTCAAGTTTGCCGAGTATGTTGTCAGTGAAGGATTTCAAACTGATTGGGCAATTGGTACGGGATATTTACCCGTCAATATGAAGGCAAGGGAAAGCCAGAAATATCAAGATTTCATCAAAAAACAGCCTGCCGTAGAAGTATTTTTAGCACAAGCAAAATACGGGCGATCGCGTCCGATTTTTCCTGGTTACAGTCGCTTGTCAGAAAATTTAGGTAGGGCGTTAGAAGCCGTCTTACTAGGAAAAAACACCCCTACCGAGGCATTACAAGCAGCACAGCAAAGGTTGGATTTGATTTTTCGCAATAGTGACTAGTGGTTAGTAACTGGTGACTAGACATAAGAATTCAACCACTAGCCACTAGCCACCAGCCACTCTCAATTTCCTACAAATTGTTAAATTCAAAACAGTAAGCGATCGCGAATAAATGTTATCTGGGAATAACATTTATGTACGTGTCTTGACGATTCGGGCGCTCTGGAATTTATGACCTTCTCAATTGTGGCTTGGGATGCGGCAACGCAAATGACTGGGGTGGCAGTGGCAACTAAGCATCTGGCTGTAGGGGCGCTCGTACCTCATGCTAAGGCAACTGTAGGGGCGATCGCGACTCAAGGTCAAACTAACCCGCTATTAGGCATTTGTAGCCTGCAATTGCTAGAACATGGAGTTTCTGCTGAAGATACGTTACAGCTTTTGCTGCAAGACGATCTCAATTGCCACCAGCGTCAGCTACATTTGGTAGATCGTCACGGTCATACAGCAGCTTGGACGGGTGAAGACTGCGTTGGTTGGGCGGGACACTTGACATATCCCTACTTTTCTGTTGCCGGAAATATGCTGGTAGGCGAACAGGTTTTGGTAGCGATGGCAGATGCCTATCAAGCCAAGGGGGGAATGGAGTTTTGCGATCGCCTGTTACATGCTTTGGAGGCTGGCGAGGTGGCTGGGGGAGATAAGCGAGGACGGCAATCGGCGGCGCTGTATGCAGTGCATCGAGATGTTTATCCGTATCTGGATTTGCGTGTCGATCGCCATGAGAATCCGTTGGTGGAACTGCGGTGTCTATTTGAAGAATCGCGTCAAGATTATTATCAGTCGTTTCGGCAATCTATGCCTCCCCAGTGTCCTCGGACTATGGTGAGTGCGATCGCTAAGTATTTAGCTACTCCGATTAGGGAGCAGGGAGCAGGGAGCAAGGAGCAGGGGAAGAGAGCTGAGAGAGCTGAGGGAGCTGAAGGGCTGAGGGAGCAACTCAAAATTCACACATGAATTCCGAATTCCGAATTCCGAATTCCGAATTCTCCCTACACCCTATTTCTCACACCCCTACAGTGCGTGACTGACGCATGGATTCGACGAACTTGGCAAATAAGTAATCTGCATCGTGGGGACCAGGGCTAGCTTCGGGGTGGTATTGGACTGAGAATAGGGGTAGAGATTTGTGCCGCAACCCGGCGACGGTGCGATCGTTGAGGTTGAGATGAGTAATTTCGACATCTGCGGGAATGGAATCCGCATCAATCGCAAAGCCGTGATTTTGACTGGTAATTTCGACTTGCCTTTGTAAGCCAGCAGGTTGATTCAAACCGCGATGACCGAATTTTAGCTTGAAGGTTTCTGCCCCTAGCGCCCGACCTAGTATTTGATGTCCCATGCAAATACCAAATATTGGTTTTTGGGCTGAAATGAGGGCTTTTGTCGTTTCAAATCCTTCGGCAACGGCAGCGGGGTCACCAGGACCATTAGAAAGAAAGATGCCGTCGGGATTGTATTTCAGAATTTCTTCTGGTGGCGTATTAGCAGGAACGACAATGACGCGACAGCCATAACTCGCTAGTCGCCGCAGAATATTGCGTTTGATGCCAAAGTCAATGGCAACAACGGTGAGAGTTTCCCTATTTGGGGCTACTGGTTTAAATTCCCATACAGAATCAGTAGTTCCAGCCCACTCATAAGCCGTGGGTGTAGTAACTTCACTGACCAAATTCAATCCTGCCATACTGGGGGCAGCGAGGACGAGTTGCAATAATTCTGCTTCGTCGAGAATTTCTGTAGAAATAGCGCCATTCATCGAGCCGACTTCGCGAATCTTGCGGACTAAGGCGCGGGTATCGATGCCGTATATACCAGGAATATTGTGCTGTTTGAGATAGTCCGGCAAACTGCCAGTAGAGCGCCAATTGCTAGGACGGTGACAGATATTTTTGGCGATCGCACCTTTCACTTGGGGGCGATCGGATTCTTCGTCTTCAGAATTTACGCCCGTATTTCCCAATTCTGGGTAGGTAAACGTGACAATTTGACCGCGATAACTGGGGTCAGTTAAGACTTCTTGATACCCAGTCATGCCAGTGTTAAATACGACTTCGCCAACGGTAGTACCAGTAGCACCAAAAGACAAACCATGATAAGCAGTACCATCGGCAAGAACGAGAAGGGCGGGTTGAGGGGTCATAACTAGGAGTTGTTGGTTGACGGTTGACGGTAAACGCTGCGCTACACTTCGTGAAGACGGTTAACCGATAACTGATAACTGCTAACTGATAACTGATAACTGTTAACTGTTAACTGATTCGAGATTCAATCAAACGAATAGCACGACTGACGCTTTCGGGGAGGACGACTACTAAACTACCACGGGAAGCCATGTCAAGGGCGGTGTTAATGGCTCTTGTCTCTTCCAAGATGGATTCGTAGTGGCAGTTGGAATCGGCTTGGCGGATGCCTTTTTCGATTAAGTCTGCGGCATCGCCACGGGGACGACCGCGCGTATCGTCGTCTTCTTTGACGATAATAAAATCAAACATTTCAGCGGCGAGTTTGCCCAAGGTAATGAAGTCTTCGTCGCGGCGATCGCCAGGTCCACCAACTACACCGATCCGTTCTCCTTGCCAGTTGCGGACAAAGCTACCCAATGCCTCGTAACTATGGGGATTGTGGGCGTAGTCAACTAATGCGTGATAATCGCCTAACTCAAATAAATTCATCCTACCTGGGGTTTGGCTGGCAGATGGTTGAAATGTCTGCAATCCAGCTTTAATCTGTCCCAAGGGGATTCTTTGGGTAAATGCTGCCAAACTCGCGGCTAAGGCATTGGCGATCGCAAAGTTGGCGCGTCCGCCCATCGTTAGCGGTACGTTGACTGCTTGTTCGAGTCGTAGTTTGATTTCTCCTTGCAATATTGACAGATAACCGTCTTCATGCACTGCTGCTAAGCCGCCGTGTCGAGTATGTTCTCGCACGATGGGATTATTTGGGTTGAGGGAAAAGTAGGCTATTTGAGCTTTCACCCGTTTTGCCATTGCCGCGACTAAAGGATCGTCAGCGTTGAGAATAACAAAGCCGTGGGGCGACACTGTTTCTGCAACGACACTCTTGAGGTGAGCTAGTTGCTCGACTGTATTAATGTCGCCAATTCCTAAATGATCGGCAGCTACGTTCAAAATAATTCCGACATCGCAGGCATCAAATCCCAACCCAGAGCGCAAAATTCCGCCCCGTGCTGCTTCTAATACAGCCACGTCTACCGTGGGGTCTTGCAGAATTAACTGGGCGCTTTGAGGACCTGTATTATCGCCTCGATCGACTAAACAATCGCCGATATACGTACCATCGGTGGTAGTGTAGCCGACAGTTTTACCAGTTTGCTTGACGATGTGGGCAAGTAAGCGCGTGGTTGTGGTTTTACCATTGGTTCCGGTAACGGCGAGGATGGGAATGCGGCTTGATTTACCTGGGGGAAACAGCATATTGACGACTGCTCCCGCGACATCGCGAGGCTTCCCTTGGCTGGGATGGGTATGCATCCGAAAACCAGGCGCGGCATTCACTTCTACCACTACGCCACCCACTTCTCGCAAAGGACGACTGATATCTGGGGTAACAATATCGATTCCGGCAATATCTAGACCAATAATTTTTGCTACCCGTTGCGCTAGCCAAATGTTTTCCGGGTGAATTTCATCAGTGCGATCGCAAGCAATACCACCAGTGCTGAGGTTTGCTGTGGCTCGTAGATAGCAAATTTCATCTCGGTCTAGAATACTATTTAAGCTGTAGCCTTGTTGTGCTAAGAGGCGATCGCTATTGCGATCGAGCTGAATGCGGGTGAGGATATTATCGTGTCCGTCGCCGCGATCGGGGTCTTGATTGATAATTTCGATTAATTCCTCAATCGTACTCCTACCATCTCCCACAACATGAGCGGGAATGCGTTCGGCAACTGCAACCACTTTACCATCAACTACAACTACGCGATGGTCGCGCCCTTGATAGTAGCGCTCGATAATAATGGAGCGAGAAACTGCTTTGGCTGCATCATAGGCGGCTTCTGCAGCTTCCCAAGTTTGAATGTTAAGGGTGATGCCTCTACCGTGGTTGCCGTCTAGCGGTTTGATAACAATAGGATAACCGCCTACAGAGGCGATCGCATCTTCTAGTTCGTCAAAATAGTTAATCACCGTACCTCTGGGAACGGGTACGCCAGCATTACTGAGAATGTATTTGGTAGCTTCTTTATCAGAGGCAAGTTCGACTCCTAAAATCCCCGTGTTACCGCTTAAAGTTGCCTGTATCCGTTTTTGCCGTTTGCCATAGCCGAGTTGAATTAAATAACGCGCCCCGAGTTGCATCCAAGGGATATCTCGCGCCTCTGCTGCTTGAATAATTGCTTCTGTACTGGGACCCAAAGCCGCATCTTGGTGAAGTGCTTTGAGATCTTGAAGATCTTGCTCTAGTTCCGATTTGGGATAGTATCCCGTGTCAACAATACTTTGACACAGCCTTACAGCGGCACGGGCTACATAGCGTCCGGCTTGTTCGTTCTCGTACTCAAATACAACGTGATAAACCCCAGGAGTAGCCGTCTCGCGGGTGCGTCCGAAGCCTGCTGGCATTCCTGCTAGTTCTTGAAGTTCTAGGGCTACGTGTTCGACTACATGACCCATCATCGTGCCTTCTCGTAGCCGCATTAGGAAGCCGCCGCGACACCCAGGAGAACAGAAATGTCCCTCTAAGCTGGGTAGTGCTTCAACTAACCCCTTGTAAAAACCTGGAATTTCATTAGATGGTTTTTCTGCCAATTCTTGCAAGTCTAGCTGCATAGCAACTAGTTGATGGCGGCGAATGCTCCAATAGTTTGGACCCCGCAATGTTTGAACTTTGAGAATTCTCATCCTAATTCATTCCTCTTGGGCAATTTGTAGTTATTGGGAAGTGAGTAGTTATCAGTGACCAACAATCGGTGGTTAGTCATAACTTCTGTCTTTTGTCGCCTGTCTCCTCGATTTTGACTTGTGACTTTTAACTTTTGGCTTTATTCTTCTTGCAGCCAACAATTTTCTAAAAAATCTATGCAATCTCGTTCCCAACAGCGTTCTACTTGATACATCCAATAAAAATTCCAGTGATTTTCAATTAAAAAAAAGTCCCAGCGATCGTATAAATAGTCTTCTAATTGCTGGCTTATATCTTGTAGCCAACATTTTTCTAAAAGCTCGATCTGGTACGTATACCAAAAAGCAGTAGGGCTGAGAATAACTTTATCTAGAGAACCAAAAAATAGTTGTTTGAGATATAAACGAAGCGGAAATTTAGTTTTATGTTTCCAGCCTGAATCCATATGACTTGTTTTCCTCTGTGTGCGATCGCGAAATTTGAATATCCCTCATCAAACCTGCATTTTGTAGCTCTTGACTCCAATTAGTTTAGAGCTTAGGCAAAAGATGTGAAGGATTTGTGAACGATCGCCTTGGAAGTAAGTCGTAAGTCGTAAGTCGTAAGTCGTAAGTCGTAAGTCAAAAACCTCTCGCCTTTCACCAACAACCGTCAACTGTCAACCAACTAGCCATTACCCATTACTATCTCTTCTTGTTGCTATTCGTAACTTAGCTGAGCGAGAGCGAGGATTTTGGGCTAGTTCATCTGTTTGAGCAATGAGTGGTTTTTTAGTAATAATTTGTAATAGCTCGGACGCTCGGAAGGCGTTTTTGACAATCCGATCTTCTAAACTGTGAAAACTAATCACGATAATACTTCCCCCGGGTTTGAGCCAAGTTGGTGCTAGTTGCAGGAAATTTTCCAGGGAGGTTAGTTCGTCATTTATAGCAATTCGCAATGCTTGAAACACGCGGGTAGCAGGGTGGATCGATTTTTGGCGCGTCTGAGAACGCGATTTTCCATGACGATATGCACCAGGAACAGCAGAGGCGATCGCCGCAGCTAGTTCTGTCGTCGTATGAAACGGGCGTTTTTCCACGATCCGCCGCGCAATCCGGCGCGAAAATCTTTCCTCGCCGTAATGAAAGAAAATATCTGCTAGTTTTTTTTCATCCCAGGTGTTAATCGCTTCCGCCGCTGTCAGCGATTGGCGATCGTCCATACGCATATCTAGGGGTGCGTCATGGCGAAAACTAAAACCTCTTGCCGCTGTATCAAATTGGTATGAACTTACACCTAAATCGGCGATAATACCGTCAAAAGTTGTGTCTTGAGGGCTGTAAGTCGCAAAATTACTGCGTAAAAATTGTACTCGATCGCCAAATTCTGCTAGTTGAGTTTGGGCTGCGGCGATCGCGGCTGCATCGCGATCGAGTGCTGTTAGCTTCACATCTGGCGCAGCTTGCAAAATTAGCCTACTATGACCCCCACCTCCAACGGTAGCATCTAAATAGTGTCCCCCCGCTCGCACCGCCAAACCAGCGATTAACTCTCGGCTCAATACAGGAACGTGGCTGAATGTAGCTGGTTCTGGGATTTCTGATTCTAGTGCATCTGATTCTAGCGGTGTGGGGGTAACATTCATTTGGAGGTAGTTTGTTTAGTATTTTTTGGTTTGGTGTAAATCATTGCTCCCTCTATTTTGCCGATTTTTTTCTCTAGGTCGCGAGTACTATCGTTGACAATAACGCCGATCGCTGCCGCTGAAATTTCTCGTATAAGTACACAGACACAATGCCTACATCATATCCCCGCGATTTAATCGGTTACGGTCGTACCCCTCCCGATCCCAAATGGCAAGGACAAGCTCGCGTCGCGGTTCAATTTGTCATTAACTATGAAGAAGGTGGAGAGAACTGCATCTTACATGGAGATATGGCTTCTGAAGCCTTTTTGTCAGAAATTATCGGCGCAGAACCTTTAGCAGGGGCGCGGCACATGAATATTGAGTCGATGTATGAATATGGCAGTCGGGCGGGGTTTTGGCGGCTGTATCGGCTGTTTACGCAAAGAAGGATTCCCGTTACGGTGTATGGGGTAGCGATGGCGTTAGAACGTAACCCCGAAGCAGTAGCCGCCATGCAGGAAGCAAATTGGGAAATTGCCAGCCACGGCTATCGCTGGATTGACTATAAATATTTTGGTGAGGATTTAGAACGAGAACATTTACAAAAAGCGATCGCCATTCATACCCAAGCGACGGGAAGCCGTCCCCTCGGCTGGTATACGGGACGAAATAGCCCGCATACGCGCAAGTTGGTAGTAGAAGAAGGCGGGTTTCTCTACGACTCCGACAGCTACGCCGACGATCTGCCTTACTGGGTGCATGACTACGGTAAACTCCATCTCGTTATTCCCTATACCTTAGACAACAACGACATGCGTTTTGCGACGGCGCAAGGATTTAATTCAGGCGATCAATTCTTTGCCTATCTGCGCGATGCTTTTGATGTTTTGTACGCCGAGGGAGAAACAGCCCCCAAAATGATGAGTATTGGGTTGCATTGTCGCCTTGTCGGTAGACCTGGTAGGGCTGCGGCTTTAGCACGTTTTCTCGATTATATTCAGCAACGCGATCGCGTTTGGCTCTGTCGTCGCATCGACATTGCCCGTCACTGGCACGAACATCATCAACCAAAAAGTTAAAAGTTAAAAATCAAGCATTCGTAGGGGCGGGTTCACTCGAAATCTCTGTCGCAGTCACAGTCGCTTGGTGAACCCGCCCGTACAAAAGTCAAAAGTCAAAAAGTTTTAGGTACGCGACGAGCCGAAGCAGTTTTCTCTAACCGTTGATTATTACCAATTACCAATTATCAATTACCAATTACCCAATTTCAGGTATTATAGAAAGTTTGCAGACTTAAGATGCTTGCCCCCAAGGAGTTACTTTTATGGCTCGGATGTACTATGACACAGATGCCAATTTAGATTTATTAGCGCAAAAAACAGTTGCAATCATCGGCTACGGCTCTCAAGGTCACGCCCACGCCCTCAATCTCAAAGATAGTGGTATAAATGTCATAGTCGGGCTATATCCTGGTAGCAAGTCAGCAGAAAAAGCAAAAGCTGCGGGCTTAACAGTATATCCCGTGTCTGAGGCAGCACAAAAAGCAGACTTAATTATGATTCTGCTGCCGGATGAAGTGCAAAAAAGCGTCTACCAACAAGAAATTGCACCGCATTTGAAAGAAGGTAAAGTCTTAGCTTTTGCCCACGGATTTAACATTCATTTCGCTCAAGTCGTGCCTCCGGCTGATGTCGATGTCGTCATGGTTGCACCGAAGGGACCAGGGCATTTGGTGCGGCGGACATACGAACAAGGGCAAGGCGTACCCTGCTTGTTTGCCGTGTATCAAGATGCTAGCGGACAAGCCCGCGATCGCGCTATGGCTTATGCTAAAGGTATTGGTGGGACTCGCGCTGGGATTCTCGAAACCACATTTAGAGAAGAGACAGAAACCGATTTATTTGGCGAACAAGCAGTATTGTGCGGCGGTTTGAGTGCATTAATTAAAGCAGGTTTTGAAACTTTAGTTGATGCTGGTTATCAACCGGAATTGGCATATTTTGAATGTCTGCATGAAGTCAAGTTAATTGTTGACTTGATTGTTGAAGGTGGTTTGGCAAAAATGCGCGATAGTATTTCCAACACTGCTGAATATGGCGATTATACTCGCGGTCCCCGGATTGTCACCGACCAGACGAAAGCAGAAATGAAGAAAGTGCTGCAAGAAATTCAATCCGGTCAATTTGCGCGGGAATTCGTCTTAGAAAACCAAGCTGGTAAACCTGGATTTACTGCCACGCGCCGTCAAGAAGCAGAACATCCAATTGAAGAAGTTGGCAAAGATTTACGCGCCATGTTCAGCTGGATGAAGCAAGATTAAAGCCATTCTTAGCCCCCCTTTTTAAGGGGGGTTGGGGGGATCTCTTCTGCCGCAGTCGAAAAGTAAAATGGTATTAGGGGATATGTTGATGTTTAGACTCTGAATTCCTCTAAATCTGTACTCCAATCCACCGCATGAATTGCCTCTCTCACTGAGTTAATATCATCAGGTGACACGCGCCTTACATGAATGCTACCCGTGCTGGAATCGGTCATTACGGGATATATTCAACGTAGTGAGGTTGTCTTCAATAAAGGTTTGTTGGAAAAGTATTTACCAAACCTTCAATACTTGTTGTAGGCTGCCACCAATAATCTCGATTGTTTCCCTACAAACCATCTCGAAGTACAAACCCTGTCCTTAAAACGCAACATCCGCAGCAATCTCCTGCCAGCGAGTCGCTAAATCCTCCGCAGTAGAACTTTCAACAGCGGCAAGGTTGAATGGATAGTTCACGTTGTCTCGCTCGCTCCAGCGCACGGCTGTGAATTGACCATTGCTTGCCCTTAAGATAAATCCAGACTCTCGACATTCACCAGAAGCGAGATATAAAACCCCTGGAGCTACTTGCTCTGGTCGTAAATCTTCTGGTTCATCCTGGACATTCCACATCCGCGTTTTGGCAACTGGCGAAATCGCATTAACGAGAATTCCATGCTCTTTGCCTTCAACCGCCAGCACGTTCATCAGACCAATCTGTGCCATTTTTCCCATCGCGTAAGCTGCAAGACCGCCCAGAGCATATTGCTGATAAATCGCTCTATCCGAAGTCGTCAACACAATCCGTCCATAGTGTTGTTGCTTCATCCTGGGAAAGGCAGCTTGAGACAACCACGTTGGTGCTTCTATGTTGATGTTGATGGCGCGTTCTAGAAAATCAGGTTTCAGGTCTTGTACAGTCTGATAAGCAACCCATCCAGCATTGTGGATCAAGATATCGAGGCGATCGAACTTTTCTAGTGTCATTTCTACCAGGCTGCGGCAGTTGTCTCGACTATCCAGGAGTAATCGAGACGCGATCGCCACTCCACCAGAAACGCAAATTTGATTGGCGATATCAACCGCCACATTGGGATCGAAGCCAGTCCCCTCTTTGTTAACGCCTGCATCGTGGATAACAACTCGCGCCCCTCTTTCTGCCAACAAACGAGCATAGGCTGCTCCTAAACCGCGTCCACTGCCTGTAATAATGGCTACTCGCTCGTCAAGTCGAATCACTGAACTTTCTCCTGACTTAAATTCTGCTTTTTAGGATGAGACGCGCCTCATATTTCTTACGATATTGAACAGCCTTGTGACTGTCCAATATATATTTGACTAAGATTAATAGGTTAGACATATAAGTGTGATGGAATTACGGCATCTGCACTACTTCATCGCGGTGGCTGAAGAACTACACTTTAGTCGAGCGGCGGAGCGGTTGCACATTTCCCAACCTCCGCTCAGTCAGCAGATTCGCGGTTTGGAAGACGAACTCGGAGTCAAGCTGTTTGAGAGAACGAAGCGGCAAGTGCAGTTAACTGAAGCAGGCAAAGTGTTGTTAGAGCGCTCTTATCTGGTGTTAGCGCAACTTCAACAGGCGATCGAAGAGACACAACGGATCGGGCGGGGTGAGGTTGGACGGTTGGCGATCGGCTTTGTTGACACTGCAATGTATACGTTACTACCAGAGATTTTAAGGGTCTTTCGAGAACAGTTTCCGGCTGTAGAACTGCGATTGCAGGAACTGACGACTGCTCAACAGATTCAAGCGCTGCATCACAAACAGGTTGATATTGGCATTGTTCGTTCTGCCATCAGCGAACCAGGTTTGAGTGTGGAGTGCTTTTTGCCAGAATCATTGGTCTTGGCGTTGCCACAAACCCATCCGTTGTCTGCCCAGACTCAATTGTCTCTCTCCACATTGGCTTCGGAATCATTTATCCTATTTCCTGCCAAAATGGGACCCGTCTTTTACGAGCAGATTATTAACATTTGTCAACAAGCTGGATTTCGTCCGCAAGTGGCTCAAGAGGCAGTTCAGATGCAAACGATCGTCGGCTTAGTTGCAGCAGGACTGGGCATTGCGATCGTGCCCGCCTCCTTGCAAAACTTCCACAGAAGCGGAGTCATTTACAAACCCTTGCAGGAACAGATCCCTAAAACCGGACTTTATCTGGCTTGGCGGCAGCATGATTCCTCTCCAGCAGTAAGAGCATTTCTGGGCTTGGCACAGAAGATGACGCAATGGGAGTCAAATCGTGATGATACGCGAGGCAGTTAGAGAGCGATCGCCTCACCTAATAGCCTCCAAGTACTGTCGGGAGCAGTAACCTGAAGCAGCTTAACTTCGTTTAGCTCCACTAACGCCAAATACTAAAATAAAATTTTCAAGCTATAAAATGCGATCGCACCTGAAAACCCATGCAAGTTAACTGGCAAACTGCCAAAACCTACGAAGACATCCTCTATCACAAAACAGACGGAATTGCCAAAATTACCATCAACCGTCCCCATAAGCGCAACGCCTTTCGTCCCAAAACTATCTTTGAAATGTACGATGCATTTTGTGACGCGAGAGAAGACAGAAATATCGGTGTCGTTCTCCTCACGGGTGCGGGACCTCATACAGATGGTAAATATGCCTTCTGTGCGGGCGGCGACCAAAGCGTTAGGGGTAAAGCTGGCTATGTTGATGACGAAGGAACTCCCCGCTTAAATGTCTTGGATTTGCAACGCCTAATCCGTTCCATGCCCAAAGTTGTCATTGCTTTGGTGGCTGGATATGCGATTGGAGGGGGACACGTCTTACACGTCGTTTGCGACCTCACCATCGCCGCTGATAATGCCATATTCGGGCAGACTGGTCCTAAAGTTGGTAGTTTTGATGGTGGTTTTGGGGCTAGCTATCTAGCGCGAATTGTCGGACAAAAAAAGGCACGAGAAATTTGGTTTCTCTGCCGTCAATATACTGCTACCGAAGCCTTAGAAATGGGTTTAGTTAACTGCGTCGTTCCCGTCGAACAACTAGAAGCAGAAGGAATTCAATGGGCGAGTGAAATTTTACAAAAAAGTCCCTTGGCAATCCGCTGTCTCAAAGCTGCTTTTAATGCCGATTGCGACGGACAAGCAGGCTTACAAGAACTGGCTGGTAACGCCACTTTACTCTACTACATGACAGAAGAAGGAACCGAAGGCAAACAGGCATTTTTAGAAAAGCGCCAACCAGATTTTCGCCAATATCCTTGGTTGCCTTAATCTGAAGCATGAAGCGATGAGAAATCGCGGCATCACACAGACAAAACCCGCCGACGCGGGTTTTCTGCAAAAAAATCGCACCACTGAAATTGGGATGCGATGTAAGTCTTAAAATGATTGATTGAATTTTTTTAAATTAAATTAGGTTTAAATTACATCTTTGGTGTATTCAGCCGGAGCTGAAAAACCGTTACATAAAGATACAACTATGCTAGTAACGCCTGTTGCTGTCTCTGAATACGAACGTGGCTGAACTCTGTTTCTAGTAACTCAGGCTCAGGCAGTTTGAGAGTAGTTGCGACAGGAGCAGCAGCAAGCACTGAAGCAGAAGTCAAAGACATCATTTCTTCTACTAAACTATTCCAATTGGAAGCAAAAGCAGTTACAGCTAAACTACAAGCTTTCCAATTGCCCTGAACTGGCACTTCCAGAACCTGACACTTACCACCTCGCCGTCCTTCTGGCTGGTAGTGCTGACAATAACGACAGGCAGAAGTTGCAGGATTGCAGCTGGTCATATAAGTAGCTGTTGTGGATGGGTCTACAGCATTTATTTTGCCTCTAGGGTTTTAGGGACTCAGAGGCATCAACTGAAGAATCACTCTAGGTTCTAGCCTTCTCAAAGCTAAAAATAACTTTAGAATTTATTTAGACTTGTCCCAGAAGGCTCAAATAATAACTACTTAAATTCAAGCCAAAACAATCGGGGATCAATTGGAAGAAAATCTTAAACTCGTAAAACTTACATTGACTTTCACAAAGAAAAATGCTCTAAAGGCGCGGAACTGAAGAGGGAATTTTAGCCAACAGTAGATTTACTACAAATCATCTCGCCTCTGTCGCTAGAGGTATTTTGTTACAGCAATAAATAGTTAAAAAAAGCACTAATGGAGACAAGCTTTTGATGAAATGCCAGCAGCTATTCTTACCACTGCTTAGCAGCACAAATCGAACAAACACCCCACCGCTCTAGTTCGCCTACAGGTGTATGACAGTGGCACTGAGGGCATAAAGGTAAGTGACGCGATCGCGTTTGTGTGGCTTCACTCCAGTGTCTAAATGCCACTTGAGGATGGCGAAAGCGCAGCTGGCGATCGCCTTTTGCTGCTGAATCATTACCAACCCAACTCGGGTGATCGCATCCTAACCCAGAAGAAGTGCGATCGCCAATTAATGAATCCTGTTTTGCCAGCTGCTGCCACTGAGCGCTAGAAAAGCGAATATCTAGCAAAGGTTGCGGTAATTGAGCATTTAACTTCTCCAAAATCCGCTGTCGTCTGAAAGCGAGTTCTTGCGCCCAGACAGCACTAGAAGTCGCGACCCAGAGAACTTGTCTTTGAATGGAAACTGGGCGAGTATGAGTAGCTACCATTGCCCCAACAGCCTCAACCCAGCACTGTAATACCCTTTGAAGCGGCTGCTCTTGCCAGCGACTTTCCTGTTTGATGGAGTTTAGTATATTGCCTAAAGGATTGAGGGACATGGGAGTTGGAAGACGAGGGAGAGGGGGGAGCTGAGGAGGCTGAGGGAGCTGAGGGAGCTGAGGGAGCTGAGGGAGCAGCTCAAAATTCACGCATTCACGCATTCAAAACTTCCCTACACCCGACACCCCACACCCCACACCCCGTTCACTGGTAACTGACAACTGATAACTGAATCTCAGGTAAGATACCATGTGTTTAATACTCTAACTAAATTAGTTGTTGAGCAATTTAGCTTTTGCCAGTGACGGGTTGGAGGGATTTAGCTTTAAGCCAGAACAACACCAATTAAATCGTCCATCAGAATGGAGAGCTGTCATGGGATTGATTGACCGCATCCTCAGAGTTATTCGCGCTAATTTTAATGCCTTGGTTGGGCAAGCCGAAGATCCAGAAAAAATTCTGGAGCAAACGGTCATGGATATGCAGGAAGATTTAGTGCAACTGCGACAGGCAGTAGCACAGGCGATCGCTACCCAAAAGCGCACCGAAAGACAGGCTCACCAAGCTCAGTCTAACTCTGAAGAATGGTATCGTCGCGCTCAACTTGCCCTACAGCAAGGGAACGACGTGTTAGCACGGGAAGCACTGACGCGCCGCAAATCCTATCAAGACACGGCTACTGCCCTCACAGCCCAAATCGAACAGCAAAATAATATCGTCGTCAGGCTGAAGAAAGATTTGCAAACACTGGAGAGCAAAATTTCTGAAGCGCGAACTAAGAAAGATATGTATATCGCTAGGGCGAGATCGGCGCAGGCTACTCAAAGACTGAATGAAGTGCTAGGGGGTGTGAATACAACGAGTTCTCTGGGTGCGTTTGAGCGGATGGAAGAAAAAGTTTTGCAGCTAGAAGCTCAATCAGAGGCGATCGCCGAATTAAGTAGCGACGACTTGCAAAAACAATTCGCCGCCCTAGAAGCCAGCAGCGACATCGATTCTGAACTTGCCAATATGAAAGCACAACTTTCAGGACAAACACCCCCGCCACAACTACCCAACAGTAACCAGTGAAGAATGGGGTGTGGGGTGTGGGGTGTGGGGTGTAGGGAAGTTTTGAATTTTGAATTTTGAGTTGCTCCCTCAGCTCTCTTCTCCCTGCTCCCTACTCCCTACTCCCTGATAACTGATAACTGATAACTGATAACTGATAACTGTATATAGGGCATATGTTAAGAATAAAAGCAGAGATGAATTAACTTTGCTTTGAGCAAATATAAATCATTCGTGCTGCGCCAGCACTCGCTACCTACTCTTAAACCGTGAACCCCGAAGGAAAAGCACAATTATGGGATTATTTGACCGGATTAGCAGGGTTGTCAAATCTAACCTCAACGATTTAGTCAGCAAGGCAGAAGATCCAGAAAAAATTCTAGAGCAAGCGCTTCTAGAAATGCAGGAAGATTTAATTCAGTTGCGGCAAGGTGTTGCTCAGGCGATCGCTGCCCAGAAACGTACCGAACAGCAATACAAACAAAACCAAAATGAATCAGAAAGGTGGGATCGTAACGCTCGTCTAGCTTTGCAAAAAGGTGATGAAAACTTAGCTCGGCAAGCCCTAGAGCGCAAGAAAAATTATCTTGAAACAGCGAATACGCTCAAAGCTACTTTAGATGGGCAAGTCACTCAAATTGATACCCTCAAGCGCAACCTGATTGCTTTGGAAAGTAAAATTTCTGAGGCGAAGACGAAAAAAGATATGCTCAAAGCACGTAGTTCTGCTGCTAAAGCGCAGGAACAACTACAAGGCACAGTTGGACGCTTAGGTACTAGCAGTGCTATGGCAGCCTTCGAGCGGATGGAAGAAAAAGTCATGATGCAAGAAGCTCGGGCGCAGGCGGTTGGAGAACTAGCTGGGAACGATCTAGAAAGCCAATTTGCTGCATTAGAAGCTGGTAGCGATGTCGATGACGAACTAGCAGCATTAAAAGCTCAAATGTCTCTAGGTCCAGCAACATCATCAAATCAACCTTCTCTACCACAAGCAAACGAGCAGTCAACTGCTGCCAAAAATCCAGTTGTGGATGCAGAGTTAGAAGACTTGAAAAAACAGTTGGATCAATTGTAAATCTTGGCAATGAAGGACAAGGGAGACAAGGGGAGAATTCAAAATTCAAAATTCAAAATTAAAATTTAAAATGACTCCTGGCTCCTGTACGGGCGGGTTTTGAGCCTAGATTTCCGGCTGAAGTTGTTTATCTATTTGCGCGCACCCGCCCCTACGACTCCTGATAACTGATAACCGTTCACTGTTTGCTGATGACGCTGACATGGCGATCGCGAGCGTCTCCTGTTTTGTACACGTAATGGAAAGCTTGGCGATCGCCCAATACCTCCGCCCGTAAAAACAGCGCACTCCAACGCGCTATAGTTTCGACTGCCCGCGATTGCTCGATTTGTGGTTTATTTGAGTCGGGAATTGGACCTGGTGGATTATTGGTATTGGTAATGCCGTAGTGGTTGGCACCTGAAACGGTAATCAGAGCTTTGGGAGGAGATTGGATGTTGGCATAAGTAGCTTGCGCCCTTTCTGGTAAAGCGATACTGTCGCGATCGCCTTGAATCAGAGCAATCGGAATACCAGCATTTTTGATGGGAATATACTCTTGAGTTGCTGGGTCGCGCAGACTGGTGCCAAAAAATGCCCCACCTACAAGCTCTTTAGGACGTTTGAAGGAACCCTCACACGTAACAGGAATAATACACAAGTTGCCGATCGCAGATAAACCGACAGCACCACCAGCAGAGTGACCGAGTAATGTCAGCTTTTGAGGATCGACAATCTTCGCAATTGGTGTGGAGTTGGACTTTTCTATTTTAATTTGGTTTAAAACTGCATCGATTTGAGAAGTATCCGGCAGCAGCCCTGTAAATCCAAATTGAGGCAGCGATCGCTGTTGAATGGGAACGACTACAACAAACCCGTAACTAGCGACAATTCTGGCGAAATCGCTATAACTAGACTTATCAACATTTGCTCCTGGCAGCAGTAAGGCAACGGGAAATCGCTGTCGCCCCTGTTCTTTAGGAGGCTGTTGGGGATAATATATGTCTGCTGGATTTTGATTCGCCGCGATCGTCGTACTGTAACTGGCAACTCGCTCGAATAAAGGTGTTGGTGTTGTTGCAGTTCGAGCGCTGCTAGTTCTGCCTACACCTGTGAAAATAGCGATCGCTAACGCAGTCATAGCCCATTTTCGTCGCATAGCAATAAAACTCATACAAATCCTCTGGAATCACTGTCGATCGCCAAGACAATTCAAAGGGCTAGATAGAATACTATGAGTACTACACCTGCAACTGATGAATTTTAGGAAAACCGAAGCATTTATTTTTAGACAAGTGGCGATCGGTCATTGATAACTGATAACTGATAACTGATAACTGATAACTGATAATAGTTGAGTGGTAAAAGAGGCTGTTAAGGAATAGTCACATGAGCAACGCAATTCAGATCGCAGACAAAGAGTTTGAAACAGAAGTTGTAAAAGCTGACCGACCCGTATTGATCTACTTCTGGGCTTCTTGGTGTGGTCCTTGCCGATTAATGTCACCTGCTATTGATTGGGTAGCTGAGAACTATAGCGATCGCCTCAAGGTGGTGAAAATGGAAGTCGATCCTAATCCTGCTACAGTCAAGCTGTACAAAGTAGAAGGAGTCCCTGCCCTGCGCTTGATTCGCGGTACGGAGGTCATTGCTGCTTCCGAAGGAGCGCTGAGCAAACCAAAAATCACCGATATGTTAGATACCCATTTGCCGCAATAAGAAACTTGTACGGGCGCACAGCCGTGCGCCTCTACCTACTCCCCAAAAAATTATGCAGTTTGCCAATCGTTTAGAGTGCTTGAAAGCAAATGTTTTTGCCGATATGGATCGGGCAAAGGCAAGAGCAATATTAGCTGGGCGAGATGCGATCGATCTGTCCCTGGGTTCTGCCGATCTAGCCGCAGAAACGCACGTTACAGAAGCGATCGCCCAATCTCTCCACGACCCCAAAACCCACGGATACTTACTTTTTCACGGCACTCAAAACTTTCGCCAAGCCGCAGCCCGCTGGTACGAGCAAAAATTCGGTATTGCTGTCGATCCACAAACTGAAGTTCTGCCCCTAATTGGCTCTCAAGAAGGGACAGCCCATCTACCTCTAGCCATACTCAACCCAGGAGACTTTGCTTTACTCCTCGATCCTGGCTATCCTTCCCATGCTGGCGGAGTCTACCTTGCTAGCGGTCAAATTTATCCCATGCCTCTGCTTGCAGAAAATAATTTTTTACCTGTTTTAGCCGACATTCCTGCCCCGGTATTAGCACAGGCGCGGATGATGGTACTGAGTTATCCCCACAACCCCACAACCGCGATCGCACCTCTTTCCTTCTTCCGCGAGGCAGTCGCCTTTTGTCAACAACACGATTTAGTCCTCGTCCACGATTTCCCCTATGTCGATTTGGTGTTTGAGGACTTAGGGAGCAGGGAGCAGAGAGCAGGGAGCAGTAACTTCCGAATTCCGAATTCTCCCCTAGCTCCTTCAATTTTGCAAGCCGATCCAGAGAAAAGCGTTTCGATTGAGTTTTTTACCCTTTCTAAGTCATATAACATGGGAGGTTTTCGCGTCGGCTATGCGATCGGTAATTCTCAACTGATTGCAGCTTTGCGCCAGGTGAAAGCCGCAGTCGATTTTAATCAATATCGAGGCATATTAAACGGGGCGATCGCTGCTTTGAGTGGCGACCAAACTGGAGTGCAAAGAATGGTAGAAACATTTCGCCAACGCCGCGATCGCTTTGCGAGTGCCTTACATCGTATTGGTTGGCAAGTTTCCATCCCTCAAGCAACCATGTATATCTGGGCAAAACTACCTGCACCTTGGGATAGAGATTCTGTCAGCTTTTGCACTCAATTAGTAGAAGCGACTGGAGTTGCAGTTTCTCCCGGTGCTGGTTTTGGTAAATCTGGTGAAGGATATGTCCGTTTTGCCCTGGTTCAATCGCCTGATGTTTTAGAAACGGCTGTGGATCGGATCGCTCAATTCTGGAAAGATTAGAGATAAAAATTAGAAAATTTTGGTAATTGCACCCTCACTTGCTTCCAACACTCGCTAACCGATCGCTCGGTGGCAATTTGCCATTATACTTGTGCTTGACTAATATGAATGATAACTCGCTAAGTGACAACTAGTCGCAAATGTAAATTCAGTTTTGTTTTAAATTGGTCTTCAATATAAGACTTTGAAGTGTGATACAAGCAACAACAGTTATTTAATTACACAAGTGAGTAACGCTGGATCGGTTGCACCAGCCAACCATATTCCAAAACGAATTTTATTGGTTGAAGATAACTATCTCAATCGGCAGATGTTGGAAGATTATCTAGTTTTTTGTGGATACCAGGTTTTGAGTTTAGCGGATGGCACTGGATTTTTTCAAGCTTTGGCTGACTTTCGACCCGAACTAATTTTATTAGACTTAAAGTTACCAGATATTGACGGTTATACTTTACTCGAACAAAAGAGTTGCAGACAAGACGATCGAAGTATTCCTGTTATTGTGGTTTCTGCTTTTGCTTTCAAAGCCGACCAGCAGCGAGCTTTAGAACTAGGTGCAAAGCGTTATTTTGTCAAGCCAGTCAGTTTGAGAGATTTGAAACAGGCAATAGAGGAAGAACTACAGCGATCGTAGAACCTCTTCTGAAATCATTCATCGCGCTGTTGCGTCACAAACTCTTCTACTGTCTGGCTGAGATTTTGTAAGTCCTGACCAATAACTGTGATTCGATCTTCAAGTTGTGCTAATAACAACACAGCTGTCTGAAGCTGGTTGAGCGTGTCATCAATACCGTTTCGATAGTTCAGTTCAAATTCTTCTATATTCATAACTCAGCCTATTGCAGCAAGCTCCTTAAATAACTTATCGTTTTTGACTTCTAGAACCAATTTAATCTCAGCTCATTTAGAATTTGGCCGATCTGTGAGAATTTCATCTTTGGCAACCAAAAATTAATTTATACTTTATAGTTGGTGTATAATTTATCACGCTTTTAGAAAAAAAAAGAGTATATTTACTATTATAGAAATATAAATAACTCGGCTAAGGCAGACAATTTATTCGATCAGTATATTCTTTTTAGAATTAATTTGGTGCAAATCAATAGGTAAGAAGAGTGGTAAGGAATCAATCAAGCTTCTCTGACTAGTAGTCAGTATTAAGAAGCAAAGTCGAAGTCTGGGAATGAGAAGTGAGATTTTCACCCTCAGTATAGAGAGTACAACTAAAGTCTGTAACCTCCAGCCCTCAATCCTCAATCCCTTCTGCGTCCAGTTTGATAGGATGACAGAGGAAGAGACTTAAGGCAAGCGGGTTTAGAGGGTAGTGACAGCAGCAAAGACATTGCCACTGGTAAGAGATCCAGAGCGTTTAGAAAGTCGGCTGAAAGAAATTCCTCCCGAACCAGGGGTTTATTTCATGCGCGACAGCAGCGATCGCATTATTTACATCGGCAAATCGCGTAAACTGCGATCGCGGGTACGTTCGTATTTTCGCGACCCGAAGCAACTGAGCGATCGGATCGCTATGATGGTGCGACAGGTTGCCGATATTGAGTTTATCGTTACCGATACAGAAGCAGAAGCCCTTGCTTTAGAAGCTAATCTCATCAAGCAAAATCAGCCTTACTTCAACGTTCTACTCAAAGACGACAAGAAATATCCTTACGTCTGTATCACCTGGTCGGAGCAATATCCCCGCATCTTCATCACGCGCAATCGCCGCCAAGGTAAAAAAGAAGACAAGTTTTACGGACCATACACTGACGCTCACTTGCTGCGGACGATTCTACGGCTATCAAAGCGAATCTTTGCTCTGCGCCAACGCCCCCAACCGTTATTTAAAGACCGTCCGTGTCTCAATTACGACTTAGGGCGCTGTCCAGGAGTATGTCAAAAACTAATTTCTCCCGAAGAATATCGCAAAACCGTGCAAAAGGTAGCGATGGTCTTCCAAGGACGAACGCAGGAATTGATCGATGTCCTGACCGCACAAATGCAAGCTAGCGCCGAAGCATTAAATTTTGAATCAGCAGCACGAATTCGCGACCAAATTGCTGGATTAAAGTCGCTGAATGCCGATCAAAAGGTATCGCTACCCGATGATACGATCTCGCGAGATGCGATCGCCCTGGCAGCAGATGAAAAGCACGCCTGCATTCAGTTATTTCAAATTCGCGCCGGACAACTTGTCGGTCGCCTCGGCTTTGTCGCCGAAGTAGGGGCGCATGGCTATGCGCCCCTACCCACTGCTACGGGCGGGTTTGTCACACAGACTCGCGAGGAATCAACAGATGATTCAGTTAAACCCGCCCCTACATTAGAACCAGGGGCAATCTTACAGCGTGTTTTAGAACAACATTATGAAACTGCTGACGATGTAGAAATTCCTACAGAAATTCTGGTACAGCACGAATTACCGGAAGCGGAGATGCTGGCGACAGCGTTAAGCCAGCGTAAGGGGCGAAAAGTCACGATTGTGAATCCCCAAAGGGCGTTGAAAGCAGAATTGATCGAGATGGTAGAACGAAATGCCGAGTACGAACTGGCACGAACGCAAAAATTGAGCGATCGCAACTCCCAAGCTATGGAAGATCTAGCCGCTATTCTCGACTTACCCGACTTACCCCATCGAATTGAAGGCTACGATATTTCTCACATTCAGGGTTCCAATGCGGTTGCATCCCAAGTGGTATTTATTGAAGGTTTACCCGCCAAACAATACTACCGTCACTACAAGATTAAGAATCCGACAGTCACGTCTGGTCATTCCGATGACTTTGCCAGTCTAGCGGAAGTGATTCAACGCCGCTTTCGTAAATATCTCGAAGATCCGCAAATGCAACGGGTAGGTAATCCTGATTGGCCCGATTTGGTGATGATTGATGGTGGTAAAGGTCAACTATCGGCAGTTGTAGCTGTTTTGCAAGAGATGAACTTAATGGAAGACTTGCGAGTGGTCAGCTTAGCCAAGCAGCGAGAAGAAATTTTTTTACCAGGCGAATCTCAACCTTTAGCGACAGATGCGGAACAATCGGGAGTACAATTACTTAGGCGACTGAGAGATGAAGCACATCGCTTTGCTGTCAGTTTCCACCGCCAGCAGCGTAGCGACAAGATGAGGAGATCGCGTCTAGAAGAAATTCCTGGTTTGGGCTACCATCGCCAGAAACAACTTCTAGCCCATTTTCACTCGATCGACTACATTCGCCAAGCCAGTATCGAGCAACTGGCAGCAGTAGATGGGATCGGTCCTCGCTTGGCAGGGGAAATTTATAACTATTTTCACCCGCCACACAGCATAAGTTGAGCAATTTTTCTATTTAATTTGACATAAATTGACAATTTATTGATAGAAAAGCGCTCGGCATTTTCTATTTGTTTCGCTTGGGGATCGTATCCCAGCAATCTAACCCTCGATGGAAACCAAACCTTAATAAAAGGTTAAAAATTGATAGGAGAAAACCCGATCGTGAGTCAAATTATTGATTGGACTTGGGGATCGGTTTGCCGATTGTCTTAGGAGTGAGTCAACGCTCACTGCCATTTGAAAGTCTGTTTACACTGTTATATAAGCTACAAAATCAAAGGATTCATCATGGGGATCGCAGCAAATGGAAGTAGTGTCCACGAAAACTTTTTAGATTTTCTACCAAAAGTGGCATGGATACTGAGCTGAAATCTTGCGAGAATATATATCGGAACGAAAAAAGATGACCGTCTCGGACAAAACCTAGCTGGATCGACTAGCTAGATTTCAACAATCGCGTTCCAAACTATATATTCGATTGACCTTCCAGTTTTTATTTCTTCTTTCTTAAAAATTCTTAGGCTCAAAAGGTTTGTCAAATGCAAATAAAACAACAGATTAGATGCTCCAAC
Organism: Scytonema millei VB511283; assembly: GCF_000817735.3. NCBI lineage: Bacteria > Bacillati > Cyanobacteriota > Cyanophyceae > Nostocales > Scytonemataceae > Scytonema > Scytonema millei. The sequence continues at coordinate 278,844 of NZ_JTJC03000003.1, read as the reverse complement.
TGTGGCAGCGAAGCAGAAAGATTTTATGTATTAAGTAGCGAACTAACGCGCACGCAATGCAATAGCTGTGACTATCTCATGGTGACGTGCGCTCGTACAGGAAAAGTTATAGAAGCATATGCGCCGGGTATTAACCCAATGAAGGCTGTAGTTGCTGCGCCCGCAGTTGACCGCAAGCCGCCTCTGCTTCCAATCCACGGGAATAGCGGACGCTCACAGCGATCTGTTGCTGCTTCAGGACGTTAACAAAAGCCTGAATTTGACTCGAACTCGGTCGCTGGTAATCTGCTTCTCGAATCGGATTGTAAGGAATTAGGTTAACGTGACTTTGAAAACCTCGTAGCAGCTGGGCTAGCTCAGCTGCTTGTTTTATGCCGTCATTCACCCCAGCAAGTAAGACATATTCAAACGTGACGCGACGACCCGTTAAACGCACGTACTCGCGACATTCTGAAAGTAAGTCATGGAGAGAATACTTTTGGGCGCTGGGAATGAGTTTTTCTCTGGTAGCTTGGTTAGAGGCGTGAAGGCTAACCGCTAAGGTAACTTGTAGTTGGTATTGAGCGAGTTTGAGAATTCGCCCTGGAATTCCCACAGTCGAAAGAGTCATGCACCGCTGTCCGATACCCACATCTTGGTTCAGAGATTGAATCGCCGCCACGACATTTTCTGTATTTAGCAAGGGTTCGCCCATACCCATAAAGACGATATGGCTGACGCGCCGTTGAAAGTCGGATTGGACTGTCAGAACTTGATCGATAATTTCATGCGGGGCGAGGTTGCGACGAAAGCCCCCTTTACCCGTGGCGCAGAAGTCGCAAGCCATCGGACAACCTACTTGAGTTGAAACGCAAACGGTAAGGCGCTTATCAGTTGGGATACCTACAGTTTCAACGATTTGATTGTCTGCAAGTTGAAGTAAGTATTTGACAGTCTCATCAGGGGCTACAGTGCGATGATGAATTTGCGATCGCCCAATCGAAATATTTTCTACACTACTGCGCCACTGTTTCGGAAAAACCGAGATCTCGGATAGCGATCGCACTCCTTTGTGATAAATCCAATCGTATAGCTGTTGTCCGCGATATGCTGGCTGTCCTTGCGATCGTACCCAGGCGGTTAGTTGGGCTTGGGTTAAGCCTAATAAGGGGGAGTCGGGAGTTGGGAGTCGGGAGTCGGGTGAGTTGCTGGTGGCTAGTGGCTGGTGGCTAGAATTGCTTCCTTGTCCCCCTTGTCTCCCTTGTCTCCTGTCAGTATTACTATTAACCATACATTTTGCAAATTTCAGCTCACTATACGACGGTAGCTTATTGGTGCAACAATATGAGGCGATTTATGGGAATGAATCTGAGTTCCGTAGTAGGGTGCGTTAAATAACGCACCCTACGGGAATTTATGCTCTCTCACCTCAGCAGCATAATCTTGCACTGCCTGAGCGATCGCTTCACTTAAGTTTACATATACTTTGGCAAAGGGTGGTTGCCGTTCGGATAAACCCAACAGATCGGAAGTAACTAGTACTTGTCCGTCACACTCAGAACCAGCACCAATACCTATAGTAGGAATCGTTAACTCTTGGGTAATGCGAGCGGCTAAATCCGATGGAATGTGTTCTAAGACAATGCTAAAGGCTCCTGCTTTTTCGAGGGCGATCGCCTCATCCATAAGTTTCTGTTCATCTGTAGGTGTTTTCCCCTGTTGCTTCAATCCCAACTGATGAATCGACTGAGGTGTCAAACCAATATGCCCCATCACCGGAATCCCTGCCTGTACCAGCCGCGCCACAGTTTCTACAGTTGCCGGATGTCCGCCTTCGATTTTCACCGCTTGCGCTCCTGCTTCTTTCAACGCCCTTCCGGCTGAATGCATTGCTTGCTGCACGCTTTCCTGATATGACAAAAACGGTAGATCGAGTACTATCAACGCTCGTTTCACGCCTCGACGCACAGCCTTAGCATGGTGGATCATCTCTTCTAGCGTTACTGGTAGCGTTGTCTCATATCCTAGTGCGATCGCTAAAGTATCTCCAACCAAAATCAAATCTACTCCCGCCGCATCCAACAATCGTCCCGTAATATAATCCCAAGCAGTCAGGGCGACAATTTTTCTCCCTTGTTGTTTCCACTGAATTAATTGCCGAGCAGTAATTGACATAGCCGAGTGGTGATGGGGTGATGGGTAATGAATTGTTGGTTATTGGCAAGGAGTATTTTTACACACCATATGCCACTCTCTAGTGACGACTGACAACTAGTAAATGATTCAGGCACATTCAGTTTATTTTGTTACAAAATTTAACAAACTATAAATTTAATAATAAATTTTTATAAATGTGTACAGTACATTTAAATTTTAACTAATTCAATTCTTGATATATTGTTAAAAACCGAAGCTAGTTGGCAAGAAATAGACTTCCCAACTGGCGAGTGGAAGAGACTGACTCTTGGAAGAAAAATATGTCTTACGCGCAAACGAGAACCCAGACCAAATCGGGCTACCAGGCAGGGGTTAAAGATTACCGACTAACTTATTACACCCCCGATTACACTCCTAAAGATACAGACGTTCTGGCTTGTTTCCGCGTCTCGCCTCAGCCTGGAGTTCCTCCAGAAGAGGCTGGCGCGGCTGTAGCTGCTGAATCTTCCACTGGTACGTGGACGACTGTATGGACGGACTTGCTAACCGACCTAGACCGCTACAAGGGTCGTTGTTATTACATTGAGCCAGTACCAGGTGAAGACAACCAGTTCTTCTGCTTTGTAGCTTATCCTCTCGACTTGTTTGAGGAAGGCTCCGTCACCAACATGTTGACCTCGATTGTAGGTAACGTGTTTGGTTTCAAAGCCCTCAAAGCGCTGCGTCTGGAAGACATGCGGATTCCGGTCGCCTACCTGAAGACATTCCAAGGACCTCCCCACGGTATTCAAGTCGAGCGCGACAAACTGAATAAGTACGGTCGTCCGCTATTGGGTTGTACGATTAAGCCCAAACTCGGTCTATCGGCGAAAAACTACGGTCGGGCTGTATACGAGTGCTTGCGCGGTGGTCTAGACTTCACCAAAGACGACGAGAATATCAACTCTCAGCCTTTCATGCGTTGGCGCGATCGCTTCCTGTTCGTTCAAGAAGCAATTGAAAAGGCACAAGCAGAGACAGGCGAAGTTAAGGGGCATTACCTTAACGTTACAGCTCCTACCTGCGAAGAAATGATGAAGCGGGCTGAGTTTGCTAAAGAAATCGGTACACCAATCATCATGCACGACTACCTAACTGGTGGTTTCACTGCTAACACCACTTTAGCGAAGTATTGCCGCGATAATGGTTTGTTACTCCACATCCACCGCGCTATGCACGCCGTGATCGACCGTCAGAGAAATCACGGTATTCACTTCCGCGTCTTGACTAAGTGCTTGCGGATGTCTGGTGGCGACCACCTACACTCTGGAACGGTAGTAGGTAAGCTGGAGGGCGAACGCGGCATCACGATGGGCTTCGTCGATCTCATGCGCGAAAACTATGTTGAAGAAGACCGTTCTCGCGGTATCTTCTTCACTCAAGATTGGGCTTCCATGCCTGGTGTAATGCCAGTAGCTTCTGGTGGTATCCATATTTGGCACATGCCAGCGCTAGTAGAAATCTTTGGCGATGATTCTTGCTTGCAGTTCGGTGGTGGTACGCTCGGACACCCCTGGGGTAACGCTCCTGGCGCAACCGCTAACCGCGTAGCTTTGGAAGCTTGCGTTCAAGCTCGTAACGAAGGGCGCGACTTGGCACGCGAAGGTAACGACGTAATTCGCGAAGCTGCTAAGTGGTCGCCTGAGTTGGCTGTTGCTTGCGAACTGTGGAAGGAAATCAAGTTCGAGTTCAAGGCAGTTGACACCCTTTAAGAAGTAGTGAGTGATGAGTGGTGAGTGAGTTAGAATACTCAAAACTCACGACTCATACCTCATAACTCTACAAAGGCTGGGGTCAAGCATGGATATAAAGCGAATTGCGAAGGACACAGCCAAGACACTGCAAAGCTACCTGACTTATCAGGCAGTAAGGACGGTGTTGGCGCAAATTGGTGAAACTAACCCTCCTCTGGCACTATGGCTGCATCGCTTTTCTGCGACTGACAGAATACAGGATGGCGAAGCGTACATAGAAAATTTGTTTCGAGAAAAGCCTGATTTGGCATTGCGAATCATGACTGTCAGAGAACATTTAGCGGAGGAAGTGGCTGATTTCTTGCCTGAGATAGTACGTGCTGGGATTCAGCAAGCCAACATGCAACACCGCAAGCAGCATCTAGAGCGGATTACGCAACTAGAAACAAATCCTAGCCTTGATTCTGAGCCTCAAACTACCCCAGAAACCAATCTGGATAGTCCTTAAATCGTCATTAGTTATTGGTTATTAGTTGTTTCTACAACAAATGACAAATGACAATCATCAACTTTTCAGCAACCCACAGAGATAATCCATGCAAACCCTACCAAAAGAGCGGCGCTACGAAACTTTATCTTATTTGCCGCCTTTAACTGACGCTCAAATTAATCGACAAATTCAGTACATTCTCAGTCAAGGATATATTCCGGCAATTGAGTTCAACGAAACCTCTGAGCCAACAGAGTGTTATTGGACAATGTGGAAGTTACCTTTGTTCGGTGCTGGAAGTACTCAAGAAGTATTGAATGAAGTCCAAGCCTGCCGTTCTCAGTATTCCAACTGCTACATCCGTATCGTTGGTTTTGATAACGTCAAGCAGTGTCAAATCCTCAGCTTCTTAGTTCACAAACCCAACAGCAGTGGCAGTAGATACTACTAAAAACTAGAAATAGTTAAAGCGTTTTGAAAGGAGGGGTAGATTCTACCTCTCCTTTTGTGGATTTTTTGAATGCGATGGTTGCTTCGCAAACCGCCTTCGCATCGCCCCTACAAACAAACAGCCTTGCAAACAGACAGCCTATTCTACGAAATTTTCCAAACCGATCCAAGTATCGTGTTTGAACTTATTGGTAATGTTTCTGCTAGAGATACTACTTACAGCTTTGCCTCCCAAGAAGTCAAACAAACCAGCTTTCGGATTGATGGGATTTTAGTACCTCCTATTTATGCCACTGACTTACCTGTAGTCTTTGTGGAAGTGCAAGGCTATAAAGATACTAAAAAAGTGCTTTATTCCAGCTTTTTTAGCCAAATCTTTCTGTATTTACACGACTACCAGCCAGTTAATGATTGGCAAGCTATTTTAATCTTTACCAGGCGCAGCTTAGATCCAGGTTTACCCAGACACTACCGAGTATTTAGATCCAGTCCGCAATTTCAACGAATTTATTTAGATGAATTAGGCGAATCTGAAAATCTATCTTTGGGACTAAGTTTATTGCAGCTCATTGGTTTGAGACAAGAAGTTGTCTCTGAAAAAGGTAGACAGTTGATAATAAGAGCTAGACAGGAAGTAGCAGATGCCGAGAAGAAGAGAAAATTTATAGAATTAATAGAAACTGTATTCGTTTATAAATTTCCAGACTTGAGTAGGGAGGAAATTGAAGCAATGTTGGGGTTAAACGAACTAAAACAGACTAAAGTTTATCAAGAAGCTGTGCAGGAAGGTCTTGAGCAGGGTCTTGAGCAGGGTCTTGAGCAGGGTCGAGCAGAAGGCAAACTAGCAGCAGTACCTTTGTTGTTGAAAGTAGGATTAACAGTAGAACAGATTGCCGAACAACTGCAATTAGACATAGATGCTGTGAGAAAAGTTGCACAGCAGCAATCTTGAGTAGAGAAAAAAGCGATCGCAATAACCAAAAAAAACTTAAAATAAGTTTAAGCGGCTCGACCTATCTGATAGATTCATGAATTACTACATTGCACCTCGTTTTCTCGAAAAAATCGCTGTATTTATCACCAAGAACTATTTAAATATTCCTGGTATTCGCGTACCGTTGATTTTAGGCGTTCACGGACGTAAAGGCGAGGGAAAATCTTTTCAGTGCGATTTAGTATTCGAGAAGATGGGGATAGAAATTACTCATATTTCTGGTGGTGAATTGGAAAGCCCCGATGCTGGAGATCCTTCGCGTTTGCTGCGTCTGCGCTATCGAGAGACAGCAGAATTGATCCGCGTGCGGGGTAAAATGTGCGCCATCATGATTAACGATCTCGATGCAGGCGCAGGACGATTTGATGAAGGCACTCAGTATACGGTGAATACTCAGTTGGTAAACGCCACGTTGATGAATATTGCGGATAATCCAACTAACGTACAATTACCTGGTAGTTACGACGAAACACCTTTACATCGCGTCCCAATTATTGTGACAGGTAATGATTTTTCCACTCTATACGCGCCATTAATTCGAGATGGTAGAATGGAAAAATTTTACTGGCAACCCGATCGCAGTGATAAAGTTGGTATCGTTGCTGGAATTTACTCAGACGACGGACTCTCATCACGGGAAATAGAGCAGTTAGTCGATACTTTCTCCAACCAGTCAGTCGATTTCTTTAGCGCTCTGCGTTCTAGAATTTATGACGAACAAATACGCGATTTTATCTTTAAAATTGGCATAGAGCAGGTATCGAGAAGAGTTGTAAATAGTGCAGATAGACCACCGGAATTTAGCAAGCCCAAATTCAATCTATCCCGTTTGATTGACATGGGTAACTTGATGGTGAAAGAGCAGCAACAAGTACAGAGTTCTCAGCTAGTCAAAGAGTATAATCGAGCCTTAGATGGAAATAGGTATTTCAGAGAATATACTCCTCCAGCGCCACCAGAAAAACCGAAATCATCGCAGCAAGAAGCTGTGACTTCGCCCTCTGGTAATGGTGCAGAATCCGCAAAGAATCCAGTAAAAAATTATTCACCTATACAAACGCCTCTTCCTGTTTGGCAATCTGGTAATCGATTTGTCAATGAAAGTATTCAATTGCCCCAAGCTAGTAGTGGAGTAGTAAACTCAGTTGAATCTTACGAGCCTCCAGTTCATAATAATCGTCACAATGAGGTAATATCAACTCAAATTGGCTTACAAACTTTGGAGCAAGTACGAAATTTAATCGCGCAAGGCTACCACATTGGGATAGAACACGTAGATAAACGCCGATTTCGGACTAATTCTTGGAAGAGTTGCGGTCAAAGTATTGTAGGTGAATCAGAGGCAATTACTGCGATCGAAGTCAATTTGTCTGAATATCAAAATGAGTATTTGCGGATATTTGGTATTGAGCCAAGAACAAAGCGCCGGGTGATGGAAACAATTATCCACCGACCGGAATAGCTTTCTTTTTTGAGTGCAATATGTTTGTAGGGGCGCACAGTTAGCTGTAGCGCCTGATTTGTGACGATCGCTGGAGTTTGGTACGCGCGATTTATACTGATTTACTTGTGACTACGGCAGAGAAGATCCCCCCAACCCCCCTTGGAAAGGGAGCTATAGAAGCTCGTCTGTAGAGAAGAGCCCCCCAACCCCCTTGGAAGGGGGGCTATAGAAGCTCGTCTGTAGTTTTAGTGGCATGGTATCAGTATGAGTTCAGTTGGTAAGTGTTAAGTTTTATATACAATGAGACTATTGAAACTAATTATCAATAAAATTTGAATATTCCAAAAGTGCGGTGAGCCAGATTCTTGGCTGACACGCAAAATTCGTTTGCCTTTGTCTCGGTTCGTCTGGGTTCAATTTCCAAGAAATCTTGGAATGCGGCTCTTTGGCGACAAAAAATCAACTATAGGACTTCCCTATTAATGACAATATTTCTTGCTTGCTGTGCTTGGGTAATGACAATTGGTGCTTGTGTGAGCGCCATCCTTTCCATTGAAAAAGCCAGCGATCGCATCAAAACACTACATCAAATTCCCTGTTCTGGGTGTGCCTTTTTCACCAATGACTATCGGCTCAAATGCACGGTAAACCCAATAAATGCCTGTACGGAAGCAGCAATTGGCTGTCGCGACTTTGAACCCAGAACTCAGCCATGTCATGCTTGTCGTCAATGTCAGCATAAATTTGAATAGATTGAAACTGAATAGATTGAAACTTGCGATCGCGAAAGTTCTAGCCAATTCCAACATCTAAAAGATCGTGAATCAAGTAAAAGAATCGACTGCTAAACTCACGGGTGTGGCTGAAACGCTGACGGCATCAGAAATACAAACCTTTTGACGAAGTAAAGGGAAGACTACAATGAAAGTACTAGAGTGAAAATAGCTTACTTTCTGGTATTGCTCTATGTCTTCCATCAGCCTAAATTGTGTTTTTAGACGTTCGCTGAAGCGTCAAGCAGTCAAATTATGTTTTGCGTCTCTAGCGATCGCATCCGTATATATCTCTATTCCATCTGCGATTTCCAAAGAACTTCCGATCGTGCGATCGGCAGCTTTAGATCCAGGGATTGATGTGCCGTGGTCGCAACCTGTAAGAATTATCGATCCGTTTGAGGGAGAGTATGTAGGAATTTTTGATAAAAACTTCTTTTATCGACGCATTTTAAATACTAACGCCAGAATCCAAGTGGTAAGCCTCTGGCGGAATGATTCGGTACGCTTCTTATTAGCTTATAGCGATCGCGACTGTAGCTTCGGACATGGCTGGTTTGACCATCGTATCAGTAGAGACTGTTTAACCGCAAACGCAGCTTTGGGAATTGCCAATCTATATATCAAAGTAGGCGATCGCGTTTTTCAACTAGAAGGAGACAATAGTAGGTTTCGCGTCAAACCAGATTTAGCCTCTGCCTTGAAAAACTCCCCAAGTGAAAACATCGGTATTCGATTGGTGACGGAAAGCGGAGAAATTGTAGATAGCGAAATCGGGAAGAGTACTGTAGCAGCCTGGAAAGAGATTTATTAACACGTATATTTAAGCCTTTGCTTCAGGTAAACTTAGTACTTGACGCGCTCCATGCAATTTCACAAATCTCCTATACAACCACATGGTATCTCGTTCGGAGATTCCTTTGAGATTAACGAGATGATGTACTTTTTTCTGAGCGATTCTTTGCAAATAAGGTAAATCCTCAAATAAAGTCAAACAAGCGGCAAAATGCAACACGACTTGCAATAACGGTCGGGGCCAATTGAGATTGCTGTAGATATCTATAATTAGCTTATGCTCGTTAGCACCAACGGGAATGACATTGAACAAAACTGTAATGTATCGCTGGTTATAAACCGGAATACTCAACTCTACCGTATACGGAGTATGTAGAGTTAATCCTACTTCGACTATTGGTTGTCGCCAAATTCGTAATACGTTAGTAGGTGAATCTAACACAGTTTGAAATCTTACCATTCCCCCGCCTTGTGTCGGCTGAATTTGACTAACTCCAATCACTTTGAGGTTGTTAAGACTGAAATGGTGGATTGTCTCTAAGTGCTTGAGATTTAAAAGATGGTAAATTTGGCAAATGTAATGAAAGGGTAAGATATATTCTTGACGAATGACATGTTGCTCTTGCAGCTCTGACATTCTAGCTGTGGTCGCGTGTAAGCTATGCTCATCTATGGAGTTTCGTGCCTCAATTGCATAACTTCTGACTGCACCAATTCCACCAATATTTGAGCTTTCTTCAGGTTTGAGATAAATCCAGCCTAGTAAGAAAAAAGAAGCTGTAAATAAGTGTACCAGCTCTATAGAAGAGACATATCCATCAGTAAAAGCAGCAAAACTGCGATCGACAATACCAAATAACCAGGAAGGAATTCCAAACAGCCACAATCCGTTTCTAAAACTAGAAAAGACTAAGGGAAATTCAATCGCCGGTATATTGTTACTTTTGTAACTTTTATTCAGAGATTCTATCTGCATAGGATTCTTAGCAAAAAGCAGGTCTATTCTAACCGCATAAACTGAAAATTCAAGTCAGTGCGATCGCCATAGTTTGACTTGGAATAATTTAATTTAGATAGGAAAAGCTACAACCATTCCCTTGCCTAATTCTTAGGTTAACTTTGTTACGATATCCTCACCCTCTGTCGCAAGACAAAATACAGTTCTATCCAAATAATGAAAATGTAAAGTTAGATAAATCACAAGTCTGTATTGACAGCTACACATATCTTAACAAATGTTTTGAATTGCGATCGCGCTCCACTTCAGACTCTAGCTTTAGGTAGATATAGCGATTCTATTTGAGTCATGAACCGATCGTTGTGGTGGTTGACGGTTAACAGTTGACAGTTAACCGTTAACCGTCAACCGTCAACCAGCAATATCCCAGATTCACAAATCATTTAGGCTCGCTATATCTGGAGAAGTACAGTTGATGAAAATAATATTGAGATTTTTAATGAAGTTGATAGAGAAGCGATCGAACACTCAATCGTTTCTCCAATTTTCCTGACTTGCCTTAAAAGAGACTTTTGCTCGTATATCTTGGGGAGGAAGGTAGATTAACTTATCTTCTATCCCGTGAATGATTTTCAAACTCTGTTTGCGCGTAAGACAATACGGGTGTTCGTCACTGTATTAAAAAATCATGGCAAGCCCAATAGAATTTAGTTTATTTGCTCCATATAACAAAGGTGCGAAGCTAATTGGCTGCTTTTCGAATTGGGAAGAGATCCCGATGGAAAAAGGTAAAGACGGGTACTTTCGCACAAAAGTTGAATTAGAAGATGGCGTATATCAATATAAGTTTCGCGTCCAGTCTAAATCTTGGTTCTTTGAACCCGACCAATGGGTAGATGTTATCGATCCTTATGCTACAGATATCGATAACCCAACGCAGAATGCTGTAGCGCGGGTAAAAGATGGACAGCGGATTCTGGATACTTATGTATGGCAACACGATGACAAGCCATTACCGAGCGATCGCGAGTTGGTAATATATGAAATGCACGTTGGCGATTTTTCTGGTGGTGAAGACGACCCTCACGCACGCGGTAAATACAAACACGTCGTTGAAAAGTTAGATTACTTATGCGAACTTGGCGTTAATGCAATTGAATTGATGCCAGTAAAAGAGTACCCAGGAGATCATAGCTGGGGTTACAATCCCCGTCACTTTTTCGCCACAGAATCTAGCTATGGTTCTACAGATGAACTGAAAAATCTAATCGATGAATGCCATGCAAAAGGCATTCGCGTTATCATGGATGGGATTTACAACCACTCAGAAGCAGAAAGTCCGCTAACTCAAATTGACCACGATTATTGGTATCATCACGAACCCCGCGACCCTGATAATAACTGGGGACCAGAGTTTAATTACGAATTTTACGATGAAAATTTAGAAACATATCCAGCACGGAAATTTATTGGCGACAACGTGCGATTTTGGGTGGAAGAATTTCATATTGATGGCATTCGCTTTGACGCTGCAAGACAAATAGCTAACTATGACTTCATGCATTGGATAGTGAATGAAGCCAAGCAAAAAGCCAGCATGAAGCCATTTTATACTGTTGCCGAACACATTCCCGAAACCACATCCATTACCAATGTCGATGGACCGATGGACGGTTGCTGGCACGATAGTTTTTATCACGATGTTTTGGCGCACATTTGCGGTGACACCTTCGATTTAGAACGACTCAAAGATGTTATTGACTGTAAACGTCAAGGCTTTTTGGGTGCAACTAATGTGGTGAATTATTTAACCAACCACGACCACAACCATTTAATGGTAGAGTTAGGCGATCGCCAAATCTTTGACGAAGAAGCTTTTAGACGCATTAAATTGGGAGTCGCCTTATTAATGACAGCTGTTGGCGTTCCTTTAGTTTGGATGGGTGAGGAGTTTGGTGAATATAAACCGAAAACAACTGAATCTGCCAAAATCGAGTGGGGACTGCTGGGTAACGATCTCAATCGCGGCTTGTTTGAATACTACAAAGGTTTAATTAACCTCCGCAAGCACAACCACGCACTTTATACGGAAAATATTGACTTCTTCCACGAAAATCCAGAAGCTAAAGTCGTAGCTTACACTCGTTGGAATGATGAAGGTTCCCGCGTAGTTGTTATTGCTAATTTCTCGGAAAACTTTTTAGCTGGATATAGCGTCGATAACTTCCCTGCTGCTGGAAAATGGCACGAATGGACGGGTAATTACGACCTCGAATCTGGGGAAGATATGCTGCTAGATATTGGTCCTTACGAAGCAAAAGTTTTTGTTTGGCAGTAGTAAGGTAGGGTGCGTTGCAACAAACCTCTATTTGCGATGCACAGATCTTGACGATCCCCCAACCCCCTTAAAAAGGGGGCTTTGTTCTCCTCTTTTTAAGCTTTATTCTTCACTGGGGCAAGGACTAGTGAAGCCCTCCTGTTTCAGGAGGCTTTGTTCCCCCCTTTTTAAGGGGGGCTAGGGGGGATCTCTTCTGGCGTAGTTAAACAGTACCCGGCAAATTTAACGATGCATGTGTTGTTCCAGTAATTGTTGCGCCCTTGGACGATAAATTAAATAGAATAAAGCCTCAAGATAACGCAACAAGTCTTCGCGGTTTTCTTTGGAAATAAAATTCCAGAAACCGTAAATTCGTGCTAGAGATAACAGGCGCGTGGTGTGAATTTTCCAAGTATAAGTGCTGTAAACTCGGTCAATTCCCCGCGTGGAGATTTCATACCAATAATTAGGATTTTGTTCGCATTTCGTCACAAAATCCAAAATTTTATCGGCTGTTTCCTCTAGATGTGTTGGGTTGATGTAAAAACCATTTACCTTATCTTGAATGATTTCCAACGGTCCCCCGAACTGAGTGGCAAAAGTCGGTAAGCCAGAAATCATCGCCTCTAATACAGTTAAGCCGAAAGCTTCAAATAACGCTGGCTGCACGAAAATACCGTGACGGTCTGCAATGACGCGATAAACTTCCCCAGAAGCAGATTTAGGCAAGCGTACCCCTAACCAGCGAATCTTACCATGCAAATTGTACTGGTCGATGATGCTGTAAAGCTTGACAATTTCATCCTTTTCTTCGTTGTCTTCCGATTCTTCAACGCGCAATTTTCCAGCAATTAAGATGAGATTGCAATGTTCTTGCAACGCTTCGCTTTTACCAAAACACTCAGCTAAACCAGTTAAGTTTTTGATCCGGTCTAACCTGGCTACCGAGAAAATCGGACGCTTGCTGGGGTCGTCGAGTTTGCCGTAAGCTTGAACGGGATCGTCTAAGGTAAATAATAGGTCTTCTACCCGTTCGCGATCGCTTTGTATCCGATCTTCCATCCGTGAATACGGGAAGTAGTAACTTTCATTCACCCCAGGCGGAACCACGTTAAATTTAGGGCTAAATAGTTCGACTCCGCTAACAACGTGGTACAAATCCGGCATTGTGAAAGATTTGTACGATTCATATTGCCCTACGCTATCGCGAGTCCCGACAATTTCTTGGTAGGTGCTGCTAATCACAAAATTAGCCGCATTCATGGCAATTAAATCGGCAGTAAACTGTAATGAGAAGTGATATTTATCTTCTAAGTCTTGCCAGTACAGATTACTAAACAAATATTTAGACTTTTCTAGCGCGTGGGCAATATTACACTGAGTAATCTTCATCCGTCGCGATAGTAAGAATGCGACTAAATTACCATCAGAATAGTTACCGATAATTAGATCGGGTTTTCCATGCAATTCTGCTAGTAATTCCTTCTCAGCATCGATCGCGAAAGTTTCTAGGTAGGGCCATAACTCAAACCGCGAGATCCAGTTTTGTGTCAGTTTAGGATTGAATTCTCGCAACGGGACGCGCAAGATCCAAGCATTTTCCGTTCCGTAAACTTTCTCTAATCTTTGATTGCAAAGAGTTCCGTCGCTATTAGGAATTAAGCGGGTGAGAATGACAACTTTCGGCTTCACATTCATTCCATCCAAACCCGCCAGGGTTGTATCTTCCTGCAACTGTTTTTCTAAACTTTTTACCTGGTCGAGGATGTATACCACCTGACCCCCTGTATCGGGTCGTCCCAAAACTCCCTCTTGTCCGAACCAGCCGTGGGAAGAGACAAGGGCGATCTTAAAGATCATCGGAATCCGGGAAATAAAAGCTTCCAGGGTTTGCGGATCGGGAGAATCGATCAATTCATCGAGAATACTTAAAGTGTCCTGTACCCGTCCTGCCGTGTTACCCCAGCCAGGTTCAAACCCCATCATTTGTAAGTCAAATTTGAAATTTTCGTAGGGTTCTTCACTGGGGCGATCGCCCACAAATGCGATCGCTCTTTTGATTTGATCGGATAATTGTTGATGGGACTTAATTCTGCCGTTAATTAGCAGTTGAATTCCATCGTATTGATGTACCTGGAGGAAGTTAAACATACTTTCCAACCATTGTCTGGGGTCTTGAAACAATTTGCTGGAAAGATAGCGGTTGAGATACTGTACCCCTTTCCCAATATTTTTCGGGTCGCGAATGGTTGGAGTGTAATCGTAAAAAGGTCCAAAATCGAGTTCGAGAATATCCCCTTCATTTGGATGGTAACGGTTGACAAAGCGATCGCGAACATCAAGTAATTCCTGTATCGTCAGCACTTCTATCATCAAATCTTCTGTGATTCGATAGAATTCTTGACTGGCAATTTTTTGGCGGATAATTAAACAAAGATTGCCATTTTCTAGAATGATTTCTTGGGTATAGTAAATTAGCTTACCCAAATGAGAACCGCTATAAAATTCAGCCGACTTTTGGTACTTATTGCAATACTCGACATACGACATCAGAATGTCATTTCTCAACAAGTACTTCTTATCTTGATGGCGAATCTCGCTAAAAAACTGGCGCAGATCGCTTCTTTCTTCACTATCGAGAACAGCTTGCAGCAGTTCGGACATGATAAATTCCCCAAGAATGTTGTGATTGGTAGTTGGTAGTTGGTGAGTGGTAGTTGGTGAGTGGCTAGTGGCTAGTGGCTAGAATCTTTATCCAGTCACTAGTCACTAGTCACCAGACACTACTCCCTAAATTCCATACAATTCGCCAAATTTCTGTTTGATGTAGCTGATAAAGGGTTCGATTTGCAGGGGACTACCAGTCACCCGTTGGATTAATTCCGCCGCCGTATACTTGCGACCGTGTTGGTAGAGGTTTTGTTGCAGCCAGTCGTGCAAGGTGGTAAAGTTACCAGAGGCGATTTGTTGAGGAATTTCTGGATGTAGTTGCGTTGCAGTAGCAAAGAATTGAGCGCTCATTAAGTTACCGAGGGTATACCCTTGGAACGCGCCGCCAATCGCGCCACCGTACCAGTGGACATCCTGTAAAACACCAATACTATCACTGGGTGGGGTAATGCCAAGGTCGGATTTGTAACGTTCGTTCCAAGCGTCAGGAAGGTCGCGAACTGCTAATTTACCCTCTAATAACTGCAATTCCAGGTCGAAACGAATTAAGACATGGAGGTTATAGGTTACTTCATCGGCATCGGTGCGAATGAGCGATCGCTCGACTTTGTTAATCGCTCGGTAAAATGTCTCTAAGTCAACTTTTCCTAACTGTTGGGGAAAGGTTTCCTGCAACTGGGGATAAAAGCATTTCCAAAAAGGACGACTTCTGCCCACCATATTTTCCCACAACCGCGATTGACTTTCATGCACTCCCGCTGAAGTTCCTCCCGCTAGTGGCGTGGCTTCGTATGCCCGATTCACTCCCTGTTCGTAGAGTGCGTGTCCGGTTTCGTGAATCGTACTAAATAGCCCTTCGTTCAAGTCATTTTCGCGCACGCGGGTGGTGATGCGGACATCTCCCGTAGAAAATTTAATCATGAAGGGGTGTAGGGTTTTGTCCTGTCGTCCCCGTTGAAAATCGTAACCGAGTTGTTCGATAACTTTGAAACTGAAATCGAGTTGTTCGGCTTCGGGGAAATGCTGGTGCAAGCAAGATGCATCAGCTACGGGTTGAGCAGCAATTGCTTCAACAATGGGGACGAGTTCCTGACGTAGTTGAGTAAATAGCGATCGCACGCTCTTGACTGTCATGCCATAATCTGCGTCTGCAATCAGTGGATCGGCAATATGCTCGTACCCAGGAAAAAAGTTAGCGCGATCGCGACTCAGTTCTAATGTCTTTTCTAAATAAGGCGCAACTGTAGCAAAATCATTTGTAGCCCTTGCCTTTGCCCAAACTTCATAACACTCAGCCGTATGTTGTGAAAACTTAGCTGTAAAAGCAGGGGGAATATTAATTGCGCGATCGTAGTCGTGGCGCGTGATGCGGATCAGGCTTGCTTCATCTGAATCGTAGGCTAAGCTTTGTTCGTAGGGGCGTAAATCTTCTAATAGTTGTCCGATTTGCGAATCGGTAAATTTCGTGTGGGCAATCTGCGCGAGCGTTGCTAGTTGCCTTCCCCGTGCTGCTGCACCTTCGGGAGGCATATACGTTGCTTGATCCCAATAGAGAAGGGAAGCAGCCGACTCAATGTCGTTAATCTCTGTCAGGAGGGTTTTAAGTTGGGCGAGTTTGGGTTCTGTCTTTTCCAGGGTTTGCATGGGCTGAGCGTGTGGATTCAGGTTCCTTTTGTCAATACTAAGTCCGACTTGCCCACATGTGCATGGAATTAGCAACTATTTTCAGCAATCCTAATATCTATAGCAATTCTCGATTGCGTGCGTGACATCTGTAGGGGCGCACAGCCGTGCGCCCCTACGGTCGTGTGTTTTATCCAATTGAAAACCGCTATATATTTAGAAAATCCTCACTTTGGTGCAAAAGTACTACATATTGATAGATTTCAGGAACTCAACTTATTTCTTCTGTATTGAAGTTTAGCTATGGGCGATCGCTCTCAATCGATCGCTGACAAAATAGAGTTTTCTAGGAGAAGCACAATGGACAACGATGCTATTCAACAAGAAATAATGGCACTTCTCAATCAGGAAGATATATTGTCCTCCCTAAATAAGATATTCCAAAAATATGGCGTATTAGACACTAAAAATATTTCCATAGAATTCAATTTCTTTGAGAAAACACCATCCGATCGCGATTGTCGCCCTAATTCCAGCGTGTTGCCAGAGCCCTCACCAGAGAGTGTATTCCGAACCACTGCCTGGTTTTGCCCTTGCCCCCCAAACCAAGCTTGTGCGCCACCTCCTGGTAAGTGGATTGGCTGATGCAGCCAAGGGGATGTTTACAGCGATTTTCATTCTATGGCAATACGTTAAGGGGCGCATGGCTGTGCGCCCCTACAGTTCGTGTATACGATCCAATTGAAAACGGCTATTAGAAGTATTCCTGCGACAAGCGAGTTTTTCTAAGTCATACTATTGCCTGTCTGACATACTCAGATATGCTCTTAAGTATGTCAATGTCTGAGTAAATTTGAAAATGGCTCAAAGTAGGAGTAGTTGGGGTTGGCAGCTACGGCTGGCGTGCTGTGTAGCAGTTAGTGGAGCGATCGCCACTGAAGATCGGATTTCAGCTCAGGTTGTTCCCGACAATACATTAGGTGCTGAAAGCTCAGCAGTTAACCAAACTACTCCTCTAACTTCTCAAATTGAAGGTGGAGCAGCGCGGGGCAAAAATCTATTTCACAGCTTCGAGCAGTTTTCTGTCCCAGCCAACGGTGAAGTGCGTTTCAATAACGATCTGAATATTGAAAATATTATCACCCGCGTGACTGGCTCTACTGCTTCTAATATCGATGGCGCGATCGCCGCTAACGGTAGCGCCAACTTATTGTTAATCAATCCAAATGGAATTATTTTTGGCACTAATGCCTCGCTCAATATTGGCGGTTCATTTCTCGCCAGTACAGCGCGTAGCATTATTTTTTCCGATGGTACTCAGTTCGATGCAAATCATTCTCAAACTACGCCCTTACTAACAGTTAATACGCCGATCGGCTTGCAATTTGGTTCCAATTCTGGCGCGATCGTTAACCGCTCTCAAGCGTCTCTCAACGGAGCAGTAAATTACTTTGGCTTTCCTGCTGGTTTACAGGTAGTGACAGGTAAAACATTAGCACTTGTAGGAGGTAGTATTTTACAAGAGGGTGGAAATATGACAGCAGCAGAGGGACGAATTGAACTAGGCAGTGTTTTCGATAATAGTTTAGTGAATCTCAATCCTACAGAAAAAGGCTGGAAGTTGGGATACGAGCAGGTACAAAATTTTCAAAATATTGAGTTAAATAGTTCTGCAAACATACCTTATTTAGATGTCAGTGGTGAAAGTAATGGCGATCTTCACCTTCAAGGTAAGGTAATTCAAATTAACAATTATGGATTGACCTCTATAAATAGACAAGAAGTACAGCCAGGAAATTTGACGATAAATGCCTCAGATAATATAGAATTGGTGGGCGTAAATACCGTAATATCTACTCTAGCTTTTGGAGCAGGGAATGGAGGAAATATTACTTTCAATACTAGAAATTTAATTGTGAGAGAAGGGGCGCAAGTTTTTACTTCTACTTTTGCTACAGGTGCTGGAGGAAAATTAACTGTTAACGCCTCAGAGTCAGTACAAATAATTGGTAGTTTTCCTTTGGCTATTGATAATTTTGAGGCATTTAGTAGTTTATCTAGTGCAACTGCTGCTGCTGGAAATGCAGGGGACTTAACAATTAATACTGCAAAACTAATTGTCAGAGATGGAGCAAAAATATCCACAGCATCAGAGGGAAGTGTCTTCGATCTAACTCTCAACCAGTTCGTACCAGCAACAGGCAAAGGAGGAAACCTCACTATCAATGCATCTGAATCTGTAGAGCTGACGGGGACTACAAAAAATGGTTCTCCGAGTACCTTAACTGCGATCGCTCAAGGTGATGCAACTGCTGGAAATCTGAGAATTAATACAAAAAGTTTGACGATTGGGAATGAGGCGGAAATAAGTGTCAGCAGTTTCGGTACGGGCAATGCAGGAAACTTAGAAGTTACAGCTAACTCTATCCGTGTAGAAGATGGTGGCAAACTTACGGCTACCAGTAAATTCAGCAGTGACGGTGGAAATATAAACTTACAAAATCTGGACTTACTTACATTACGCAATAATGGTGAAATTTCTACTAGTGCCGAAGGTGCGGGCGATGGTGGCAACATTAATATTGATACGGACAATTTAGTATTAGCAGAAGGAAGCAATATTACTGCAAGAGCCGTTGATGGTCGGGGTGGTAATATCAGCATTACAACCCAAGGACTCTTTGTTTCCCCCGATAGTACGATCGATGCCAGCTCCGATCGCGGCATTAATGGAATAGTAGAAATTAGAAGACCAGATATAGACCCCAGCGCGGAATTGATTATCTTACCAGCAGATGTCGTCGATGTCAGCGGTTTGGTGGCTCAAGGGTGTTCTGTAGGTAGCGTAGCATCAGGAGAAAGCAGCTTCGCGATCGCCGGACGAGGTGGCTTACCCCCAACTCCCGCCCAAGCAACTAGAAGCGAGTCCATCTTGGCAGATTTGGGCATCACGGAAAAGTCAAAAGTTAGAAGTCAAAAGCTTGCCCTCGAACAAGGTGAAGGGTCAAAAACAATTCCGAATTCCGAATTCCAAATTCCGAATTCTCAATCTCCCGCAGAAATTTCCAATAAAGTTAATCCCGCCCCACTTGTGGAAGCTACAGGGTGGGTGGTAGGTTCTAATGGTGAGGTCGTACTGACCGCTGCTGTTATTACCGATACGCTTAATATTCCTTGGTTTAGACCGAATAGCTGTAATGGAACGTAATTTTTACAATAGTTTTGCATCCCTCCTCATAAAAATAACGGGAGGGATTGGTTGTATAAGCATTAGTTTTTGTTTACTAACTCCCAGTATTAATGCTAGTCCCGATCCGGCGATCGCCGCACGGACAAACTTACAAGCACAACTTCCAATAGCTCAAACTCCCCGCCTCCCTGCACCGCCACCCCGTCCCCAAGACGTAATTCCGCGCCCCGAACCCGCGCCTCCAGAACTACCGACACCCGCTCCCTTACCACCACCAGAAGATTTATTACAGCCGCCTGACGCACCTCCCACACCCGCACCAGTACCGGGAAAAATACCAGAAAAACTGACAGTGAAACGGTTTGAGGTAGTAGGAAGTACTGTCTTTAGCCCCCAAGATTTCGAGAAAGTTTTAGCCCCCTTTACGAATCGATCGCTATCTTTTGCCGAACTGTTTCAAGCCCGTACAGCCGTTACGCAACTATATATAGATAAAGGATATATTACCTCTGGTGCTTTAATTCCACCTCAAGCCATCCAAGACGGCGTAGTGAAAATTCAAGTCGTCGAAGGGGGATTAGAAGCAGTTAACATACAGGGAACGCGGCGTTTAAGACCCAGTTACATTCGCGATCGCATTCCGCAAGATACACCATTAAATCAGCAACGCCTGTTAGAGGCTTTGCAACTGCTGCAACTCAATCCCTTAGTTCAAAATCTGTCAGCCGAACTTTCAGCAGGGACTCGTGCAGGTACGAGCGTGCTAGATGTCACGGTGAAAGAAGCAGACACCTTTGATACACAAATTGTCTTAGATAACGGGCGATCGCCTAGTGTTGGTAGCTTCCGGCGGCGGGTTCAGTTGAATCAAGCTAATTTACTTGGATTTGGCGATGGGTTGAGTTTTGCATATAGCAACACCGACGGTAGCAACGGCATAGACGGCAGTTATACAATTCCCGTAAATGCTAAAAATGGCACGGTAAGCTTGAATGTTGGATTCACCGACAGCAACGTGATCGAACCACCATTCGACGACCTCGAAATCGATGGAAATTCTCGCTATTTTGAACTCAGCTATCGTCAACCTATATTACAATCTCCTAATCGCGAATTTGCCCTCGGTCTGACCGCAGCGCGACGCGAAAGCGAAATTTCTTCCGATGTTTTAGAAGAGTTTGACTATCCTTCCTCTTTACTGTCACCAGGCGCAGATGAAGATGGAGATACTCGGATCTCAGCCGTCCAATTCTTTCAGGAATGGACGCAACGTAACACGCGAGAAGTCATTGCAGCGCGATCGCAATTCAATTTAGGTGTGGGAGCGTTCGACGCTACGATTAACAGTAACGATCCAGACAGCCGCTTCTTCTCTTGGCAAGGACAAGCGCAATGGGTACGGCTGCTCGCTCCCGATACTTTATTTTTACTCCGTACAAATATCCAAATTGCCGACGATCCGCTCGTACCATTAGAACAATTTGGCGTAGGTGGACTCGAAAGCGTCAGAGGCTACCGTCAAGATGCACTGCTATCAGATGGCGGTTTATTTGCTTCAGCAGAACTGCGCATTCCAGTGTATCGCGTTACCGAACGGCAACTAACATTGCAAGTCACGCCCTTCGTTGATTTTGGCACAATTTGGAATGAAGCTGGGCGATCGGTTGATGATTTGACTCCGCCTGAAGACGAAGATACCTTAGTATCTGTAGGCTTGGGATTGCGCTTTCAACTAGCAGATACCGTAACTGCTCGTCTAGATTGGGGTATTCCCCTAGTCGATATTGAAGACCGCGATCGCACCTGGCAAGAAAACGGCGTATATTTTTCGGTGAATTACAGTTTGTTTTAACAGTTGTCAGTTAACAGTTATCAGTTATCAGCGCTCGCCAAGCCACGTTTTCAATAAATTTCGAGCCAAAATGTGAATAGGATGCAAGGAATGCTTAGAGACAAAACACTGTTTGTTGTCTAGTTAAAGGCTTAGGATAGATGACCGCAAAAGCTTTTGACAGTTCCGATCGAGTTGTAGAAGAACTTAGTAAATTGCGGCAAATTATTCAAACAAGTAGAGAACAATGCTAACTGATAACTATTAACTGTTAATGCATTCAATCTCAAAAACTTACCTCGCAGTATTATTAATTTTCCTCCCTGGAACCGCGATCGCTGCTCCATCCGCTCCAGAAATCGCTTCGCAACCAACACGAAGTAGTGGTGATGACGCACAATTATTGCAACAAGGCAGAGAACTCTATACAACCGGACAATTTGCCCAAGCAATAAAAATTTGGCAACAAGCAGCGCAAAACTATAAAGCCAAAGGAGATAAGCTCAATCTCGCGATCGCTTCCAGCAATTTGTCTCTAGCCTATCAGCAACTCGGACAGTGGCAGCAGGCAGAACAGGCGATCGCTGTTAGTTTTGATGTGTTGCAAGGGAGCAGGGAACAGGGGAGCAATTCAAAATTCAAAATTCAAAATTCAAAATTTCCCGACTCCCGACTCCCGACTCCCGACTCCCGCGGTCTTCCCGTCCTCGCCCAAGCCTTAAATACCCAAGCCAGCTTGCAGTTGGGAATGGGACAAGCAGAAACAGCCGTAAGTACGTGGCAACAAGCTGCTACTGCCTACGAACGCGCAGGCGATCGCTCGGGAAATATTCAGAGTTTACTGAATCAAAGCCAAGCACTGCAAGCCTTGGGACTGTATCGTCGGGCTTTAGAAACGTTAACTTCTGCCGATCGCAGCCTCAGCGCTACCCCAGATTCTCCACTCAAAGCTGCCGGACTCCGCCAAATGGGGAACCTACTGCGATCGATAGGCGATCTGCCGCAGTCTCAGCAAATTTTGCAACGGAGTTTAGAATTAGCGCGAAAACTCAACTCGCAGTCAGATATTGCGGCTAGTCTATTTAGCCTCGGCAATACAGCGCGATCGCAAAGAGACAATCCCACCGCCTTAGCCTACTATCAACAGGCTGCTACGACCGCGATCGCACCAATAACAAAACTGCAAGCCCGACTCAACCAATTCAGTCTGTTAGTAGACACGCAAGATTCTACTGCCCAATCGCTCATTCCCGAAATTCAATCTCTGCTTGCTACCATCCCCCCCAGCAGTAAAACAATCTATGCCCAAATTGATTTTGCTCAAAGTTTGATGATACAAGGGAGCACAGAGCAGGGAGCAGGGAGCAGGGAGAAGAGAGCTGAGGGAGCTGAGGGAGAAAAAACAACACTCAACCGTCAACCGTCTTCACAGAGTGTAGCGCCAGCGTTTACCGTCAACCGTCAACCGTCAACAACCAATTACCAATTACCAATTACCCAAATTGCCCAATTACTAGCAAGTGCTGTCGATCGATCTCGCAATTTAGGCGATAGACGAGCTGAGGCTTATGCAATAGGTAGTCTAGGCAGTTTATACGAGCAAAATCGGCAATGGCAAGATGCTCAAGAGCTGACACAGCAGGCTTTAATCTTATCTCAGGCAGCGAATGCACCAGATATTACTTATCGCTGGCAGTGGCAATTGGCACGCTTATTGAGAATGCAAGGAGATACTCCAGGGGCGATCGCTACCTATAGAGAGGCAGTAAAAACTTTAAAATCTTTGCGTAACGATCTCGTTGCTGTCAACCCAGAAATTCAATTTAATTTTCGCGATGAAGTAGAACCAGTTTATCGAGAACTCGTTGCCTTGCTGTTATCTGGGCAAAAGTCAGGCGAAACCCCTCAGCAAAACTTAGCCCAGGCACGCGAAACGATCGAAGCATTGCAGCTAGCAGAACTAGATAACTTTTTTCGGGAAGCTTGTATTGAAGCCCAACCTGTAGCGATCGATCGAGTGGTAGATCGGGATAATCCTACAGCAGCAGTAATTTATCCAATTATTTTACCCGATCGCCTGGAAGTCATTCTCAAAATTCCCCAGCAACCCCTGCGCCACTACACGATCCATCAACCGCAAACTCAGGTCGAGCAAACTGTAGAACGGTTGCAGCGATCGCTGACAGAACCCGATCGTACTAAAGATGTCAGAGATTTATCTCAACAAATCTACAACTGGCTGATCCAACCTGTTGCCAACGAGTTGCAGCAAAGCGGAGTCAAAACCCTAGTATTTGTCCCAGATGGGGTGTTGCGAAATATTCCCATGTCTGCTTTATTTGATGGTAAGCAATATCTGGTAGAAAAATACGCGATCGCCGTGAGTCCAGGCTTGCAACTCACCAACCCTCAGCCTATCTCTCTAGCCAATCTCAAAGCCTTAACTGCTGGACTTAGCGTTCCTCCTGCTAACTCTCCCTTTCCACCCTTACCCGCTGTCAGGTTGGAATTTAATCTAATTCAACAAGCCGGAGTCGCGATCGCCGAATTACTCGATCGCGCCTTTACTAGCAAGAGCCTAGAAACTAAAATCGATTCAAATAGCTTTAACGTAGTTCATTTAGCGACTCACGGTCAATTTAGTTCTCAAGCCGAGAATACATTTATCCTCGCCGCAGATGGACCAATTAACGTTAGGAAATTTGATGACTTATTGCGATCGCGCAACCGTCGCCGTCCGAATGCGATCGAATTACTCGTCCTCAGCGCCTGCGAAACTGCTACGGGAGACAGACGCGCTGCCTTGGGATTAGCAGGAATTGCAGTCAGGGCTGGGGCTAGGAGTACCTTAGCTTCTCTGTGGCAAATTGACGATGAAGCAACAGCTATTTTTATTGGTGAATTTTATAAACAACTCACCAAAACTAAACTCACCCGTGCCGAAGCCCTACGTCAAGCCCAACTGAATCTAATGAAAAACTATCCTAACTACCGTCGTCCTGGCTACTGGGCAGCTTATGTTTTAGTGGGAAATTGGCTGTAAACAGTTATCAGTTATCAGTGACCAGTTATCAGTCACTTACGACTTACGACTTACGACTTACGACTTCTTACCACGTTATCGTGGAATATACACCCACAGACGTAAATAAATACAGATAATGCAGCCGCAGGCATTAAGGCGATCGCCAAAACGCAAATCTTCCCCAAGGTTTAGTTCTCAACCCAAACATCCCCTCAAACGCTTACTTGCCTATACGCGCCACTATCGAGGGCAAATTTGGCTGGCATCTCTCTATTCTGTCTTAAATAAAATCTTCGATCTGGCTCCACCTGCATTAATTGGCGTGGCTGTTGATGTGGTAGTACAACGTCAAGATTCAATTATTGCCCGTTGGGGAGTTAAGGATGTTTTTGCCCAATTTCTGATTCTCTCCGTCCTCACGGTGATTATTTGGATACTAGAATCAATTTTTGAATATGCCTATGCTAGGAAATGGCGTAACTTGGCGCAGAGGATTCAACACGAACTCCGCCTCGATGCTTACAACCACCTACAAGAATTAGAACTTGCCTATTTTGAAGAACGCAGTACGGGCGGCTTGATGTCAGTTTTGAGCGATGATATCAACCAATTAGAGCGATTTTTGGATAATGGCGCTAATGAAATTATTCAAGTTACCGCTACAGTCTTAATTATCGGTGGAGCTTTCTTCATTCTCGCTCCGAGCGTGGCTTGGATGGCAATGTTACCCATGCCTTTTATTTTGTGGGGTTCGGTAGCGTTTCAACGGCTTTTAGCGCCGCGTTATGCAGAGGTGCGAGAAAAAGTTAGCTTATTGAATGCACGGCTGGCAAATAATTTGTCCGGCATTATGACGATCAAAAGCTTTACTGCCGAAGCCTATGAATCGAGCAGACTTGCAGAGGAAAGTCAAGCCTATCGTCAGAGTAATAGAAAAGCGATCGCGCTGTCTGCTGCCTTCGTTCCCTTAATTCGGATGATTATTTTAGCGGGTTTTACCGCTTTACTTTTATTTGGAGGCATGGAAGCGATCGCGGGCAGAATGTCTGTAGGCACGTACAGCGTATTGATCTTTTTAATTCAGCGTTTGTTATGGCCTTTGACTAGATTAGGCGAAACCTTCGACCAATATCAACGGGCAATGGCTTCCACAAATCGGGTAATGAATTTACTCGACACTCCCATTGATATTCATACCGGAGACATCGCTTTACCAATTCATGAGGTCAAAGGAGAGGTGATATTAAAAGATGTCACCTTTGCTTATTCCGAGCGATCGCCCGTGATTGAACATCTATCTTTGCAGATTCCCGCTGGAAAAACCATCGCGATTGTTGGTTCCACGGGTTCGGGGAAGAGTACTTTAGTCAAACTCCTGCTCAGATTATACGAAGTGCGATCGGGAACGATTACCTTAGATGGCATCGATATCCGCGATTTAAAATTGAGAGATTTACGCGCTTGTATTGGCTTAGTCAGTCAGGATGTCTTTTTATTTCACGGTACTGTTGCCGAGAATATTGCCTATGGTAGTCCCGATGCAACTAGAGATGAAATTATCTCTGCGGCAAAAGTTGCAGAAGCACATGAATTTATCATGCAACTGCCCCAAGATTATGAAACAATTGTAGGGGAAAGGGGACAAAAATTATCCGGCGGACAACGACAGAGAATTGCGATCGCCCGTGCAGTATTAAAGAATCCACCAATTCTAATCTTGGATGAAGCGACATCAGCCGTCGATAACGAAACAGAAGCAGCTATTCAGCGATCGCTCGAACGGATTATTGTCGATAGAACCACAATTGCGATCGCGCATCGTCTTTCCACCGTCCGCAATGCCGATTGTATCTACGTCATGGAGTACGGCAAACTGATCGAATCGGGAACCCACGAACAACTCCTAGAACGCGGAGGAATCTACGCCACGCTCTGGCGCGTCCAATCCGGCTTAAGATAATTACAACTTACGACTTACGACTTACAACTTACGACTTATGTTCTCATTTGGTAGCCCTCAACCTGTCGGAGAAGATGGACAATGGCGACAACAATTAGATTGGTTTGTTAAGGAGAATCAACAAGAGTTAGCAGCGCTATCTTGGGGGTTATTTTTGGAAAAAGGAGCCAGCGATGACACCTTGGGTATCGATATCCAACCGACACCACATTTTATCTTTTGTCCTAAATCTGCAATTGAAAAATTAAACGATCGCGTCAATAGTCAGATCCAAGAAATTTTAGGATTTATTGATGCTCATAACCCTGAAAAACAAGTTTTAATTCTCGGCATTGGTAACGGACAAATTAAGTTAATTCAATTTGAAATCGAACCCCCTCCCCCTGTTTGTTTCGAGCATCTTGCCTCTGATGTAGATACATTGTTAGGTAGATTAGAGCAGCGTTTGAGTCAGTACGTGCAAACATGACCTTTAAACTAGAAAATGTCGTCCCTTGGGGGCGATCGATGCAAGAATACGTAAGGATGTTCGACCTCAAACCTAACGAACTAAAACTAAACATTTTAGATTGTGGTGGTGGTCCCGCTAGCTTTAATGCAGAAATGACGCAGCAAGGATACAGCGTAATTTCTGGCGATCCAATCTATCAATTTACTGCGGCAGAAATTGCTCGGCGAGTGCAGGAAACTTATCAAACAATTATTGATGGAACTAAAATTCATTACGATCGCTTTGTTTGGCAAGAGATTCAGTCGCCGGAAGAGTTGGGAAAAATTAGACTAGCAGCGATGAATAAATTCATTGCCGATTTTCCCTTGGGACTGCAACAAGGTAGATATGTTACAGATGAATTACCTCACCTATCATTTCATTCGCATCAGTTCGATTTAGCATTATGTTCTCATTTCTTATTTACTTATTCTGACAATCTTTCCTTGGATTTTCACATAGCAGCAATTAGTGAAATGTGCCGAGTAGCAAAAGAAGTCAGAATTTTTCCACTCTTAGTCCAATTTTCAGGAGGAATTTCGCCGTGGCTGCAACCAGTTATAGATGAAATGCAAAAGCAAGGGTGTAAAGTAGAAATTAAACAAGTAGCTTATCAGTTTCAAAAAGGTGGCGATCGCCTTTTAACAGTGACGAGCGACCAGTAATCAGTTACCAGTTTCTTATTTCATGTTGGTTGGGTTTAAGTTAGAAGCCAATTGGTGGTAAGCGCATAAGGCGCGGGTGAAATCGTGTTTTTAAATCATTGGTTTCCTTCTGTCTCCTGTTTTCTTTGACTTTTGACTTTTGACTTTTGACTTTTAACTTGCTTATATTTAGATTTGGCATTCTGCGAATTCTCTGTGCTTGGAATATCGATCTTATGACTCAAATTGTCTGGATTGCTCGTCACGCTAATCGTCATGATTTTGTCAATCCTGAGTGGTTCCTCTGTGCAGAACGACCCTTCGATCCACCGATTTCTGAAGATGGTAAAGTTCAAGCTCAACAACTGGCGCAACGGCTGAAGGGAGAAAAGATCGGTCATATCTTTGCTTCCCCATTTTTGCGCACGGTGCAAACAGCCAACTACGTAGCAGAAGCCCTCAGCCTTTCGATTAATTTAGAGTCTGGTTTGAGCGAATGGCTCAATCCTGCTTGGATGCCACAAGCGCCAAAAAGAGCGCCCCTGGAAGTTTTAACCCGCATGTTTCCCAGGATCGACACTAGTTATACTTCTCGCGTCACGGCAGAATATCCCGAAACTGGAGAAGTTGCCCTAGAACGGGCTGGTAAAACGGCTCGGTTGTTAGCAGAAGAATTTTCCAAAGATATTCTGTTGGTAGGACACGGGGCATCTGTAGTAGGTGCAACAATGGGTCTGGTAGGCGCAACGGCTCAGACAGAGGTTAACGCTGCTTTGTGCTGTTTGGTGAAAGTTGTCCGTCCAGCCCCAGAACAAGCTTGGGTCATGGAGTTAAATGGCGACACGTCCCACTTAAGTAAAACCGAAAAAATTATTCGATTCCATTAAAGCGATCGCTATGACAATACTGTTAGCAGGAGATATTGGTGGCACGAAGACGATCTTGCGTCTGGTGGAGACAACAGAAGCAAAACCCACACCTCTTTACGAACAACGCTATAACAGTCGCGACTATCCAGATTTAGCGCCCATAGTCCAAGAGTTTTTAGCCACATCTGAGGAAAAGTTGGGCAAAAAACTCCTACCGCAAAAAGCTTGTTTTGCGATCGCGGGTCCAGTTGTCAACAATACAGTACAGTTAACTAACCTAACTTGGTTGCTAGAAGCATCCAGGCTAGAAGAAGAGTTGGGGATCGAGTCCATTTCCCTAATCAATGACTTTGCAGCTGTTGGTTACGGTGTATTGGGTTTGCAGGAATCAGATTTGCACACTCTCCAAGCAGGTAAACCCCAAGCAGGTACACCCATCGCGGTTATTGGGGCAGGAACGGGATTAGGACAGGGATTTTTGATTCAACAGGGGGATACCTACCAAGTCTTTAGTTCTGAAGGCGGACACGCTGATTTCGCACCTCGTTCCGAGTTAGACTTTCACCTGTTGAAATATCTATTAGACAAGCACGACATCCAACGAGTTTCAGTAGAACGAGTAGTATCGGGACAAGGAATTGTCGCCATCTACGAATTTTTACGCGATCGCCAAAACGTGAAAGAATCGCCAGAAATTGCCCAAGTTGTAGAAGCTTGGGAAAAACAAGCTGGCAAGAAAGAAAAAACCGTCGATCCAGCCGCCGCAATTTCCCAAGCCGCCCTAGAAAAAAGCGATCGCCTGTCAGAACGGGTAATGCAGATTTTTGTTGAGGCTTACGGCGCAGAAGCAGGAAACCTCGCCCTCAAACTCCTACCATATGCAGGGTTATACATTGCTGGTGGCATCGCCGCGAAAATTCTCCCCCTGATGCAAGAAGGTACTTTTATCCGCGCCTTCACCAGTAAAGGACGGATGCGACCTCTATTAGAAAACGTTCCCGTACATATCGTCCTGCGATCGGACATTGGGCTAGTTGGTGCTGCGATCGCCGCAGATCGTTTGTAGATGGAGACAATTCGCAATTCGCAATACCCCTACGATACTCGCAAGCTACGCAATTCGCTATGACCTCTGGAAGGGCGGGTTTTGAGGCAAGATTTCTTGCTGTGGCTGTGAATTTCGGGCTCAACCCGCCCCTACACGACTCCCTTTGCCAACTCCCGTACGGGCGGGTTCACCAGACAACTTCGTTTTGACAGAGATTTTTGCTCAACCCGCCCCTACCGACTCCCTCAAATAACAATGACAATCCGGTTTCTCAATTGTTGATTCAACTAAAGTATTCAGGGCTACTGCCGCTAATAATCCGCCACCCATTGTTCCCTCGACAGTAATATAGGGAATACCAGAACGCATCAAGCGACGTTTGGCAGCTGGGGCATGGCTGAAACCAATCGGCATTCCGATGATTAAAGCGGGTTGAAAATTTCCCTTGGCAATAGCATCGCAAGCAGCAATGAGTACTGATGGGGCGTATCCCACCATAAAAATACAGCCTGCTGGTAACTGTTGTAGCTGTTCTTGCCATTGGCTTTGATGCCAAAAGGCTTGCTCGGCTTCCACAACACTGCTAACGTGGGGATCGGCGATTAAAGTAGTGACTGTACAACCTAAATGAGACAAACGGGTGCGATCGCAAGCCACAATTACAGGGGCAACATCGCCGACAATCTGACAGCTTTGAGTGAGGGCATGACGCGCCGCCGCGATCGCCCCTTTACCCACGCGGATAAAATTAACTAAACTAACATCGCCGCAAGCTAGCACCAGTTTAGACAACAAATCAACTTCAATCTCCGAACGATTGGAGAGATCTGGTAACAATTGTTGCAATGATTCCTGAAATTCTTCTGGGTGAGCGTGAGTCGCTGCATCCCAATTTTCCCACAGTTGTTCTAACTGTCCCAATCCATCTTGGCTTTCCACTTCTAATAAGCGTAACTGGGCAATCGCCTCTGCTTGCAGGGTTTGGCAAGAGCGATCGCGTCCGAGTAGTCCTTCTAGTGCCGTCGCTGTCTGCCGCAATCGCGCCATTTGTTGCATAACTGAGTGGTATTGTTGTTGTAACTGATGTGTTAAATTTTTTACTTCGCTAGCAGCATCGCTTTTGAGGAGTTCGCGAATGTGGGAAAGTTGAAAGCCTTGCTGTTTGAGTGCCACAATCCGCCGCAACTGTTGCACGTTTTCCTGAGTATAGAGGCGATAATTGCTACGCGATCGCTCTGGGGGTGGCAAAATGCCGAGTTGGTGATAGTGTCGTACCATCCGAGGAGTACAATTTCCCCCCACTGCTTCGGTAAGTTCTTTGATGGTTAAACGTGCGGCTATCATGTTTCTCCAGGGGATTTGATGCGATCGCAAATCTAAAAGTTAATTACGTCAAACAATTCTAGATTAACTCCACCATATCAAATCGAGTCCTATGCTTAACTTACCAGCGATCGATCCCTTTTTAAAATTTAAAACTCGAAATATCTTTATTTTATTTTTTATTCTTGTTGTTGAACTTGTTTTGATTTCTGATTTTGTCTTACTCTTTTTTAACTGGAATAGTGACGAGCCGATATTTTACCATCTGATGTACTATTTGATTGCTATTGTACTTTTTAGCTGGATTTTACACAGATTGCATCAATTATCTATTCACCCTAAATATTTAATTGGCAAATTACCAAGTCGCGATCGCTGGCTATCTTTATGTGGAATTGCCGTTGCTATCTGCCTATTTACCTGGGGAATCGATCTACTGTTCTTTTACAGCTTATCTTTATTTTCTCCTTCGTTAACTGTAAGTCTAGTTAATTTATTGTACGATCCTCCTGCTAGTACTTCGGCTTTACCAATTCTTGCTTACTTATTAAATATCATTTCTTTAGTTGTAGTTGCTCCTATTACGGAAGAATTTATTTTCCGAGGCATACTCGTACATCGGTGGGCAATAAAATGGGGAATATCGCCAGCAATGTTAGTTTCTGCAATCATTTTTGGTTTAGGTCATATTGTTCCCTTCGGTGCAGCAGTTTTTGGACTTTTGATGACACTGCTTTATTTCAAAACTCGCTCGTTAATTGTACCTGCGATCGCTCATGCCATGAATAATGCTGCCACAATTGTTCTAGAATTTTTCTTCCCCAGTCAACAGATAACGACAAATTATAATTTTTCTGAATATTTCCAATGGGGAATCGTACTGATAGTGATTTCAGCTCCTTTTGTGCTTCGTTTTGTCTATAAAAATTGGTACAAACAGCAATTATTATTACCTTATTTTACTAATACATCTCATAGCAATTCTCGATTGCGTAGATGACGTTGGTAGGGACGCACAGCTGTGCGCCCCTACCAATCATATATTTCACCCAATTGAAAACCGCTATCAATAATATATTTGCAATTGCGATCGCCGTAGGGGGCTTTAATTAACGCACTCTACTACAATTGAGGCTTCAAAACCGATAAAATATCTGTTTTATCTGCTGCTGTCTCCTCTGACTCAGAAAAGCGATCGCGAATTTGACTAATAAATAAGGTATTGCCAACATATTGCTAAAAATTACTCGCCACCGACACCAAGAAAAAATTGCTCTTGAGGTGGGGTACACCCCCCAAAATTGATTGACAGAACACACCATGTCGTTACCTAATGCCGTGACTTCATGCCACCATCCCATAGGGATATACAGCATTTCTCCTGGTTCTAATACGATTTCTTGTTTGTGTTCTAAGGCTCTTTTGAGTTTGGGAAATGCTACGAAATCTGGATTTTCTGGATATACTGTACTAAACCAAGCTCGCAGTTCTAAACCGCGTAGTAAGTGGACGAATACTGAAAATGGATATAAATTATAGGTCTGACTTGGTGGAAATAATAAGACTTTTTTTGCTCCATGCATCTGAATCAAAGTGCCATCCAACGTATCGTAGTGTAGGCACTCTAAATGCCCCCCAGGTGCTACCCAAAGATTGAGATTGCCTATAGCTTTTGTTAAACCTATTTGTTCGCCAATACTAGTTAAAGAATTGTTGTCTACCAACTTTATGTTTTTCAGCGAACATTTAGCCAAATAAATATCTTTTTCGTGCGCCTCATGACTGTACAACAACTTTGCATATTCGTTAAATGACATTGTTTTGAGCGGAACACCACTACCAATGTTTTGCCAAGTTCGTTTATCTTGTTGATATCTTTCCTGTCCGTAATAGCGAAAGAGAAATTCTTGCTGACCTAACTTTTCGCAGAGGTAATCTAGATTCCAGTCATCTACTTTTAATCCAGTAATAATGACTGGAATTCCCATTTTCTGATATTTTTCAAAAAATAAATCTGGCGAGATCGACGATAGATCTCTTCGTGTAATTGAGAATGTTGTGTTATCAGCTATGCTGTCAGCAACATTGCCACTAGTTAAACGCATATAGATTTTAAGATGTACTTTCTATAACTTACCCATCGCAGCAAGAAAAAATACTTTTTTAAGATAGTTTAAATATGTATTAATCTTTTTGTGTTGTGTAAAAAAAGCAAAAATGTATACGACTGCAACACAAAACGCACTCGAAATAATTAAATATTGCAATTATTATTTATAATAACGCAGACAAAAGGTGCGAGGAGCCAATGACGAATTTATTGCTGCCACTGTTGCAAACTGTTGCCGAGCATACAAAGGATAACTTTGTTAAAAAAACGCGCCAAGTTGAGGCAGTACAAGAGCGATTTCTGCGAGATTTACTACGAGCTTATCAGGCGACAGAGCTAGGGCAAAAGTATGGATTTAGAGATATTAGAACTGCCGAGCAATTTCGCCAGCGTATTCCCGTATCATCCTACAGTAGCTATTTACCCTACTGCGATCGCATCGCCCAAGGGGAACAGAACATTCTCACCCCCGATCCCGTTGTTTTTTTTAACCTGTCGAGTGGTTCTACAGGAGCGCACAAGCTCATCCCAGTTACCAAACGCTTTCAAAACTCCTTGCGCCGTCCCAACTTAACTAGTATTGGCTTTCTCAGCTCGGCATTAAGACAACGGGGTTCTAAATTTGGTAAAGTTATCGCCACTAACTCAACTCAACTGATGGGACGTACCAGTGGTGGAATTCCATACGGTCCCGCTAGCGTTGGAGTCCTGCGGATGGGAAAGTTTCTCTGCGAGCAAATATTTGCTCATCCCTTTGAGACACTGCAAGCAGCCGATAGCCTGACGCGCCATTATCTGTGTCTGCTATTTGCGCTACAACAACCCGATACAAGGGGAATAGCCGCCAACTTTCCCATGCTGATCCTCCGCACCTGCGGCTATTTAGAACAATATGCAGAAGACTTTATTCGCGACATTGACAAAGGAATGCTTGCACCTTGGTTGCAACTAGAACCAGAATTGCGGTTAAAACTAGAACGGCAAATAGTCGCTAACCCCAACCGTGCCAAACAACTACAAGAAATCTTGCAAGCAGAAGGTAGACTCACCCCCGAAGCAGTATGGTCGAATCTTGCCTTTACAGTCGCAGCCAGAGGCGGAACTTCAGATTTTTACTTCGAGCGCTTTCCTGCTTACTTTAGCAAGACACCAGGTTTTGGCGCGGTTTGTTGTTCGTCAGAAGGCGCGTTTGGCATTTACCCAGAGCTGAATTCTGATGCCAGTATTTTAGCGATCGAAAGTGCATTTTTTGAGTTTATTCCTCAAGATCAGTGGGATGTAGAACAACCAAAAACACTACTGCCTAGCGAAGTCAAACCTGGAAACTACTATCGAATTTTAATGAGTAACTACAGTGGTTTCTATCGCTATGATATTGGCGATGTCATGGAAGTAGTAGGATTTTACGAACAAGCGCCACTGATTGTATTCCGCCATCGGCGCGGTGGCTTGCTGTCTTCAACCTCAGAAAAAACTACTGAATTTCATGTCACTCAAGTCATGCAGGTATTACAACAAGAATTTGACTTACCTCTAGAAGATTTTTGTATTACTTTATCTGATGATGTCATTCCCGCTTATTATTTGGTGAATATCGAGCTTGCGCCTGGGAAAATATTAGAAAATCCGCAGCAATTTCTCGATCGCTTTGACCGTCAGCTCAGTGCAATTCACACGTCCTACGCCGTCAAGCGGATTAACAACGATCAAATTCCCCCACCAAGATTGCGAATTCTTGCCCCTGGTAGCTTTGCGATCGTCCGGCAAAGACAATTAGAGAAAGGAGTACCAGATTCCCAGCTAAAATTTCCCCACATCAGCGAAGACCGCAATTTCCTAGCTGGCTTACAAGTGGAACGGGAAGTGCAGTTATTAGTGACTAGTGACTAGTGATTAGTGGCTAGAAAAGAGTCCACTCACCAACTACTAGCCACCAGCCACTAGCCACTCCCCACTCACCACCAAATTGTCATATTCTAAACACAATTAATCTGCTTGAATCAGTATTTGATGAGTTGAGAAAGCTGAATGGTCAATCTCGTTCTGTCCGCTTTAAATGCTGTTACAGGTTTGACAAAGGCAAACTTTATCAAAAAAACTCGCCGAACGGCAGAAGTACAAGAACGGTTTTTGTTGCGCTTATTACAAGCTCATCGCGATACAGAATTTGGTAAGAAATATCAGCTCGGTGAGATTAAAACAGTCAATCGCTTTCGCGAACGAGTGCCAATTTTACCGTATTGCAGTTACGAACCTTATCTAGAACGCATTGCTGGGGGCGAAGAAAATATTTTAACAGCCGATCCGGTGGTGTACTTGACGCTGACGAGTGGTTCGACGGGGAAAAAGAAAATGATTCCGACAACGAGGCGATCGCAGAATATCACTCGTCAAGCTACCCTAACCAGTATGGGTTTTCTAACCGCCGCCTTACGTTCTAGAGGGCAACAGTTTGGCAAAATTCTCCTGACAAATTCTACTCAACAATGGGGACGTACCAGTGCTGGTATTCCCTACGGACCTGCTAGTGCGGGTGTCCTCAGCATGGATAAATGGCTGTACGAGCAATTTTTTGCCCAGCCTTACGAGACGCTCCAAGTTGCAGATAGTTCTGCCCGTCATTACCTCGCCTTATTATTTGCCTTACAAGATCCTTTAATGCGAGGCATGTTGGCTAACTTTCCGATGCTCATCCTCCGTACCTGCAACTACTTAGAAAAATTTGCTGAAGACCTAATTCAAGATATCGAAACAGGAACCATTGCCAATTGGTTAGAAGTAGAACCGGAACTACGGCTGAATCTAGAGCAGCGCTTATCAGCCAATCCATTTCGAGCCAATAAATTACGGGAAATTATCCAGTCGGAAGGTAAGCTCACCCCTCATCTCGCCTGGTCAAATTTGTCTTTTGTCGCCTGCGCCCGTGGGGGTACGTCCGACTTTTACTTTCAGCGATTCCCTACCTATTTCGGCAACACACCAATTTTCGGTGCAGTATTTTCTTCTGCCGAAGGGATGTTTAGTATCTATCACGAACTCGACAACGACAGCAGCATTTTAGCCCTGGAAAGCGGTTTTTTTGAATTTATCCCTCAAGACCAGTGGCAAGCAGAACAACCGAAAACATTACTCGC
The DNA here is from genome assembly GCF_000817735.3 of Scytonema millei VB511283. NCBI lineage: Bacteria > Bacillati > Cyanobacteriota > Cyanophyceae > Nostocales > Scytonemataceae > Scytonema > Scytonema millei. The sequence continues at coordinate 242,837 of NZ_JTJC03000003.1, read as the reverse complement.
TACCGAAGTTAAGCCAGGAGAACGGTATCGCATTCTGACTACAAGTTATAACGGATTTTATCGCTACGATATTGGCGATGCGATCGAAGTCGTCGGATTCTACGAACAAACACCGTTAATCGTATTTCGCCACCGCCTGGGAGGATTGATTTCTTCTACAACAGAAAAGACGACGGAAGCCCATGCGACTCACGTGATGCAAGCCGTACAGCAGGAATTTAGCTTATTACTAGAAGATTTTTGTATAACTTTATCGGAAAATGATTTTCCCGCCCGTTATTTAATCAATATTGAGTTAGCTCATGGTTATACGCTTGAAGATCCCCAAGCTTTTTTAAACGAATGCGATCGCAAATTACAAGCAGCAAATACCCACTACGAAATCAGTCGTAAAGACCCCATTCCACCCCCGCGACTGCGCATTTTAGCCCCTGGTAGCTTTGCGCTCCTCCGCCAACGTCAAATAGAACGGGGAGTTCCCGATTCTCAACTCAAGTTTCCCCACATCAGCGAAGACCGCAATTTCTTATCTGGCTTGCAGGTACAGCAAGAGGTGAGGTTACCAGAAGATAGGGACAGTGGCTAGTGGCTGGTGGCTAGTAGTAGATAGGGTGTAGGGTGTGGGGTGTGGGGTGTGGGGTGTAGGGTGTAAGAATTTTGAATTGTTTTGCTCCCTCAGCTCCCTCAGCTGTCTTTCCCCTACTGCCTGCTCCCTGCTCCCTGCTCCCTGCTCCCAAACAAGAGCAACAACATCCCAACGACAATCGAAGCACTTGCAGCCGTAAAAAAAGCAGCTTCTATACCGTGATTTTTGACGACAAAGCCCAACACAATTGGACAGAAAGACTGCCCGATGAAGCCCGCTCCAGCCCCCGCTGATAGCACGCTCGATCGCAACTGGGAAGGCGCAAGACCCGCCAGAGCATCGTAAAGGTTGGGTAGGATCAGACCAAATCCAGCACCAAAACCGACCGCAGCTAACATAATTAAACTAATCTCTCGTAAAAATGGGATCGTGCTGAGTGTCAGCGCCATTAAGATGAAGCCGACAGCCGTGGCTTTATACAAACCCAACGACTGAGATAGCTTTCTGGCTCCAAAAGCAGAGATAATCGCTGCACCCAAGGCACGAGAAGCTAAGACGAGGCTATTAGTCAACGTGTTGGCATTAATCGTATCTTTGAAATACTGCGGGGTATAGAAGACAACTGAGTACATCACGATTGATGTCAAGCTCAGAGTTAGCAATAACCAAATTGTTTGGTAGCGTCCTAAAACTTGCCACAGTTTATGCTTAGGTCGCTCTTGCTCTGTTTTGACTGAAGTGCGTTCGGGTGGCTGTGGCAAAATCTTGGCTGTCAATACTGCTAATGGTAGCCCGATCGCGTACAGACAGAAAATGTATCGCCAGTGGAAGAAATAGCCGACTCCACCCCCCAACAATGGAAAGACGATCCCCGCTAGCGTCAGCGTCCCCGTGGCGTAACCTAATGCTTTGGCTCGTTCCTCACCCTCATACATACTCGTGAGCAGACCTAAGCTAGCGGATGTAATGCCTGCTGTAGCGATTCCCAAACATCCTCGTAACGCGATTAAGGGGAGAAAATCGTCTACTGTGACTCCAGCCGCACCAAAGACGGCATAACAAAGCAAGGAAACAACGAGTACCTTTACTCGCCCCACGCGATCGGAGAGAATTCCCAGGGGAAGACTAAAAAGACCCAGCGCCCAAACATGAGCGGCTGCTAAATAACCGCCAATCTCTGGAGCAAGCTGAAGCTGGTGTTTGATCTCCCCCAAGGCAGGGTTAAAAACTGCTCCAGTCATCGTAGTTAGGGAGCCAGCCGCCATCAGCACCATTAACTGAGGGTTACGGGCGATCGCGGCAAAAGCTACTGTTGGCGATAGTGATAATTTGCGCATGTTGAGGAAGTCGGGAGTCGGGAATCGGGAGTCGGGAGTCGGGGAAAGAGAGCTGAGGGAGAGTCGCGGAGAGTCGCGGAGAGTCGCGGAGAGTCGCGGAGAGTCGCGGAGAAAGAAATTTACAATCTTGACACCCCACACCCTACACCCTACACCCTACACCCCACACCCCACACCCCATTCTGCACTGACAACTGATCGCTGATAACTGACAACTGTAGTATGAGTGGACAGTTGGCGTGCTGTCAGGAATTATGCTGACAATTTTGCCGAATTAAGGGACACTAGAAAGCTAAATATCGTCAGAATCAGGCAAGAGAGGAACGATTCATGGAACTGGCTACGACCTTAACAAGTCAGACAGTTCAGAATGCTATCCGCGAGATCGGGATTAATCCAGATTACTGGTATCCGGTTGGGTGGGCAAATAAACTGCAACCTGGTCATATTATGCCCGTAACGATCTGGAAACAAGCAATCGCTGTTTTCCGCGACACGGGCGGAAAACTTCATGCTTTAGAGGATGCTTGCGCGCATAAGGGTGTAGCTCTCCATAAAGGGCAAATTCAGGGGAAACATTTATTATGTCCCTATCATGGTTGGGAATTTAATGGTGCAGGTCAATGCGTCAAAATCCCATATCTCCCTGAGACACACAAGCTACCATGCGCTCAAGTTCGCAGTTATCCAGTCTGCGAAAAATACAATCTGATCTGGGTTTTTCCTGGCGATGCGAGTTTGGCAACTAGCATTCCCTTACCAGAAGTACCGGAATTCGACGATCCAGATTGTCTGATGGTTCCAATTCCGGCTCATTTCCAGGCGCATTTCACCATCTGCAACGAAAACACGATGGATGTGTTTCACGGGTTTTTACACAAAAACCTCCAAGGTTGGTTTGACCCCGTGCTGACTAGCTTGAAAACGACAGAATCATCGGTTCATGCCGATTATCGAGTGTCTTACAAGGGAGTCATGACGAAAATTCTGGGTTTGAGCGATCGCGGTGATGAGGTGACAACCCGTACTGTCTCGCTCCATTACCAATATCCCCACTACCACAGTTCTCTAGAGGGGGTTTCCTCTTTGTACCTGATGCGATCGCCTATGGGAGCAGCGGAAACCAAATCGTTTACCTTGATGTTTCTGCGGCTGAATTTACCTAAATGGTTGGTGCAGCCGTTCAAACCTCTGATTTCTGCTTATGTCTGGCGCTTTCTATTTTCCAAGTTTCTCGATCAAGATATCGAAATGATGGAGAGCGAGCAACGCACTTATTCAAACAACCCCCAACGGCGCTATGTAGAAATTAATCCGGCAATCATTGCCCTGCAAAAAGTCATGATGCGGCAATACGAGCAATATCGCCGCAAAACCCTGTCTTCCCAACTTTCAGGGAACCAGCAGGAGGAATCGCTGTCTTTATCTGAAGCAATTTCCTCCGGTCGAGTAGAGTCAAGCTAATTCATCACCAATCGCATGAAGCAATTATCTCGGATCGACAATTCATGCCAGCGATCGCTAGCTCGATCGCGATGAGATGGTATATTTCTGTCACAATGTCTTATTCATAGACTCAATTAAGCTGCCCTCCGGCAGGAAATAAGAGCCTGGATAGTCTAAAAATACCTAACCAGGGAAAATATTAATAATGTTTAGCCAGACGCACAAAGCTATCTGGGAATTTCAGGTGAGGGGAGTAAATTCGTGCAAGTAGTCAAAGAGTACGTTCAGCGCTTATATGACAGCGGGCTAGCCCCCGACGAGTTCATTTGTCATCGCCGTCAGGGTAATTTAGTTGAAATCGAAGAAGGAGCAACGGGCAAGCGGCAAAATGTCTTGACATTCTGCACCAATGATGTATTAGGACTAGTACAGAATGAAGCCGTGCAGCAAGCGGCAATTGATGCGATTTTGCAGTACGGTACTTCTAATAGTGGAACTTCAGTTTTAAACGGTCGCATTGACTTACACCGTCAACTAGAAGCAGAGATTTCTGCTTTTAAGCATCTGCCCCACACCCAGCTATTTTTGAATGCTTGGATGGCAATGCAAGCCTTGATGGATGCTTTCTGTCATCTCGCCATTCCCGTACCAGGATTTCAAAATACGAGAGAGACTCTGATCCTAACTGACGTACTCAACCACGGCTGTATTGTCTCGGCTGTTGTCAATGCCGGAACTCGCTCTGGCAAAGTCTTCAGCCACAGCCCCCGCGTCCGCGTCAAAGCCTATCGTCACTGCGATACTGAAGACTTGGAGCGAAAACTATATCGCTATGCCCGTCCCGACGACAGAATTATGGTGGTTTCCGATGCTGTCTTCTCGATGGATGGTGACATCGCCCCTCTACCAGATATGCTTGACGTGTTGCAAAACTATGAAGGTAGCGTGCTGGTCATGGATGAGGCACACGCTAGCGGTGCGATTGGAGCCACGGGAAGGGGGATTTACGAATATTTTGGAATAACTCCTCAAAATGCGATCGCGCGGGGGATCGTGCCGTTGATTATGACCACATTTTCTAAGTTTGCGGCTTCGGCTGGGGCAGCAATTAGCAGTCCTGTGGCTGAATTGATCCCGTTGATGAATTTCTCTCCCACCTCCATCGGAACGGTTTCTTTACCTGCACCTACTGCTGCTGCTGCTTTGGAGAGCATTCGCCAAGTGCGCCAACATCCCGAACTGGTACAACAACTGCAAGCAAAAACCAAATATTTGCGATCGCGTTTGGCTAAGCATGATTTTGAAGCTTTGGGCGAAACCAACGTCGTCCCCGTCGTGTTACCGACTGAATGCAATCCGAAATACTTTGCCCGTCAATTAATGCAAGAACACGGCATCTGGGCATCGGCAATTTGGTATATTGCTAAGCCACGTTTGCGGATCACCGTGAATGCCTTGCACACCGAAGAGGATATGGATCGGTTAGTAGAAGGAATGGTAGCAATTCGGGATACGATCTACAAACCCATGATCAGCGCCTAGCGAAACGAGCTAAATTCCAAATTCAATTATTAAAAACTTAGATAATTTTTTAAGACCAGGATGCATTGCTGTATTTTGGTCTTAATCGTTTTTTTAAACATAATTTTCGCTTGCGTCCATAACATTTATAGGGGCGCACGGCTGTGCGCCCCTACGGAGCGTGTATTTCATCCAATTACAAACAAGAGCGATCGCACAATTTTTTTGACACTGCTGTGTAAATCATGCAAACGATTACAAAGTTTCAAATTAAGCCTGTCACAACTCCAGCAGAACAAGAACTTTTTCTCGATGTTCCTGCTAGGGTTTATGCGAACGATCCCTACTGGGTTCCCCCCATCCGCAGCAGTGAAGCCAAGCAATTCTTGCCTAGCAATACTTTCTTCGAGTACGGTAAGGCACAACAATTTATCGCTCTATCCGAATCAGGAGAACCAATCGGCAGAATTGTTGCTGCTGTGAATCGACGGTTAATAGAGAAAGAAGGTCAGAAAGTCGGAGTCTTCGGCTTTTTTGAATGTATCTCCGATTTTGATGTGGCTCAAGCCCTCCTCCAGACTGCTTGTGATTGGCTGCGAGAACAAGGCATGACTGTAGTTAGGGGACCAATCGATTTTTCAACTCACAACGGCTGTTTATTTTTAGTCGATGGCTTTGACTCCCCGCCAATGATTTTGATGCCTTACAATCCACCTTATTACCCGGAGTTCATCGAACGGGATGGTTGGTACAAAGGTAAAGATGCTTACACATATAACTTTCCCCTAGATAAACCTTTACCAACGGAATTTGAAAAGGCTTATCGTATCGCTTGTAAAGCTGGCATAACTTTTCGTCCCATTAGAACCAAGGGCGAGGCATTTGAGGCAGATGCCCTGAAAGTTTACGATCTCCTCGTGCGCATGTTTACCGACAACTACAGTTATTCACCGCAAACCCCAGCAGAGTTTTTAGATAAAGCGCGATCGTTTCAATCTCTGATCGACCCTGATGTTTTTCCCATCGCTGAATATAACGGTGAAATGGTAGGGATGTGGATGGGACTACCCGACTATAATATCGCCCTCAAGCATCTAGGTGGCAAACTCGATTGGCTCGGCACGTTAAAATTCTTGTGGTATCGCCGCCAAATTGACCAAGGGCGAGTCATTTACATTTGCTCCCTTCCTGAATATCGCCGCAAAATGGTTTCTTTAGCTCTGATTTATTTGGGAATGCAAGGCGGAATCAAAAAAGGCAAGCCTTACAAACGGGCAGAATTAGGACACATTTACGAAGATAACTCCCCTTCTCGCAAGCTAGTAGAGGCTGCTGGCGGTAAAATTCACAAAACCTACCGGATTTACGAGAAAGCTTTGTAAGCGGTTCAAATGTCTTGGCTGAAGAAGGACAAGGGAGACAAGGGAGCAGGGGAGCAGGGGAGCAGGGGAGCAGAGGGGCAACAACTGTCAACCGTCAACCGTCAACCGTCAACCGTCAACCGTCAACCACCAACTACCAACTACCAACTACCTTCATGAAAGCACTAGTTACTGGAGCTAACGGTTTTACAGGTTCTCATTTAGTCCGTGCTTTAACCCAACGAGGAGATACTGTTGTTGGTTTGGTACGCAAGTCTAGCGACCTTTCCCGTCTAGCTGACTGCCCCACAGAGTTAGTTTACGGCGATATTAGCGATCGCTCTGTCCTCCGCACTGCTATGGCTGGTGTAGACGTGGTATTTCACACGGCGGCTTATGTGGAATTAGGCATAGTCGATGCAGCCAAGATGGAACGGGTCAATGTCGAAGGAACCCACGCCGTTTTAGATGTCGCCCAAGAATTAAAAGTAGAAAAAGTTGTTTATTGTAGCACTGTCGGAATTTACGGTGATACTCAAGGAAAAGTTATTGACGAAACTTTTAATCGCACTCAAACTGATTTTTCTTCTGCTTATGACGTGACTAAATACAAAGCACAAAAGTTAGCCGACCAATTCGCTGCCCAAGGTTTACCTATAGTTAGCGTCATGCCTTCGGGAATTTTTGGTTCTGACGATCCCCATTTTGGACCCGTACTGAAACAATTTCTCAAAGGCGGACTAAAAGTATGGGCTGGAGGCGATCGCATTACGGGGATCGTCCACGTTGATGACTTGGTACAAGCGATGCTTTTAGCTGCTGAAAAAGGCAAAACTGGCGAACATTTCATTATCTCTGCCGGAGATTTGCCCACGAAGGAAATGTTTCAAATTATCTCCCAAGAGTCAGGAATTCCCGTTCCCAAGGAAGCACCCAAATCTCTGGTAAAGCTTGTCAGTAATATTCTCGATCCAATCGGCAGATTGTTGAAATGGCAACCACCCCTCAGCCGCGAACGAGTTCATTACGTCTACGATCGCTGCGTGCGGGTTGACGCTACCAAGGCGAGAAAAGAGTTAGGCTGGCAACCGCGATCGGTGGAAGAGGTATTGCGTCAAATTGTGAAAGAATTAACCTAAAGACGCAAAATTTCGTATCTTTACATTACGACGTGTAGGGGCGCACAGCTGTGCGCCCCTACCCAGATCGAAATTTCTCGTAGGGTGCGTTATCTAACGCACCCTACGATTTCTAATGTTGCTTTAACATCCCATCTTCTAAATAACTGACGCGATCGGCAACGTCAATAATCCTGGGGTCGTGTGTCACCATTAAAACAGTGCAACCTTGCTCTTTCGCCAAATTGCGAAGTAACTGAATCACGTTGTGACCGCTTTGAGAGTCTAAAGCTGCCGTTGGTTCGTCTGCCATAATCAATTTGGGATTACCAGCCAAAGCACGGGCGATCGCCACTCGCTGTTTTTGTCCGCCGGATAGATCGCTGGGTTTTTGGTTCACCTGCGCCCCCAATCCTACTTGTTCTAGCAAAGTTCGCGCTTGTTTTTGGGCGATCGCACCATTAAGCCCCTTATAGTTCAGCACTAACTCGACATTTTCTGCTGCCGTTAGCGCCGGAAATAAGTTAAAACCTTGGAAGATAAAACCAATATTATGTAATCTAAATTTTGCCAGCTTTTCACGGGACATTCTAGTAATTTCTTTGCCAAGCAAGTAAACACATCCTTCTGTTGGCGTAAGCAATCCTGCCAAAATTGAGAGTAAGGTTGTCTTACCCGAACCGGATGGTCCCATCAGTAATTGAATATCACCAGCTCGAATTTCAAGGTCGATTCCCTTCAGCACGGGATACTGCTGTTGTCCTGACTGAAATGCCATCTCTATCCCTTTGGCGACAATGGCTGACGATTCTGGGATATTTGCACCACAGTTCGATTCCGCCGATCTTTTGCGGTGCTTGACTGAAGGCTTAATTGCAGTGGCGAAATTGATTAAAGAGGCTGTCATTATTGCAAATATTGAATCGATATGGTTTTAACTTCACGAAAATTTGGAGTAGCCAGGAAAAAAATATTAATCTTTGTAATGCATGAATGTATTCTACTTACCTTATTTATTTCTCCCTATATAGCTTTCGGAATAAATGAAGCATTTATGAAGTTGTATATAGATATTGTAAATAGTTTTTTTCTCTCCCTGGGAAGAAGGAAATTATGCCTTGAAGACGATTGCCGGATCGACCCGCGTTACCTTTTGAATGGCAAAGATTGCCGAACCGACACAAATTGCTACCGTAATGCCAAACACGGCGATTGCCGTAGCAGGGGTAATCAAGATCGTTATACCTTGCGTTGCAAAAGTCCATGCACCAACTCCAAAGCAAAGAACTATACCAGGGATATACCCTAAAACTGCCATCCAAAGTGATTGTTCGATAATTACGCCATAGATAGTCCAATCGGATGCCCCCATTGCTTTAAGCGTGCCAAACTCCCGCAAATGGTCAGATACGGAAGAATAGAGAATTTGACCTACAATAATGCCCCCTACGATAATGCCTACGGTTGCACCCAACCCCAAAATAAAACCAACCCCCGTTCGTCGCTGCCAAAACTGCTGTGTTTTCTTAATCAACTCAGCTTGAGTATATGCAGTGGTATTGGGTATAGCTGCTTCTAATCTCTGCTTGAGCTGTTGCAGGTCTTGCCCAGATTGAGCGCGAATTAAAATAAAAGAAATCGTGTCTGAAGCTGCTAGCTGGCGCGGTTTCGCTTGAGGACTCTGCTTCTGATTTGTCGGTATACTCGTACACTGAATGTCTTCCGAACCAGTCTGCAACTTACAGGACAACCTAGCGTTCTGACCGCCAGTTGCATAAGCATTGGCATTCTCTAAAGACGTGAAAACAAATGGATTGGAAGTAATTGAGCGGTTGCCTTGAGTTAAGCCTACCAAACGTACTGGTAGAGAACCGAGTTCTGCCAGATCGCCAACTTTGCTCACGTTTAGCGATCGCAACGTGCTAGTGTCGGCGATCGCGGTGTAAGGTTGTTGCAAAGCTTGCCTACTACCCTGAATCAAATTGTCGGGGTTAAATAGTTGTCCTTGCGGATCGAAACCAATCACCCGTACCAAATTGATATCGCTGCTGGAATGTCGCCAAACAGCACTCTTAAAAATCAGTGCTTCAGCGCGTGCTACTCCTGCTACTCCCTGAGCTTGGTCTAATGTTGTTGCTGGTAGCGGCAAGCTGAGTTCTGGCTGAACTAATGTATCAGAAGTTACCCAAATATCAGCATTGGCATTATATATTAACTGTGCCGCCGATCGCGTAAATCCATTGAATATCCCTGTTTGAATTGTTACCAGGCTCACGGCGAACATAATTCCTGCTTGCGCTACCAAAAAGCGAGGAATATCTTCCAGCAGGTTTTTACGAGCGAGTGAAACCATAAGACAAGAGCGTGTATAGGAATATCTTACCGAGCAGCAACTTTTGTTTTTCTGACAGTAGACAGTTTGTTATTTGTCATTTGTCATGCGTCATTTGTCATTTGTAAGGAGTCAGAAGTCGTAGGGGCGGGTTTACTAAAAAACTCCGTACTAAGCAGAGATTCTAGGTGAACCCGCCCGTACAGGAGTCAGGAAATTTTGAATTGCTCAGGCGCGACTTCTCCCCCTTGTCTTTCCCTCACTCCTCGCTCCTCGCTCCCCATCCCTACACTTGAAACCATGCAGTTAAGGCTACTGCTAAAGCATCGGCAGCGTCGTCTGGCTGAGGGATGTAGTCTAGATTTAATTCGCGGGCTACTGCGAGTTGGACATCGCGTTTATCGGCATTGCCCCACCCCGTCAGCGCTTGCTTAATTTGGGCGGGAGTAAACTCGATGTAGGGGATGTTGTGCTGGGCTAGGACAAGCATTAAAACTCCCCGTGCTTGAGCTACGGAAATAGTACTAGCCATACGGTAAAAGAACAGCTTTTCAATTGCCACTAAGTCCGGTTGCCATTCTTGAAGTATGGTATGTAAATCTTCATAAATCGTACAAAGTCGGCTGCCGATCTCGTTTTTAGCAGCAGTTTGAATTATGCCAAAGTCGAGCAACTTGACCGAAGTGGCGATCGCTGGGGTCGGAATTGGGGCAGACTTTAATGAAGTTGCTGTTGCGATCGGATCTCCTACTGGCGTACAAATAGCACCGAAGCCTAAAATTGCTAGCCCGGGATCTAATCCCAGAATCCGTTTTTCTAGGCGTTTTTCCAGATGATGTTCGATTGGTTGTTTCGATCCCACTGAACCCTTTTACCTCATTCCCATGTCTAGATTGCTATCATTGTTTCGCAACTTCTCTCCAGCAAGTTTTCTAAAGTGAGTTAGTCTCTAGTTGGTCGATCGTCTGATATACATTGTCATATCTCTACCTGCATCATATTCACCTGCGTTATGTCCACCTGCCACGTATCCAGTTATGCCTTTTAATACTCCTAAACGAATTCTCAAGTATTTTCGGCAGGACTCCCGCGCTGTCACTCCCTATCGTGTCAACCAATGGTTTAAGTGGTTATCTCCTGGTTTATCAATCAAGCGCTGGTTATTAATTAGTGCTAGTGGAGTCTGTTTTGTTGGTTTAGGTTTGGCAATCTGGATTAAACTAACACCAATTTTTTATGCAATTCAATTAGTTGAAGGGTTCCTAAATAAGGTTACAACTATTTTACCTAGCTATATTAGCGGTCCTTTAGTTTTGTTATTGGGCTTTTTGTTAATTCTCTGGGGGCAATCTCGAACCGTAGGTTCAATTACTGAGGTATTCCGCACAGATGGCGATGAAGAACTAATCGATTTACTATTGAACTATCGCCGCTTAAACCGAGGACCAAAAATTGTGGTTGTGGGTGGTGGTACGGGACTATCAACGCTATTAAGGGGATTGAAAACATACAGTGCTAACATTACTGCTGTTGTCACTGTAGCGGATGATGGCGGTTCCTCTGGAAGGTTGCGTCGCGAAATCGGCGTTTTACCCCCAGGAGATATTCGTAGTTGCCTAGCCGCGCTAGCATCAGAAGAAAAATTATTGACAGAACTATTTCAGTATCGCTTCAAAGCTGGAGATGGATTAGTCGGACACAGTTTTGGCAATTTATTTTTGACCGCTATGAGCGATATTACTGGAGATTTGGAACAGGCGATCGCGGCAAGTTCCAACGTTCTTGCTGTCAGAGGTCAAGTGTTGCCAGCAACTCTCAGCGATATGCGTTTGTGGGCAGAATTAGCGGACGGTCGCCGGATAGAAGGGGAGTCTAATATCACTCATGCTAAGGGTAGTATTATCAGACTCGGTTGCACTCCTACCAATCCCCCAGCACTACCCAAAGCCTTGCAAGCGATCGAGGAAGCAGACTTTATTGTGATTGGTCCTGGCAGTCTTTACACGAGTATCATTCCCAATTTGTTAGTACCAGAAATCGCCGCTGCGATCGCCAAACGGTGTCAAAAGGGCAGTCCTCCGATTCCCTGTATCTACGTCTGCAATATCATGACTCAACCTGGTGAAACTCAAGGCTATTCTGTTGCAGATCACATTCGCGCGATCGATCGCGCTTGCGGGCGACATTTATTTAGTGCTGTACTGGTACAAAAGCAATCTCCTTCAGAAACTAGCTTAATCCGCTATGCTCAAGAAAATTCTCATCCTGTTTTTCTCGATCGCGAAGAAGTAGCACAATTAAAGCGACGCATTATCCTTGCTAACGTCATGGATGAAGACGAACAAGGTTTGGTACGCCACGATCCGCAGCGCTTGGCAGGAGTCCTATTTCGCTGGTACAGTCGGGCGAGTAAGATGAGAGGATGAGGTTAAAAGTCAAAAGTCAAAAGTCAAAAGTCAGGAGTCAGGAGAAAGAAGTTATGACTAACCAGTAGTAACTGATAACTGATAACTGATAACTGATAACTGATAACTGATAACTGATAACCACTCACTCTAATAATGAGAGAGCCAATTGTACTTCCGTTAACAAATGCAGCAGCAACGCGATCGCTTGGTGTGAATTTAGGGCGCTGTTTGCCTGCTGGTAGTACGATTTTGTTAGAAGGCGATCTCGGTAGTGGGAAAACAACTTTGGTGCAGGGGATTGGTGCGGGTTTGGGTATTACCGAGCCGATCCAGAGTCCTACTTTTACGTTAATTAGTGAGTATTTAGAAGGGCGTATCCCTCTATATCATTTCGATTTGTATCGTTTAGAACCAACAGAAATTACCGGATTACAACCAGAAATTTATTGGGAAGGAATAGAGTTTGCCCCTGGAATTGTTGCAATTGAATGGGCAGAAAAGTTAGATTACAAGCCTTTAGATTATCTCTTGATTCGACTGATGCATCAAGGCGATCGCGATCGCATAGCTGAACTTACATGCATTGGAAATTTTCAATTAGATTATGCCTTTATTACCTGAACTAATTGCCGTAGCTATCTTACAATTTCTAGTGATTATTGTACCTGGAGCAGATTTTGTGGTGATTTGTCGTAACAGTTTAGTTTATTCGCGGCGAACGGGAATTTATTCTGCTCTGGGTTTAACTTTGGGAATTTTGGTTCATGCTAGTTATTCTTTAATTGGGATTGGTTTTATTATCTCGCGATCGATTGTTTTATTTGCTTTAATTAAGTATTTAGGTGCGGCTTATTTAATTTACCTTGGTTATAAGTCACTCATAGCGAAACCAAGACGGCAACTAGAAGAGCAAGCTAGACGCTCGCAGGCTAGTCAAGATCTTAGTAAACTAGCAGCCGTCAGAATGGGTTTTATTAACAATATTCTCAATCCCAAAGTGACTTTATTCTTTTTAAGCTTATTTACTCAAGTCATTAATCCGCTTACACCCATACCGATTCAAATTTGGTACGGTTTGCAGATGGGAATGATGACTTTTGCTTGGTATACATTAGTGGCAGTCGTTATGTCTCACCCCATACTTAAAGGAAAATTGTTTTCCGTGACTCATTATTTAGAAAAGGCAATGGGAGCAGTTTTAATTCTTCTGGGAATAAGAGTTGCTTTATCGGGAGTAGAAAAATAAATTATCGCCGCGACGACTGCTCGACCGGATTGCGATCGCAAATTTCATAACGTCCTTTACCAGTAGTTTTTGCCCGATACATAGTGAGGTCAGCCTTGTGTAACAAATCTTCTGGTCGTTCGTAACCTGTAAGATTAAAGGCAATACCAATACTAGCGCTAGTGTCGATCGTATGTCCGCCGAAGTGAAAAGGTAAATTTAATTCTCGTTGAATGCGCTCGGCAACATGTACGGCATCATTCGTATTTTTAATATTTTCTAGTAAGATAGTAAATTCGTCTCCTCCTAACCTGGCTACTAAGTCGTCTGGGCGCAGACAAGCTTGTAGACGATGTGAAATTGCGATTAATAAGCGATCGCCAATTGCATGTCCGAGAGTATCGTTAACTGATTTAAACCGATCCAAATCAACAAATAAAACAGCTAATAAAGAGTGTTCTTGTTGAGTGCGATCGAGCGCGCTATCTAAACGTTGCATGAATAAAGTACGGTTAGCCAACCCAGTTAAAGGATCGTGCGAAGCTTGATGAATCAACTTTTTCTCGGTGATGTGACATGCGAGAATTTCGGCGCGAAGTTGCTGATTGACTTCTGCTAATTCTCCAGTCCGTTCGCGAATTTTATTTTCTACTTCGTCGTAGGCTGACTGTAAGGCAACTTGCGATCGCTGTCGTTCCCAAGCTGATAATGCTAAAGCAACTAAATTCGCGATCGAAGCTGTAAAGTTTTGTTCTTCAATTAACCAATGGCGTGATGTTTTCTTGTGTCCGTGGCAGACAATACCCACAATCCTACCATTGAGGTAAATTGGTGCGTTGACCATTGCGCCAATTCCAAGTTTTGCCAAAAATCGCTCTGCCATTTTTTTGGTTTTGGGTTCAGTGCGTACATCTGCTGTTGCTAATGCCCGTTCTTGACGCAAGGCTTTAAAGTATGCAGGATAATCTGACGCTTGCCACTCCATCCCTGTTGTATACCCAGCAGTACTGCACTGATATAGAGCCGCACACTGCAATTTTCTGCCCCCAGGACTGTACACCCACACGCTGGCATATTCCACCTCTAGAGTATCGGCTGCTGCTGCCGTAATTTCACGTAAACGAGCGTTGAGGTCGCTATTTTCTGCCGTTTGTCGCTTGGCTAACTCGGTTAAAATTTTGCTGTATTTGTAATAGCGTTCTTCCCTCGCTCGCTGCTGGCATTGAGAATCTGCTAAGGCTTGCAGCATATGGTTGATTGCATCTGCTAGGCTCGATAACTCATCTTTATTTGCCGATCCGTTTTGGGAAACGGTATCTCCCGTGCTGAGGCTGCGAACATCGCTGCTGAGGCTAGAAAGCCTTGAAAAAACTAATCGATCGAGTAGCAGCAGTACGCTCGCGCTTACAACTAAACTAACGACCAGTAGGCATAAAAATAAGTAGCGAATGCTAGCTTGTCCTTGATGGTAGATATTTCTGGGCATTTTAACGCTCACAATGAGAGCAGGTTGCCCGTAAATATCTTCAATCAGAGTGTATCCGGCAATAGTTTGTTCGTTGAGAGGACGCACCAAAACTTGCTGCTGCAATAAAGCAGTTCTTGCTGCTTGGAGATCGGCAGGTAGGCGATCGTCATTAACTGCGTGTAGAGCAAAATCGAGATGAGTGCGTTCGGCTATGCGGGCGATCGCATCGCGGTTGAGATAGCGACCGAGAATTAAGGCTGCTTGACTCGATTTGCGCCGATCTGTTTTACGAATCGGTCTGACAGCAATTAATATTGGGGTACGTTGGAGCAGAATTAATCCGGCGATCGCACGATCTCCCCGCCGCAACAGTCCCTTGCTAGCCAAATGTTGCTGAAGATCGCCATCAACGGGTAAGCATTTTTGACAAGTTGGATCGGAAAATTTTCCGTAAACAACTTCCCCCGATGAATTGACAAAAGCTGCTAAGTTTAGCTGGATGTTAGCGAGACTCCGATCGTCTATAGTATTGTCAATATAGCTTTGATTCGAGTTGTCAAAGAACACGTAAGTTTCGTCCCATTCAGCCCAATCTGTAGCCATCAGATTGACTTGAAAAATTTCTTCATCCAAAGCTTTTTGGACTCGCTCAACCCGAGCGCGAGTCTCCTGTTGCTCTAACTGGATAAAGCTACCAAGTAAAACGGTAGACGAGGTGGTGTAAAGAACTGTAACCAGGCTAACTAGAGTAGTTCCGACAATTGGCAGTATTTTTTGGCGTAGTCTCATGGGTTTGACTTTGCTAACCCTTAAACGCTTTAATAAGGAAGTTTCCAAACCCCATAATTGCAGCACGGCTAAAAGTAAATTCAACACAGCTCTCGCCTTCAATAATTTAAACTTAAAAAAGTAAATCAAAAAAGCGATCGTCTGCTACTAATGAGGATTGTTAACCCGTCGAGGTGAATAACATTCTTAGGAAATCATAAAGCTCTATAGAGCTACCACCGTAAATTTACTGATGTCGGAAACTCTTAACATTCCCTATTTTTAAGTCCTCAGTAGGTTCGCGGTATTATATTATTTGATATGAGTTTTAGAATTTATTAATATTTAGCTATTTAAAGAAATATAGCGATTCTATTTGAGTCATGAACCGATCGTTGTGGTGGTTGACGGTTAACAGTTAACCGTTAACCGTCAACCGTCAACCAGCAATATCCCAGATTCACAAATCATTTAGGCTCGCTATATATCCGTAAATTTGCTGAAGCGGTTATCAGGGAGAGTCGCGGAGAGTCGCGGAGAAAGAAATTTAAAATCTCCACACCCCACACCCTACACCCTTTCTTCACTGATAACTGTCAACAACTACTCGCCAAAACTCAAAGCTTGCCCTCTAACCTGAGTATTTAACTTGCCGCGATCGTAGACGATTTGACCACCGACAATGGTGTAGGCAGACCAACCAGTTAAATTCCAACCTTCAAAGGGACTCCAGCCACATTTCGTCTGTAATTCTTCTCGTCTGACGGGACGGTAGTTATTCAAATCGACGAGGACGAGATCGGCATCATAACCAGGGGCGATCGCCCCTTTATTAGGAATCTTGTAAGCTTTGGCTACAGATGTAGACATCCAATGAGATACCTGGGCAACGGTACAGCGCCCTTGCATTGCCTGTGTCAGCATTAGAGGCAAAGATGTTTCTACCCCTGGCATCCCAGAAGGTGTATTGGGATATTGCTGGGCTTTCTCTTCTAAGGTGTGTGGTGCGTGGTCGGTAGCGATAAAATCGATGACACCATCGAGTAAAGCTTGCCAGAGAACTTCATTGTCGTGAGGCGATCGCAGTGGTGGATTCATCTGCGCCCAAGTTCCAATTGTTTCGTAAGCACTGGTATTGAGTAACAAGTGCTGCGGTGTAACTTCCGCCGTTACCCAACTCGGTTTGTCTTGCCGCAATAACTCAGCTTCTTCAGCTGTAGACATATGGAGAATATGCAAGCGACGTTGGTACTTTTTCGATAGTTTGAGCGCTAATTGCGTAGCTAGAAGCGCGGCTTGATTGTCTTGAATTTGCGAGTGAATTGCCGGATCGTGAATGCCAGCAAATTCTTGTCGTCGTTGATTAATGCGGGCTTGATCTTCGGCATGAACGGCAATTAAGCGATCGCCCCGCGCAAAAATTGCTTCTAAATACGCTTCTCCATCTACCAATAATGCCCCGTGCATCGAACCCATAAAAATCTTGATCCCTGGTGTAGGTTGAGCCGTCAACAAGTCGGGGAGATTTTCAGCAGTTGCACCGATAAAAAAGCCATAATTAACTAAACACTTTTGGGCAGCTCGTTGTAGCTTGTCATCTAGAGTTTGTTGAGTCGTCGTCAGCGGACGAGTGTTAGGCATTTCCAGAAACGAAGTGACTCCACCCTTAGCACAAGCACAGCTAGCGGTGAATAAATCTTCTTTATGTTCTAGTCCTGGTTCGCGAAAGTGGACTTGCGGATCGATCGCCCCTGGTAGCAAAGTTAAACCCGTTGCGTCAATTTCCGTCACGGCTGCGTCGCTGGGAGTAGGAATATTTGGGGCAATTTCAACGATCTGGCGATCGCGCGTCAGAAGATCTCCCAAGAGAAATTCTCCAGAAGGCAACAGAATACGAGCGCGGCGAATGAGTAAGCTAGAAGTAGATGACATATAGAAGTGGTAAGTCGTAAGTCGTAAGTCGGGAGTTGGGGAGAAGAAAGCTTCAGGTGCAGAGGAGCAGGGGAGCAGGGGAGCAGAGGACGAATTAATGACTCACGCACCACTCACTACACCCCACACCCCACACCCCACACCCTTTCTTCACTGATAACTGATAACTGATAATAGAGAGAATACAATTTCTATAGATCCGATTAACAAGCAACATTTTTCACTTTACGTTTTTCTAATCTACTACCCCCTAAACAAAAGATTTAGCATCTATGTCGCGAGTCCAAAATCAAGTGCCAGAGCAGAATTCTCCTCAAGACAACCAAGGATCGTGGATTGGAGAACTAGGCAGAACGATTATCTTGAGTGTAATTTTGGCTTTGGGTATTCGTACCTTTGTGGCTGAAGCCCGCTGGATTCCTTCAGAGTCAATGGTTCCGACACTCCAAAAGTATGACAAGCTGATTGTCGATAAAGTCAGCTATCATTTTGTCGAGCCAGAACGGGGGGATATTGTCGTATTTTCACCTACAGAGACAATTAAAAAAGATAATCCTAACCTGAAAGATGCTTTTATTAAGCGTATTGTTGGACTACCAGGGGATAAAGTAGAGGTCAAAGGGGAGCGAGTCTATATCAACGATCGCCCCTTACAGGAAAAGTATATTGAAGCTCCGCCACAGTACCAGTACGGACCCGTCACCGTACCACCGAATTCTTACCTAGTTTTAGGCGATAACCGCAATAACAGTTATGACAGTCATTTTTGGGGATTTGTCCCTAGAGATAATATCATTGGTCGGGCAATTGTCCGGTTTTGGCCTCTCAACCGAATTGGAGAGTTGAATTAAATTAGAGTCTACAGCCAGATTTTGACAACACGACCGTTGACTTGTTGACCCAGCCAAGGGGTATTGTGAGAGCGAGATTTTAAAGTCTGCTGCGTCACAGTCCAAGTGTGTTGGGGGTCGAAGAGAATCAATTCAGCTGGCGAGTTGGGAGCGATCGCGCCTACATTCTGTTGCAAGCACCCAGCTGGACGGTGACTTAACGCTTGCCACAATTCTAAGGCGGAGAATTCTCCAGTTGCTACAAGATTTTCCCACAGTAGGGGTAAAGCGAGTTCTAAGCCAATTGCCCCAGCAGGTGCTTCCGCAAAGGCAACCGTTTTTTCTTCGTAGGTATAGGGCGTGTGGTCGATCGCGATCGCGTCTATAACTCCCGTCCGCACGCCTTGGCATAGGGCTAAAACATCTTCGGGATTGCCTAAAGGTGGTTCTAACCGTAAAGCAGGATTGTAACTGCTCAAGGCTTTGGTATCGAGCAATAAATGCATCCAAGTCGTGCTAGCGCTAATTGGTAAACCACGTTCTTTTGCTGTTGCGATTAACTCAACGCTACGGGCAGTAGAAACCCGCATCAGATGCACGGGAGTACCAATCGCGGCAATTAACTCTAACAGAGCAGCCAGAGCAGTTGTTTCTGCGCTCGCCGGATTGCCAGGTAAGCCGGATCGCATGGAGTCAACACCCTCTCGCACCACTCCATTGCCAACCAGACCACGGTGACAAGCGTAGAGCGCTACTGGCTTATCTAAAGGTTTGAGATATTCCAACATCCGCCGCAACAGCCCCCAATTTTCAATTGGCTGACCGTCAGCAAAGCCCACAATTCCCGCCGCCCCCAGTTCTGCTAACTCCGTCATTTGCTGTCCCTGGACTCCGGTTGTGAGCGCACCCCAGAAAGAGAGCTGAGGAGAATTTGGAATTCGGAATTCGGAATTCGGAATTAATTGCGAGTTGTGACTTGTGACTTGTGACTTGAATTGCTCCCTCAACTCTCTTCTCCCCCCTGCTTCCTGCTGAATTAGCCTAGACACCACAGCCGAGTTATCCACAGGCGGAATGGTATCGGGTAACAAATTGACGCGCGTGAAGCCGCCAGCAGCAGCCGCAGCTGCAAGAGTTGCCAGCGTCTCCCGTTCTTCAAATCCTGGTTCTCCCGAATGGCTGTAGAGATCTACCAGCCCCGTGCCTAATACCAAGCCTTGACAGTCTTTAACTTGAGTATCAGCCGGATAATCAGTCAATTGCGATCCTATTGCCGCGATCGCACCATCTACAATTAACACGTCACATGCTTGGCGATCGCTCCCCGTCACCGGATCGATAACCCG
The DNA here is from genome assembly GCF_000817735.3 of Scytonema millei VB511283. Classification (NCBI taxonomy): domain Bacteria; kingdom Bacillati; phylum Cyanobacteriota; class Cyanophyceae; order Nostocales; family Scytonemataceae; genus Scytonema; species Scytonema millei. The sequence goes on along the minus strand of NZ_JTJC03000003.1, from coordinate 223,159 downwards.
TACTTGTCGTAGTAATTCACTCATTGTCATTTGTCATTTGTCATACCCTACGGGAAGGGCTTCGCCCTATGTCATTTGTAATAAATCGTGGTTAGTTGTTCTTGGTTTTGACTTTTGACTTTTGACTTTTGACTTTTTCATGACCAACGATCTTTACAACGCCCCAGCTGCTGTCTTATCGAGTACGCCCCCGCCTAAGTGGGTGGTAATATTCATTGCTTGCAACACGGGTAAACCATTTAAGCCTTGAGGATAATCGATGACTGTCACGGCTCCGTTACCTTGGCGGAAGTTCCAAAACTGAGCGGTGGATAAGCCTAAAACATGGCACAGCAAAACTTTGTTTGTGGCATCGTGTGCCACCACTATACCTGTCTGAGGGCGATCTGCTACCGAAGCTAGCATCTTCTGCCAATCAACAACGCTGCGTTCCCAGACTTGCTGTAAATTTTCTCCTTCTGGCATTTGTACCTCACCTGGTACTGTCCGCCACCGTTCTAATTCCCCTGGAAATGTTTGCTCGATTTCTGCTTCTAATTTTCCTTCCCAAAGTCCGTGACCGATTTCTCTGAGTCCGTCGTATAACTTCAGTTGAGTTTCGGGGTGATGCTGCAAAATAATTTCGGCTGTTTCCTTGGGACGCAGCATCGGACTGCTGAAGGCAAAATCGAGTTTTACAGTTTTGAGAAATTCTGCTGCTTTACGGGCTTGTTCTCTGCCATTGTCATTGAGGGGAACGTCAATTTGCCCTTGAAATTTGGTCTGGCGATTCCACTCAGTTTCGCCATGCCGAATCAGTAAGATTCTTTGTCCTTGGTGGTTTGGTCGGAAAGATGGTAAAACATCTCTTCCCAAATGGGCGAGTTGATTCATCGATTCAAGCTGTACGGAACCGCCTTGACCTTGACTTTCAGCAGGTGGGAAGGGGGGTTTAAAATTTAAGACGCTAATTCCACAATTTGACTGTTGAATGGAATGATAGCGGCTGGGAGAAATGCCAATTGCGGTACTGAGGAGGGCGCGGTTAATGCCGTTGTGTCCGACAATCAGGATAGTTTCCCCAGCATGGCGGGAGAGAAGATCTTGCCAAAATTGCCGTGCCTGTTGGTACAGGGCGAGGACGGGAAAATGCTCTTTTGTGCCTTGAGGCGTTTGTAGCTCCATTTTGAATTCGTGAGGAAACTCGTGCCACAAGCGATAATCTGCGGGAAATTTCTCCTTGACTTCATGGACTGTGAGCTTTTCCCATAGGGGTAGGTCAATTTCTAATAACTGTTCTGTAACTGTTAGAGGTGTTGTTGTGGCGAAACAGTTGCGAACGATTTCTGCTGTTTGTCTGGCACGTTGCAGCGGGCTGGAGTAGATAGCGGCAAAGTTGAGATTGTTAAGGGCTGCGCCGACTTTGAGGGCATCTTCACGCCCTCGTTCTGTTAAGACTGAAACATCGCTACGTCCTTGGATGCGACGTTCGGCGTTATAGCTGCTTTGTCCGTGGCGCACGATTACAACACGAGTGGTCATTTAGATAAGAGCTAAGGTTTAGAATTCAAATTTATTGCCAGGGTCATTTTAACTTGCAGCGATCGCCATCGCTAGGGAAAAATTTTTCCCTCTGGCTGTTTCTTGCCATAATGCTCAAGAAGGGCGATCGCATTCTAGAGTGTGGCATGACAATTAAGCGGGTAGTTTTAAGTGCGTTGACGGTTTTAACAGTTTTACTGGCTGGAGCATCTTTATGGCAAAGTTGGCAGCAGCCCCAATTTCAAAGTCGCTTGGAACTCTACGAAACCAATCTGCTCTTGCGTGCTGCCGAGTGGCAACCCCAAGATAGTAGGGGTAAAGATCTGACTAATGCTCGTAAAGCTTTGTTGGGAGATAAGCCTATAGAAACGGCAATCGAGCAATATCAGGAAGCTAAGACTTCAACCCAGAAAAACATTCAGAAAGCTTTAGCACAACTCAAACAAACGCGATCGCTACCTGAATCCGCACCAGCTACTCCTCAGCCTGAATCTGCCACTCCACCAGTGACAGAAACATCTCGTTCTAACCAAGAGAATATCCTACAGCGATCGCTCGACCGACTAGAAAAACTCAACGCCGAACTCACCTTACGCTTGGGAATCCTGAAAGCACAGCAAGGGAAGACGGCGGAGGCGATAAAGACTTGGGAGAGTTTGAAAGGGGGACAAGGAGGACAAGGGGGACAAGGGGGACAAGGGGAGAGTCTTTCACTTACGACACCCCACACCCTACACCCCACACCCCACACCCCAATTATTGAAACAGCTAACGCCCTCATCGGACTGTGGAGCAATCCGGCGCGGTTGTTGCCTGACGCGCAGCAGTTAATTCAAACTAATTTAGATGGATGGTTTCGCGATCGCGCTTTGTTGCGTCTCTACGAACTCCAGCAACGACAGGATGCATTTGCACAACTACAAGCGGCGCAACAAGAAATCGCCGAACAAGCAATTGTCAAGCTAGCGATTATTGGTAGCCTACCCTGGCTTGCAGGCGTGACTGGCTTAGGGTTACTAATTTTTTTGATAGCTCAGAGAGCGAGAAAGGGCAAAGAGTCTATCCTATCTCGAAACGAAGATCTAGTTTGGGTTACGCCTTGGACTGGGGAAATAGTTTGGCAAGTATTTATTGTCGGCTTTTTCCTGATGGGACAAGTGTTAATTCCCCTAACACTTTCGTTCCTTGGTGTCAAGCCCGTAGGCGGACAAATTAGAATTCAGGCTTTCTACGTTTTAGTGAATTACTTATTACTAGCTGCGGGAGGGTTGGGAGTTTTATATCTATCGATTAAATCGTTTTTTCCCTTACCTGAAGGCTGGTTTCGTTTTAACTGGCGAAGTAACTGGATATTATGGGGGGTTGGTGGGTATTGCGTTGCTTTGCCTTTGGTATTGATCGTGTCAATTATCAATCAACAATTGTGGCAAGGGCAAGGAGGTAGCAATCCACTGTTATCGTTAGCTTTGGAAGCAAGAGATAGTGTAGCTTTGAGTATATTCTTTTTCACTGCCGCGATCGCTGCTCCTTTATTTGAAGAATTTTTGTTTCGCGGTTTTCTGTTACCTTCTCTTACCAGATATATCTCTGTTTGGTGGGCAATTATTTTGAGTGCTTTCTTGTTTGCCTTAGCTCACCTCAGTCTTTCAGAAATTTTACCGCTAATGACGTTGGGAATAATTTTAGGGATAGTTTACACGCGATCGCGCAATCTTTTAGCACCGATGTTGTTGCACAGTCTTTGGAATAGCGGGACGTTGTTGAGTCTATATATTTTGGGAAGTGGGGCTACTTGAGAAAGTCAAAAGTTAAAAGTCAAAAGTCAAAACTTTGGGGCAGAGAATATAGGCGATCGCTTTAGCTTGGCAAATACTCAAAATCTAATATTTAGTGCAAGCTGTAAGAGTATTCGTCAGGAAAATTCGGTCAAAATATTATTTAGCTTAGCCCGCAAGTCTGGGAAAAAGCTTTAGCTCTGCTTCAAAACCAGCGGCTGTAGCTGACAAATCTTCTTTACTGGTGGCAATAACGCTAGAGTGGTTACTGAGCCTTTTTTGCAAGTCACTCTAGTTGTCCTATGCAACTCGTCCCAAAAACTGAACCACAGCAAGCAGATACTAGCGCGATCGCTACGCCAAGCGAAAAAATCACTCTGGATGTCCAGGGAATGAAGTGTGCTGGTTGTGTCAAAACTGTAGAGAAACAATTATCTCAACATCCTGGTGTCATTTCTGCTTGCGTAAATTTGGTGACGGAAGTTGCAGTTGTAGAGTGCGAATCTGGTGCAGTTGAACCAGCCGCCTTAGCTGAAAGATTAACGGCGGCGGGATTTGAAACGCAAGCAAGGACGGCGGAAACAGCACAAACAAATGTTGGCGAAGATGTTGAAGCAAAGCATCGCCAAAAAATGCGATCGGCACAGAGACAACTGATCGTAGCATCCATACTGCTCGTTCTCTCCAGTATGGGGCATTTGAGCGAGTTAGGCGGACCAGTCTTACCAATTTTAAGTAATATCTGGTTTCACTGCGGCTTAGCTACAGTCACCCTACTCCTACCAGCACGAGAAATTTTAGTAGATGGCTGGCGAGGATTACGTCACAACGCGCCGAATATGAATACTTTAGTGGGCTTAGGCGCACTAACGGCATATACGGCAAGCCTGGTAGCTTTACTCTTCCCTCAACTGGGTTGGGAGTGCTTCTTTGACGAACCAGTGATGTTACTGGGATTTATCTTACTAGGCAGGACGTTAGAACAACAAGCGAGAGGACGCGCCGCTACTGCATTTAGAAATTTACTGGCGCTACAACCCCAAGTCGCACGGTTAATTCCAAACCCAGAAAAAGTTACGCCCAAGGGACAAAATACGAGTATTGAAATTCCTGCCGATCGCGTCCGTGTTGGAGAATGGTTGCAAGTCTTACCATCGGAAAAAATTCCCGTGGATGGGGAAGTGGTAATAGGACAAACAACCGTAGATGAGTCGATGCTGACGGGGGAATCGATTCCCGTGATGAAACAAATCGGGGACACCGTAGCAGCGGGGACGTTAAATCAGTCAGGTGCGATCGCCATTCGCGCGACTCGTACAGGTAAAGACACCACCCTATCTCAAATTGTGGCATTAGTAGAAGCAGCCCAAACCCGTAAGGCTCCAGTGCAGAAATTAGCCGATACGGTAGCTGGTTATTTTACCTACAGCGTGCTAACAGTTGCAGCTTTAACATTTACCTTTTGGTACTTTTTCGGCACTCATATTTGGTCTAATGTCTTAACTGTGACAGATTGGCATCACGCGCATCACTCGCTACACACTCAACATTTAGCTCATTACTACGCCACGCACCACTCCTGTACGGACGCACAGCCGTGCGCCCCTACCCACTATTCTCCCTTATTGCTCAGTTTAAAACTGGCGATCGCAGTGATGGTTGTTGCCTGTCCCTGTGCCTTGGGACTCGCCACTCCTACAGCAATTTTAGTTGGTACGGGCATGGCAGCCGAGCGGGGGTTATTAATTAAAGGTGGCGATGTCCTCGAACGGGTACACCAATTAGATACGGTAGTATTTGACAAAACTGGAACCTTGACAACTGGTCATCCTGTCGTGACTGATTGTATTGAAGTCGGGAATCGTAGGGGCGGGTTGTTACAGGATCTCCCTGAAACAACCCAGAATTGTGCGGATAAACCCGCCCCTACGGGAGTCGGGAGTCGGGAAGACAAGGACAAGGGAGAAAATCTAGCCACTAGCCACCAGCCACTAGCCACTAGCCACTCACTCCTCACTCCTCACTCCTCACTCCTACAATTAGCAGCGGCGGCGGAAAGCGGATCGATTCATCCCCTAGCGACAGCAATTCAACAGGAAGTCAAGCAACAGGGATTATCGATTCCAGCAGCTAGCGAATTTCATACCGCACCAGGATTGGGAGTATCTGCTGTAGTCGAAGGACGACAGGTACTCCTGGGTAATGAAGACTGGTTGACTCAACAGGGAATAGTCATTGATGAAGCCACACAAGCTCAAGCTCAAACACTTGCAGCCGCAGGTAAAACAACGATCTACATTGCTGTAGCGGGGCAGTTAGCGGGTTTAATTGCGGTGATGGATACCCCTAGACCAGAGGCAAAGAAAACCGTTGAGAGCCTGCAAAAAATGGGGCTAAGAGTCATTATTTTAACTGGAGATAGACAAGAAGTTGCTCAGGCGATCGCCCAACAACTGGGAATCGCGCAAGTCTTTGCTGACATTCGCCCCGACGGCAAAGCAGGAGTGATTCAAGAACTTCAGCAAGGAAGGATAAGGGGACAAGGAGACAACGGAACAATTCAAAATTCAAAATTAATTCCGAATTCCGAATTCCGAATTCCGAATTCTTTCTCAGTAGTCGCAATGGTAGGGGACGGAATCAACGACGCGCCAGCCTTAGCTCAAGCTGATGTGGGGATTGCCTTACAAGCTGGGACAGATGTAGCGATGGAGACGGCTGGGATCGTGCTGATGGGAACAAAATTAACCGATGTCGTGGAAGCAATTCATCTCAGTCGAGCGACATTTAACAAAATTCGACAAAATCTATTTTGGGCATTTGCTTACAATGTTTGCGGAATTCCCATTGCAGCAGGTGTATTACTACCAATATTGGGGTTCGTCCTCAGTCCTGCGGCGGCAGGGGCGCTCATGGCATTTAGTTCTGTTAGTGTCGTGACTAACTCCTTGTTATTACGTCGTTTAAAAAATAGACTCGATCTCAACTAATCGAGGTTAAACTAGGTCAAGAATGATTACTCAAGAGTGTGGTTGAGTAATGGATAACTCAAAAGGTTACATATTCTAGAGAGTCAAAACCTACAATAAATCACAACCCGCTTTCAATGCCTTCACAACCCAATCAGAACCATCTACTAATTATAGAAGACGATCAGGGGCGCAAAGAGTTTGTTTTAGACGGTCCTGTTTATTCTATTGGTAGAGACTCCCGCTGCGATATTCGGCTGTTTTCACAGTTTGTATCTCGCCGCCATGCTACTTTAGTTCGATTGCCACAGGAGGATGGCAGTTCCTTCTATCGAATTGTAGACGGTGATGCTAAGGGCAAGCCGAGTGCTAATGGATTATTAATTAACGGTCGCAAGCTTCAAGTCCACGATCTTCAAGACGAGGACGAAGTTGTGTTTGGTCCGAGGGTACGGGCAATCTACTATCTCCTCAAACGCGATACTATTCCCTCAGCGCCACTGGATGAATATGATGTGACGCTGATTGGACCCAATATGATGCCAGATTTTGACGATTAGATCGGTTTGCGAAACTATAAACTGGATGCAAACTAGTCCAGGAAGGCAGAAAGTAGAAGGCTTCGATCTAAATCGACTCAACCGCAGTTTCTACTAACTGCCATTGACAATTATCTACGATCGCCTGCTTGACTAAATTAAACATTTGGTAGCAGTGATTATCTATTTGAACTGGTAGTTCTTCATTTTTTACAATCAAATTTACCCGTGTTGCTGAGTTGGTAGCGTTAGTTTTATCGATGAGTGCTTCCACCTTGACTAGCTTTGAAAACGAGACTTGACCGAGACGTTCTCGCGCCATCATGTAATCGCTTTCATCGTGTTGAATATCTAAATGGCACGAGTGCAAAACTTGATTCAATAATTGGCGCAAAAACTCTACATCATCTGCAACTGTTGCAACTGTAAACGAACAAGTATAGCGAGCCATAGCAATCACCCCTCACCTGGGTAATGGTCGATACTATAATAGCCAAACCTTTATTCAGTGTCTTTGAAAAATTCTGCACTCACCCCCAGTCAAGTCGCTTCGCTCCAATTCAAAATTCAAAGTTAATTTTGAATGCGTGAATTTTGAATTTTGAATTGGTCAAATGGTGACAAGATGTTGGAACTGAAGGTATTGAGAAATTATTTCAGCAGATATTGTGGATTGCCGATCGACAGCAAGCATCCTCAATAGCAAACTTTGAAGTGAACGCCATTGCTCAGACTATAATCCAAAATCTCAAATCCGAAATTTCTAGATTCTACCTCCATTCAAGAAAGCTGCTAAAGCCTCTTCCCAACTGGGTATGAGTTTGGCAGTTTGCACGGAGTTAGCAGTAGCATGTGTGGATGGTTGTACTTGGTTCGTGCCAGAAGTTGTGATGCGAACGATCCGCTTTTGCACGTATTCAGCAATTTTGTCATTAAAAATGCCAATCTGCCGATCGAGAAAATCAATGTGATTTAGGTGATTGGCAATTAGGAACCGATGGTGCGATCGCACGGGTTGAAAATAGGAATCCTGCGGCTGCTGCTGGCGTAGATCGATCGCAATATCGCTGACATTAGAAGTATTCGTTTCTCCTTCGGCGATCGCTACTAGTAAAGCACGGGCAGAGATATGCATGATATCGCTAACCATAGATACGAGTTTAACATTGGCTGATTCCAAAACTTTGTAAAGGCGATCGACCACATGCAGGCGTTCTTTGACTAAGAAATGACGCTGGCGCATCAAGTCTCGTAAGTCTCTTTGCGGTACGGGGTGAATAAAACTGTTGCGGATCAAACCATGACGTAGCAATTCGGCTAGCCATTCAAAATCCGGCGTATCGGTATTACGCCCTGGCACATCTTTGATCCGCTGGGCATTGACAACTAAAACGCTAAAATTAGCTTCCAGAATGTGATAAACCGTTTTCCAGTCTTCACCAGTAATATCCAATGCGATATGAGTCACGCCATTGCTTCCTAGCCAATCAGATAAAGCTAGTAAGTCCGGCACTTTATTGTTGAAGCTGTGCGTCTGACTTACCCTCTCTCCTTTTGAGTTTGAGGTAATACAGCACGCCAGTACAGCTTTTTTCTGGACATCCAAACCCGCACAGTAAGGGTGTATTACTTCCATATAAATCGGACAGCTAGACTAATTTAGTTAGGCTAGCGGAGCAACAGCATAGTGTGCAACTAGTTAAACTACATACTTGTAGAAAAGGGGGAGTCGGGAGTCGGGAGTCGGGAGTCGGGGGAAGGGAGCTGAGGGGGCTGAGAAGAGAGCTGAGGGGCTGAGGGGGCTGAGAAGAGAGCTGAGGGAGCTGAGGGAGCTGAGAAGGGAGCTGAGGGGGCTGAGGGGGCTGAGGGGGCTGAGGGGGCTGAGGGAGCAAAAAACAACTGTCAACCGTCTTCACGCAGCGTAGCGCCAGCGTTTACCGTCAACTACCAAATACCAACTACCAACTACCAAATATCATTTCAAATATCGTTGAAAGAAATTCATAGTCATTTCCCATGCTTCTTTGGCTGGGGCGGCGGCGTAGCTATCGCGGCGATCGCTTAAAAAGCCATGTCCGGCATTGGGAAAAACGGTGAGGATGTAACGTTTTTTCGCTTGGGAAAGGGCTTCGGTAATGCGGGCGTGTTCGTCGGCGGCGATCATCTCATCATCCGCACCGTAAACTAACATAATAGGGGATCGCATGGCTGGGACTCGATCTAGTAGGGGCTTGCGTCCTATTTTTGCTACACCGATGCCGCTACCATAAAAACTGACTGCTGCTTGAAAGCGATCGGCATGTACGGCATTCGCGAGAAACGTGTATCTGCCTCCCATACAAAAACCTGTCACGCCAATGCGATCGGCAGCTACCTCTTTGCGCTTGGCTAAGAAGTCTAATCCCTGTCCGACTTCAGCCATGACAGTATCGTCGTTTAAAGATTTCAGTTTGGCTACTGCTCCTTGTAAATCTTTATAGTCGAAAACATCGCCATGATAGAAGTCTGGGGCAAGGGCAACATAGCCAGCTTGGGCGAAGCGATCGCAGACATTTTTAATATTCGGGTTTAAGCCAAATGCTTCCATAAAAACCATGATGGCGGGAAAAGTGCCGCTGCCTTGGGGACGAACGTAATATCCCTGTAAATCTTTACCTAAAGTAACCGTTTCGCCTTTGGCTGTAGGTTTGGTTTGAGCATTTCCCGTTCCTGTTTGTACCAGTAGAGGTGTAGTAGCGACACCAGCAGATAAAATCAATAAATCGCGTCTGTTCATGAGGTTCGGCAAATAAAAAATGATTATTGGGATTCAGCTATTCAGCTTAATCCGAGCGTGCATCCCCGTAAACGGTTATTATTTTACGGAAACATTTGCTTCCACTTGACGCGACTCCCCACGATCGACTCTCGACTCTGGCACTTCTAGCAAAAATATGTACGATCTATAAAGACAACCATTCATAAATCTTCATATCCCCTCGTGATTACTCCGCAGCTAGCATCGACGGCATCTATCGAGAAACAGATTTGGCACTGGCAAGGCTATAAGATTCAATATACCGTTATGGGCGAGGGTAATCCCTTGATGCTCGTACATGGCTTCGGTGCTTCGATTGGTCACTGGCGCAAGAATATCCCTGCATTAGCGGCAGGGGGTTATCGAGTTTTTGCGATCGACTTACTCGGTTTTGGTGGTTCTGATAAGCCAGCTTTGAATTACACGATGGAAGTATGGCAAGAACTACTAAAAGATTTTTGGACGGAACACATTCAAAAGCCTACAGTATTTGTCGGTAACTCCATTGGGGCGCTGCTAAGCTTGATGACAGTTGCCAACCATCCAGAAATAGCTGCTGGGGGAATTTTAATTAACTGTGCGGGGGGGTTGTCTCACCGTCCCCACGAACTCAATCCACCTTTACGAGTGGTGATGTCGGCGTTTAATCGCTTGGTGCGTTCTCAAATTACAGGAAAAATCATTTTCAATCGGGTTCGCCAAAAACCCCAGATTCGCCGGACTTTACTTCAGGTTTACCGCAACCGAGAAGCCGTAACAGATGAACTCGTAGATATTTTACATGCGCCTTCCTGTGACCCGGGAGCGCAACAAGTATTTGCTTCTATTTTGGCTGCGCCTCCTGGTCCAACCATTGCAGAACTTTTACCGAATGTCCAGCATCCTCTCTTGGTGATTTGGGGTGCGGACGATCCTTGGACACCAATTACTGGTGCTAAGATTTTTCAACAAGTAAAGGAGAAGGGACACAATGTTGAGATTGTTCCCATTCCTAATGCTGGTCATTGTCCTCACGATGAAGTTCCAGAATTGGTCAACAAACAAATCTTAGAATGGCTTAATAGTTAACAGTTGACAGTTGACAGTTGATAGTTATCAGTGGCTGGTGGCTTGTGGCTAGACTGAAACAAGAATTTGGTTTTCCAAGCCAATTACCAACTACCCCTGACAAAAAACGATTTTTTGATTCAGGATTTGGTAGCAATACGGTTCAGATAAGACGATCCCCCCTAGCCCCCCTTTCTCAAGGGGGGCTAGGGGGGATCTTTGAGGATCTAATACTTTTAACTGAACTGTATTGTGTCATATTCGGAAATTTGACAGTGCATAAAATTGCGAAAAGATAGTAGAAATATTTTGTGAAATATCTCTACTGCCTTTGGATCAAACCGACGATTTTTCTAGCATCAACTTAGAACGCTTCAGGGGTTCGGGTACGGCGACGGGATAATCGCCTGTAAAACAAGCCGAACAGAAACTGTTAGGGTCTTCTCCTGTGGCTAACAGCATTCCTTCCCAACTGAGGTAGGCAAGGGAATCGACTTCAATTTGTTTGGCAATGTCTTCGACTGATTTCGTCGCGGCAATCAACTGGTCTTGATTATCCGTGTCAATACCGTAGAAACAGGGATGGGTTACGGGAGGGGAAGAAATTCGCATATGCACTTCTGTTGCACCCGCCTCGCGTAGTGTCTTGACGAGTTTGCGGCTGGTTGTACCGCGCACGATGGAATCATCGACGATGATGACTCGTTTTCCAGCTAGGACATCTTTGAGGGGATTCAGTTTCATTTTGATGCCTGACTCGCGCATCATTTGGGTTGGTTGGATGAAGGTGCGACCAACATAGCGATTTTTAATCAACCCTTCGGCATAGGGAATCCCAGAGGCTTGAGAAAAGCCAATTGCGGCGGGGATACCAGAATCAGGTACGCCCATGACCATATCTGCTTCTACAAAAGACTCTTTTGCCAGTTGTCTGCCCAACCGCAAGCGATAGGTGTACAAGCTTTCGTTGTGCATGACGCTATCTGGACGGGCAAAGTAAATCATCTCAAAGATGCATAGTTTGCGCTGGGGTTGTTGCGCCCAGTGATAGGAGGCTATGCCTGCCTCAGTAATCCATACCAGTTCGCCTGGTTCTACATCTCGCAGGTATTCTGCACCAATAATATCTAACCCGCAGGTTTCAGAAGCGAGAACGTAGCGATGGGGATTGCTACCCAACGTGCCGATGACAAGCGGACGAATGCCGTTCGAGTCGCGCACTCCCATTAGTCCTGCGGTCGTCCCAACCACTAAACTAAAAGCGCCGTGGCAGCGTTTAAAAGCGGTAATTGCGCCATCTAACCAATCTTTGCCATCGTTAACTGCTTCGGCGATCGCAAAGGCGATCGCTTCTGAGTCTGTCGTCGTATTAAAGTTACACTGCCGCTGAAGTAATTCTTCGCGCAGAGCTTTAGTGTTGACTAAATTGCCGTTATGTGCTAAAGCAAGACTACCCAAGCGAGTTTCGACCACCGCAGGCTGGGCGTTCACCACCCGACTAGAACCAGTAGTAGAGTAACGGGTGTGACCGACTGCCATCCTACCAGGCATTTGTTGCAGAATCGACTCGTTGAAGACTTGGGAAACCAGCCCCATTTCTTTGTGTAGGTGTATTGTCGTGCCGTCAAACGTTGCAATTCCGGCTGACTCCTGCCCTCGGTGTTGTAGGGCGTACAGACCGAAGTAAGTTAGTTTGGCAACGTCCTCTGCGGGTGCGTAAATGCCGAAAACGCCGCAAGCTTCTTCTTGCTTGTCAGAGGGTTCTGAGGGATGAAGCGATCGCACGTCCATACTGTGACTTACATCCTGCATACTTCCTGAAGTGGGCTGGTAGAGATCCATGCTACAGTGTTGCTCCTGAGCGGCGAGTTGACTTTGTGGAATTGACTTAGCAAACGAGATAATCCAAACTAATGAGTTTGGAAACATTAACTAATACTTAAAAAAATGTTAATCAAGATACATACAACAGTATCGTCATAAATTTTGTTAAGAGCAAGATTTTGGTCAATTATTTTTTTGTCACTTAGCTAGGCAGGGTAGCTGAGTCAGATAGCCGCCGTTCTATAGCGTTGAAAAAGCGATCGCGCATCATCTCAATCGTAGCGGTTATAATCATCTGTCTGTCGGTTGTGAAAACCTGCAATTCTTGAGTAGGACTGCCGACACGACCGAGTTTTTGCCAGTTATCTCCGAGTTGCTCTGTTAAATAAGATTCCCATGCTGGTTGATGTTGTGGTGAGACGGAAACCAAAATTCGCGCCCCACCTTCACCAAATAAAATTTCATCCCAGCGTTGCGGTAAATCTTCGGTTAACCCCAGGTTAATTTCAGCACCTAATCCAGTACTGATGCAGGCTTCGGCAAGGGCGACTGTCAACCCACCTTCAGCAACGTCGTGCGCTGAGTTGACCCAACTTTGTTGAATGCCTTCTCGACAGGTAGCTTGAACGCGCCGTTCGAGGTCAAAGTCTACTTGGGGTGGCTTTCCGGCGACTATGCCGTGAATTGTAGCGAGATATTCGGATGCACCAAGTCCGATTTGGGATTTGGGATTTGAAATTTGGAATGCGATCGGCAATCCTAGCAGATAGATCAAATCTCCTTCGGTTTGCCAGCCTTGAGTGCGGGTTTTCGATAAGTTTGGAATTAAGCCCACCATCCCGACAACGGGAGTAGGGTAGATTGGTTGTGGCTTGCCTTCGGAGTCGAAGGTTTCGTTGTACAGGGAGACATTACCACCAGTCACGGGGGTTTGAAATTCTTGGCAGGCTTCTGCTAAACCGCGACAAGCTTCTGCAAGTTGCCAATAACCAATTGGTTTTTCAGGGCTACCAAAATTGAGGTTGTCTGTCACCGCAACTGGTTCCGCCCCCACACAGCTTAAATTACGGGCGGCTTCTGCAACAACTGCCTTTGCACCTTCATAAGGGTCGAGGTAGACGTAGCGAGGGTTGCAATCGACTGTGGCGGCTACGCCTTTGGAGAATTCGGAATTCGGAGTTCGGAATTCGGAATTATTTTTGACTTTTAACTTTTGACTTTTGAATTCTTCTAATGGGCGCAATCTGACAACTGCGGCATCTGCACCACCAGGAAATACGACTGTGTTGTTTTGTACTTGGTGGTCGTACTGACGATAGACCCAACGTTTAGAGGCGATCGTTGGGGTATCGAGTAAAGTTAGCAATATCTGGTTCCAAGTTTGGCTGTGACCTTGAATTTCAATTCCAGAAATGGTACAGGTTGGTAGAGATTCAGCCTTCCACTCCCAAGCTTTACGAGCGTATTCTGGTGGTTCGCTCAATAATTCTCGCTGGTAGAGGGGTGTGTTTTCTGCCAATGCGTTAGCAGGAATTTCAGCAGCTACCTTGCCTTTAAATAAGATTCTGATAATTGGCTCCTCAATTACCGTACCAGCTACGACAGCATGAAGTCCCCAACGATGGAAAATTTCGATTAATTCCTGTTCTCTACCCTTATGGGCGACAAATAACATCCGTTCCTGAGATTCCGAGAGCAGATATTCATAGGGAACCATACCCGTCTCGCGCACGGGAATTTTATCGAGATCGAATTCAATTCCTACCCCGCCTTTAGCTGCCATTTCGGATGTCGAACAGGTAATCCCTGCTGCACCCATATCTTGGGCTGCAACGACAATTCCAGTTTTAAATGCTTCTAAACAAGCTTCAATTAAAGATTTTTCTAAAAACGGATCGCCCACTTGCACGGCGGGACGATCTTGTTCTGACTCTTCGCTCAATTCTGCACTAGCGAAACTCGCCCCTTTCATCCCATCGCGTCCTGTGGTGGAACCAACATATAAAACTGGGTTACCAGTACCAGATGCTCCCGATTTGACGATTTCCGGCGTTTCCATCAATCCTAATGCCATCACATTGACCAAGGGATTACCAGAGTATGCCGGGTCGAAATAGACTTCTCCCCCGACTGTGGGGACTCCCACACAGTTACCGTAATGAGAAATTCCTGCTACCACACCATTGAATAGCTGTCTAGTACGAGCATCATCTAAGGAACCAAAACGCAGAGAGTTAAGCAAGGCAATGGGACGCGCCCCCATCGTAAAAATATCTCTTAGAATGCCTCCGACTCCAGTTGCAGCCCCTTGAAATGGTTCCACGGCTGAGGGGTGATTGTGCGATTCAATTTTAAAAGCCAGTTGCAGCCCATCACCCAAATCGACAACACCTGCATTTTCACCTGGTCCTACCAGGATGCGTTTACCAGTGGTAGGAAACTGTTTTAATAGCGGTCGAGAATTTTTGTAACAGCAATGTTCCGACCACATCACACCAAACATGCCTAACTCTGCTTTATTAGGGTGTCGTCCCAGTCTTTTGACAATTTCTTCGTATTCTTCCGGCTTAATGCCTTCAGCAGCGATTTCTTCAATGGAAAAAGGTGCGGCAGGAATGGCAGACATAAGGACGTTGCGCAAAGAGAACAGAAAATTATTCTATCTCTATATTTGTTGTTGGTTGTTGGTTGATGGTTGACGGTTGATGGTTGACGGTTGACAGTTGACGGTTGATGGTTGATGGTTGACGGTTGATGGTTGACGGTTGATGGTTGATGGTTGATGGTTGACGGTTGACGGTTGACAGTTGACGGTTGACAGTTGACGGTTGACGGTTGATGGTTGACGGTTGACGGTTGACGCTGCGCTACACTACCCCTTCGGGGAAGCAAGCTACGTGAAGACGGTTGACTGATAACTGATAACTGATAACTGATGACTGATAACTGTTAACTGTTAACTGATTAATTGCCCGATCGCCTCTACTAATTTATCGGGAACGACTGGTTTGGCAAGATGAATTTGGAAACCTGCTGTTATGGCGCGATCGCGGTCTTGTTCTCTAGCATATGCTGTGAGGGCGATCGCGGGAATTTGTCCGCCTTGTTCTGGAGGTAATGCCCTAACTTTCTGGATCAATGTATAGCCGTCTGTAGCTGGCATTCCAATATCGCTGACTAGGATATCTGGTAGCGATTTTTCCAGCGCTTCTAGTGCTGCTACTGCCGAATCAACTACGATTAACCGCGCCCCATATTCTTCTAGAGTCAGCACTAAAAATTCTCGCATGTCGCGATCGTCTTCTACGACTAGGACTCGGATGTTATTGAGTCGGGAGTCGGGAATCGGTAGGGGCGGGTTTGAAAACCCGCCCGTACGGGAGTTACGAATTTCGCATTCCGAATTCCGAATTCCGAATTCTGAATTCTCCAGCAGGGGTAACATAACTCTAAATGTCGCTCCCTGTCCGACTCCTAGACTTTCGGCGCAGACTGTTCCCCCATGCAGTTCTACCAAGTGACGTACTATTGCTAAACCCAAACCTAAACCGCCATAACTGCGCGTAATCGACGCATCTGCTTGCCGAAAGTAATCGAATATATGGGGCAGAAATTCGGTACTAATGCCAATTCCGGTGTCTGTGACTGAGATTTGGGCGTAGTTGGTTGACGGTTGACAGTTGATGGTAAACGCTGGCGCTACACTACGTGAAGACGGTTGACAGTTGTTTTTTGCTCCCTCAGCTCCCATTCTTCGAGAAGGGCTTCGCCCTACAGCTCCCTCAGCTCTCTTCTCCCCCCTGCTCCCTGCTCCCTGCTCCCTATTTGATAATTGTAATTCTACTGTTACGCGCCCGCCGGATGGAGTGAATTTGATTGCATTGGAAAGGAGATTCCAAACAATCTGCTGCAACCGACTCGGATCTCCTAAGACTATTGGTAGTTGGTAGTTGGTAGTTGGTAGTTGGTAGTGGCTAGTGGCTGGTGGCTGGTGGCTAGAATTGCTTCCTTGTCCCCCTTGTTCTCCCTGTCTCTCTTCTGGACTCCCGACTCCCTGCTCCCTGCTCCCTGCTCCCTCAAAAACTAATTCGATACACTTAGTTTGAGCTGAGAGACCAACGGTTTCTAAAGCATTGGTAATGACTGTTGCTAAATTGACAGGTTGGGGGTTGAGGGTGAGTTTGCCGCGAATGATGCGCGAGATATCTAACAAATCTTCAATCAAGCGAGTTTGCAATTGGGCGTTGCGTTCGATCGTTTCCAGGGCGCGGTTAAAAATCTCAGGGCTGAATTTACGAGTTCGTAATAATTTCGCCCACCCCAAGATTGCATTGAGGGGCGATCGCAATTCGTGGGAAAGTACGGCTAAAAACTCGTCTTTAACTTGATTTGCCCGTTTGAGTTCCTCGGCTTGCTGTCGCAGTTGAGCTTCTCGCGCTCGTAATGCTTGTTCTGCAAGTTTAGACTGGGTGATGTCGCGGGTGATTGCTAGTAAAGTTTGCACCGTACCGTCTAAATCAAATTCTGGTACGACTCGCGTTTGGTAATAACGAATGCCATTGCCCGATGCGGGAAAATCGTATTCAAAAAAGTCTGCTTGTTGAGTGGCAAATACTTGGCGCAAACTCGATTGCCAAAGCGTACAAATTTCTGCTGATACACCCACTTCAGCATGAGTTTTCCCAACATACATTTCGGGTGGCAAGCCTGTAGCTCGTTCGACTACCGGATTTACATACAGATGACGCAAATCTCGGTCGAATCGAGCAATAATATCGGGAGAATTTTCCACCAATGCCCGAAATTCTTCTTCGCGACGGTTGAGTTCTGCTTCGGCAATTACACGGGCGCGGCGTTCTGCTGCTTCGCGTAGCGATCGCTCTACGGCAGGAATTAGGCGCTTTAAGCGTTGTTTGAGTACGTAGTCAGTTGCACCCCCTTTGAGGGTTTCAATTGCGACTTCTTCGCCCATTGTGGCTGTGACGAAAATGAATGGCACGTCTGGGCAAAGCTGTCGAGCCATAACCAGGGCAGAAATGCCATCAAAACCAGGTAAGGAATAGTCAGACAGAATCAAGTCAAACCCACCCCGTTCGAGTGCCGCTTGAAACTCCGAACGGGTCTTCACTTGAATCGATTCGCACTCAATCTCACTTTCTGCGAGTAACGCAGTAATCAGTTCTGCATCCAGTATGCTGTCTTCTAGAATCAGAAACTTGAGTGACATCATTCTATTCCTTGATTTGGTCGATCGCTACGAGCGTTAGATAGCGAGCCAGGTGGTGGCTCGTTAATAATTGCCCAAAACAGCCCTAAACCTTGAATCGCACCCACAAATTCATGAAAATCAATTGGTTTAACTACATAAGCGTTTGTCCCTAATTCATAACAGCGAGTTAAGTCTCGTTCTTCGCGGGAAGAAGTCAAAATCACTACAGGCACGGTTCTCAGATCTCTATCTGCTTTCAATTGCCCTAGAACTTCTATCCCATCAATTTTAGGTAGTTTTAGATCGAGTAGCACCACAACGGGATTGCCTTCGCGACGCAATCGATACACGCCTCGGCGGTACAAATAATCTAAAGCTTCTTCGCCATCGCGGACAACGACGACTTCGTTACCTAAATGGTTTTCTGCTAGGGCAGTCAGGATTAACTCTACGTCGTTAATGCTGTCCTCCACCAGGAGAATGCGCTTTAATTCCATTGTTCGCTCTCTACTCTCCACCCCTCACTCCCAGTCTTGGTAACGAGAAGAAGAACGTTGCTCCTTTATCTATTTCTCCTTCTGCCCACACTCGCCCACCATGACGGTGTATGATGCGCTGGACATTAGCTAATCCTACTCCCGTACCTTGAAAGTTGGGGTCGCTGTGTAGGCGTTGAAACACTCCAAACAATTTATTTACGTACTGCATATCAAAACCGATACCGTTGTCTCTTACGAAAAATACCACCTCCTGAGACTCTGATAAAATTTGACTCCCAATAGTAATTTCTGTCTGCGAGTTTAACTTAGTATATTTAAGCGCATTTTCAATAAGATTTCGCCATACTAACCGTAACATTGACGGATCGCCCTGGACGCTCAGTAAGGCTTTAATCTGCCAGGAAATTTGGCGTTTCTTAGTTTCTATCTCTAGTTCTTGCAATATTTCCTGCACCAGTAAATTCATATCAATATTGGTGAAGCGCATTTCTATGCGTCCCATTCGAGAGAAGGATAATAAGTCATCGATCAACTTCCCAGCTAATTGAGTCGTTTCCACAATGATATTGAGGTAGCGCTGACTCGTTTCATCTAATGTGGTGTTGGATTTAATTCGCTTTTGCAGTAGATCGACAAATCCAGCAATGTGACGCAACGGAGCGCGGAGATCGTGGGAGACTGAGTAGGAGAAAGATTCTAATTCTTGGTTGGCAGCTTCAAGTTGCGCTGTGCGCTGTCCAACTCTTTCTTCTAAAGTTGCGTTCAGTTTATGCAAAATTTCTGCTTGTTTGCGCAGTTTGTGTTCTAAATGTTTGCGTTGGGTGACATCGTGTCCCACTGCATATAACAGTTTTGATTCAACGTCGGGTACAGAACTCCAAATCAGCCATTTGTAAGAACCATCTTTACACAAAAAACGATTTTCAAAGTTGACAGTAATAATTCCAGTCGAGAGTTTTTCAACTTCAGCGAGAGATTTTTCCCGATCTTCTGGATGAATCAAATCGATGTATGGTGTCTGAAGAATTTCCTTTTGAGTAAAGCCGAGAATGGTTTCAAAAGCAGGATTGATCCGCTTAAAATAGCCATCTAACCCAGCGATACACAGCATGTCTAAGGAAAGTGTAAAAAACCGATCGCGTTCGATTTCAGCATGTTTGCGATCGCTAATATCTAAAATAAATGCGACTGACTGTTCCCGATTTTCCCCCAGCAAGGCGTAACCCAGCATCACAAAAACCCGCGCCCCATCTTTGCGAATATACTCTTTTTCATAGGGCGTACAAGTTCCCTTAGCTCGTGCTTCGGCAATTTTCTCGGCATCCAAGGCTGAATATTCTGGAGGAGATAAATCGTCCCAGCGCACCCTACCCGCCTCTAAATCGGCACGGGTGTAGCCAATAATGTGCAAAAAGGCATCATTGGCATAATTTATTCCTCCATGAATGTCTCCGTATAAAATGCCGATGACATCCGATTCGACAAAAAGTCTTAGCCTAGCTTCACTCTGACGCAAGGCGTTTTCAGTCAACTTGCGATCGCTCACATCAGCTGCCATGCTGATAACCATTCGTCTACCATCTGCCAAACGACCCAAGGGAGCAGAACTAAAATCCCAAGTCCTCTTTTCTCCCTGCTTGGTAGTAATTATGAATTCTCCTTCTTTTAACCTTCTATCTAGGCTGTATAAGCGCTCTATAGCTGCTCTAGCTGTATTTTTCGCTTCTCCATAAGCTTTTTCCGTCCAAGCAGCAATTGTGGGAATTTCATCAGCAGTGTAACCGGATAATTCCGTCCAAGCTTGGCTAATTTGCACGACTTCGCCATCTTCGGCATGGATAACGATCGGAAATGGTGCGTTGATAACAGCACGGCGAAAACGTTCTTCACTCTCGCGTAAAGCAATTTCAGCTTGTTTGCATTCTGTCAAGTCGATAACAAAGCAAGCACTATAGCCATTGTCTCCACCCTCAATTTGAGTAATTCCAAGCAGGATCGGCACGCGAGTCCCGTCTTTACGAATATATTCTTTTTCAAACGGAGAACAAGCACCATATGCTTGAATCTCTGCGACTCTCTGTCGATCTAATGCTTCATACTCTGGTGGTGTCATGCGATTCCAATACAGCTTTCCTGCTGCCAACTCAGTACGGGTGTATCCCATCATGGAGAGAAAAGCATCGTTGGCTTCAAAAATTCGCCCGCTAAAGTCACCAAAGTAGATGCCAATGATGTTTGATTCTACGATCTGTCTGAACTTGGCTTCGCTTTCCTGTAAAGTTGTTGCTGCACGTTGGCGATCGCGATCTATTCGGTTCAAAGATCTGGCATTGTGCCAAATTACACTGATATAGACCGCAATTAACAATATTACTAGCAGGGCGATTGCAAAACCTGGATCGTAAAGTTGCCATCGGTATCCCTGCAAAACCAGCCAACCTAAAATTATTGGAATTGCGATCGCGCTAGGAGTCAGACGACGTGCAACTATGCCCCCATTCAATTCGCTTGTGACAACTGCCATAAAACCGCGATCGGGATATACCAACAACGTACCTGCACCAAGCAAGAGAAAAGTTATTGCCGTGAGCAGACTCATTGATGTGGAGTAGACAATAAACTGATAAAACACTTCTACGCCATAGGCATATCCTATAAGAGCGAGTAAGGCAATTAAAATCACAGCAAGACTTAAAGCTTGAGTCAAGAAAACGCGCTCCCCTCCTGCTCCCCTTAAAAAGGGGGGTGAAAGAGGTGGGCTTGTCTCCCCTGATAAGGGAGATGAAACAGACTGACTTGCCCCCCTGTTTAAAGAGGATGAAAGAGATGGGTTTGTCTCCCCTGGGAAGGAGGATTGATTTGCCCCCCTTGTTAAGGGGGGTTGGGGGGATCGCAACAGCCACAGCACGCCGCCCAACAGGATAAAATTCAAGGCAGTATTATCCGCCATGCGCCCAGGATAAGGATTTGCTGGAGACTTAGGTAGATCTCGAAACAGCAACTCATCAATCCCCAAATTCCAATTAAAGACGTATTGGCATAGAGTAAGCAAACCAATTAAAGCGACAGTAGCAGCACAAATTTTGGCAATTGGGGAGTCGGGAGTCGTTATTCTAGTAGGGGCGCACAGCTGTGCGCCCCTACCATTGCCAATAAACAAAGACACGCCAGCTAAAATAAAAGCCACGGCTGCATTCGCTTTCATCGTGGCTGTGCCTGGAATTACGCTTTTGAAAATAGCAATATCAAATATCCAGCCAATCAAAGTCAGACAGCCAACACCAACCGCGATCGCGCTAGCGACCCTCACCAACAATTGACTGTGACGCAAGTTAGCCATATGTTTCTGTTTCAGGTTGAAAGCGATCGCTTGCTATGCCAAAACAGTGTCACCATTTCTTCTCACTCCAACGCTGACAGAAACACGCTCCCTCTAAAACTTAACTTAAGGGAGACAGCCACCCTGAATAAATCTCTCCCACGATAGATATATTCAGTTATCAGTTATCAGTTATCAGTTATCAGTTATCAGTTATCAGTGACTCCTGACCAGTTAACAATCCACTACACCCCACACCCCACACCCCACACCCCACACCCCACACCCTATCTACTACTAGCCACTAGCCACTCACAAATTACTAACAACGATTACAGCCAATTATCGTAATTGGATTTAATTCACGATTTTGAAAAGCTCTACTTATTAAAGCGGTGCGATCGCCGTTAAATTTAGCCTTAGAATCCAAGCTAAACAATAATCTTTTTCAATAAGACGAACTGATTCTTGTAATAGTATGTAAAACTTGACTTTACCCTAAGAGAATTTAAACCATATGATTCAATTTATGGAATAACAACGTATCGTAGGTTAAAAACAGGTGATTTGAGCTAATAAGTAAAACTAGACAATAGCAGTCTTTTATTATCTAGTAATTTTGTATGCCGCTGTGTCAATTAAGACCACAAAAAACAACTACTTAAGAGCAAGTAAGATGGAATGGTATGGGAAATGATAACCGTATAGCAGTGCGGAAGGTATTGCTCATTACCCTACTGCTGAATTTGAGCGTGACAATACTCAAAGCAATCCTGGCTTGGTGGACTGGTTCTCTCAGCTTGTTTTCGGATGCTTTACATAGCGTGACAGATAGTAGCAACAACATTTTGGGGCTAGTTGCCAATAACCTATCTTCTCCAGAACCGGATCGCGATCATCCTTACGGACATCAAAAATTTGAAGCGATAGGAGCTTTGGGAATCGCGGGTTTTATTAGCATTGCAGGTTTTGAAATTTTACAAACAGCTATAGAGCGAATGCTTAAAGGTACAGAGCTAGTTAAGGTTTCTGCACCAGAATTGTGGTTGTTGCTGATCGTATTGGGCGTGAATATTTTTCTTGCCTATTACGAGGATGGCGAAGGGCAACGATTAGGCAGTCCGATTTTGATTGCTGATGCCAAACATACGATGAGCGATGGGTGGATTACGCTCACGGTATTGACGGGATTAATTGGCGTTTGGCAAGGACAGGAATCGGGTATTCCTTTACTACCGTGGCTTGATGTAATTTTGGCTTTTCCCGTCGCTTTTTTAGTATTTAGCAGTAGCTGGGAAGTTTTGAAAGATAATTTACCTTGGCTAGTCGATGAAATCGCGATCGCACCTGAAGAAATTCACGCGATCGCCATGTCCGTACCAGGAGTCATCAACTGTCACGATATCGCCTCCCGTGGCGTAGTCGGTCGGCAAGTTTTTATTGAAATGCATTTAGTCATCTACTCGTCTGACATTGAAACCGCCCACTACATAGCCGAAGAAGTAGAAGCACGGATGCGAGAACGATACGGATCGGTTAGAGTCGCCATCCGCGTCGAACCACACAATTGTCAATCCGACCAAATCAGCTACGAGTCAGCAACAGACTGATTTACAAGTCGTAAGTCGTAAGTCGGAATTAACTGCTCGGGCGCTCCCCGATCGCTGTTAACTGATAACTGTTAACTGTTAACTGACAACTGACTAACCGCTTACTCCCAAGTCGCAACAGGACGTAGGATCTCAGGAATTTTTTCTTGAGTCGGGGGAAATTCGAGGATAGTTTCTCGCAAACCCAGATAACCCGATTCACTGAAGGATAGTAGCATTCGCGCCAGAGCAAACCAAACTTCTGATTCATATTCCCAATCGCGATCGCGCACCGATCTACCAGCAATGGAACGCAGCGCCCAGAAATAGCTGTTCCGAACCACAGAACCACCTTTTTTATAAGTCGGTACGTCTTCGCGGTGGAGAAATAAAATCGTATCTTCAATTTTTGCTCTCATAGAGTAGGGGATAGGCATTGAGGAGTAGGCATAATACTTTAAAGAAGAAAATTCGATGCTTAAAATACTTCATCCAGTTGATATAAATTAGCAATTACTGTATGGTTTTTGAAGATACATATTGATAATGGTAAGGCGATCGCTAGAAATTGCAAAATGTTTTGCCTGTGTGAGTTGTATGGCAAATATCAGTAGCTCGAAAATTCTATGACCATCACCCTCGCCCAATCAGATATTTGGGAACTATATGAAACTACTGATTTTGTAGAAACAGAACTTTCTGACGATGTTTTACGAAGTGACGGGTAAAGCCCCCCAGTTGTTGGGTAACGGTAGTTTCTGGGAAATCGATTTGTGTGAAGGGATCGGGCTAGGAATCGATACTTGGAAAAAACCCAACGCCTGTAGTATTGCCTGTGAAGAACGGCAGCATGAAGTAGAAATGACTCTATGGATTCCAACTCGCCGTCAGAATAGCCATTACACCTTGTTTGGCAGTGGCATTGCACCAAAGGAAGTCTGGGAATCTCCTGCGAATGAAGAGGGAATATTTCTATCTGTTGGTTTTGAACCCGATCTGCTCAAGCTGCTGTATGGTAATAGCTCCGGCGAGCTACCATCAGAACTACAAATACTAATTAAATCGAACGATTGGCAACAATGTTGGCGCGATCGCCTCATCGCTCCTGTGATGCACGCCATCGTGCGGCAAATTCAAACTTGTCCTTATCAAGGACTGACAAAACAGATCTATCTGCAAGGGAAAGTGCTGGAGCTATTGGCACTTGGGATGGAACCGCTACGACGGGAACGAGCTGCAGTCCGAGAGCGTCTGCTCAAGCGCAGCACGGTAGAGCGGATTTATCAAGCCAGAGATATTCTACGACAAAACTGCGCTAACCCTCCATCTGTTCTCGATTTAGCCCGACAGGTAGGACTAGAGCATATGAAGTTGAAGCGAGGTTTTCGGCAAGTTTTTGGCACAACACCCTTTGCTTACTTGCATACATATCGCTTAGAACAAGCACGATTGTTATTGCAAGAAGGTAAATTAAGCGTGGCAGCAGTAGCTAACGAAGTCGGTTACTCTCATCTGGGGCATTTTGCCAAAGCTTTTCAAGACAAGTTTGGCATTACGCCGACAGAGTGTCGTTTGGGTGAGCGTATGTGTAGTTAAAAAGAAATTATGCTTCACCTGCCTGGAGAATTTGCTTGGCAGATAACTCTAGCAAAGAAAAAGTTTGGGAAACGAGACGTTCATCGCCCTGATAAATTGCTTCTTCATATAACCCATCTACCAAGGTTAGCACCACAACGCGATCGCCTTGGGGATCGACAATCCAATATTCAGTAATACCTCGCGCTGCATATTCCGATCGCTTGTAGCGGTAGTCTCGGTCTTCGTTTTCTTTACCTGGTGATACTACTTCCACTACCAAAGCTGGCGGCGGCATGTCGGGCATAATAATACTACGAGCAGTCCCAGCGAGGGCAGCAGCTAAATCCTCCGTTAGCACCATCAAATCTGGCACTCGCGATGTGGCACGGAAACCACTGACTACAATTTCTGTTCCCCGACGCAGCAATCGTCCTGGAATCAGTTGAGCAAATGCCAACAACAAAAAAATGGCGATCGCATTGTTCAAGTCACTCTCTGACGGCATCTCAACTAGTTCCCCATTCACCAACTCATAACGCTTATCTGTGCCGTCACTGTAGGTCAGATATTCCGCTAATGTGAACTGCCGAGCCGTTGTGGTCATTTCATCGATCTCAAGGATTCGCTTTACGCTCAATTCTAGCGTATGGATAGCAGACTCTAAATTACGTCAAATCAAATAGGTAGCGATCGCCCAACTCCTATAAAACTCCTCCTGTAGGGATCGAAATTGCTCCTCTAGGGATAGACGAACCCCTCCAATTCACCTAGACTATCTTCACTGGAGATAGTTGCCAATATTTCTCTATAAGCTTTGTTTAGTGTGAGTCGATGAGGAGTGTGAAGGTGAGGAACTGGAAAGCGATCGCTTTTTGGGTTAGTTTAGCTGCTGTCGTACCGTTATGGAGCGAACCTGTTTTTGCTCAAGTGAGAACGATTGCAGAATTACCACCTGTGTCTTTGAGTGCTAAAGAGCTTTTGGCTCAAGAGGAAGAAAATAGTACGATCGCTCAAGTAACGGGGGTGAAACTCAATCCCACTGACAAAGGGTTACAAGTCATTCTCGTCACTCCAGAAGGGCAAAAATTGCGATCGTCAATTGCGCCAGAAGGAAACAATTTAGTTATTGAGGTACCAAATGCAGTCTTGGCTCTACCAGATAAACAAGAATTTACGGCAACTAATTCAACCGCAGAGATTGCACAGGTAAAAGTCACACCTTTGAGTGCTAACAGTATTCGAGTAACAATTACTGGAGCAAAACAAGCACCGAATGCCGAGGTAATTCCTAGTAGACAAGATTTGGTGTTGAGTGTCAGCCCTCAAGCAACCGCTCAAACCGAAGAATTAGAAATGGAAGTTGTCGTTACCGCTACCCGCACGGAAGAACGAGTTGAAGATTTACCTCGTACAGTAACAGTAATTGACCGAGCAGAGATTGAAGAACAAGCTAAAGGCACTAACAGTTTGCAGGATATTCTCAACTATACCGTTCCAGGGTACGGCGCACCTGATTATACAGATCGATTTAATGCCAATTTAAGAGGTCGAACTCCGCAGATTTTAGTAGATGGAGTGCCGCTAGGTTCTAATATTTCTAACATCACAGGCTTGACAAGCATCGACCCTAGCACTGTCGAACGAATCGAAGTAGTCAACGGTGCGACGGGAATTTATGGTGCTGGTGGTAGTGGCGGTGTCGTTAATATTATTACCCGCCGACCAGTAGAAGGGTTTGAATCAACAGCTAGATTAGGTGTTTCTGCTGCTTTAGGAAATTTGGAAGGGGATAGCTTTGCCTACGAGTTGGGTTACGGCATTGCTGGCACAGAAGGTATTTTTGACTACAACCTTAATTTGGCAACCCAATTCAACAATCAATTTTACGATCCCCAAGGAGATATTATTCGCCAAGAAAATTCTACTTTTGCAGGATCGGAACGTCTCAATGTTCTCGGTAAGTTGGGAATCGCTTTAGGGGAAGAGCAACGTTTACAATTCTCTGTTAATCACGCTCGCGATCGCAGAGAAATTGATTACATTACCGATCCGATTACTAGAGAAATTCCAGGCAGACAAAAAATTCGGGCATTGAGAGTCAATCAAGATTACGTTGATTCTAGAGAACCTGGAAATCAAAATACTATCGCTAGAGCTAACGGCTAATGGCTAATGGCAATTAACAATATGGCTTTCTACTCTTGCGATCGCATCCGTTCTGTCACGGTTATTTCGCGGACAAGATTCTGAGTTTTCTACTATAAGAGTCGTTTTCTCAACAACCAAAATACAAAACCAACGAGGACACCAATTGCAAGACTGAAACTGAAAGGGTATTCGCAGATGTCAGTTTTACTAAAAATATCCTTGCAATCTTTTACAGGCTCTTTTAGTAAAGATACAGTTGCTACACCAGCACCTACAACAGCGACAATCTCTTGAAAGTTGCGATCGCGTGCGGCTTTTTCGACTTCTATATGACTGCGGATAGCGTTAATTGTATCTTTTAAAAGTTGCAAGCCGAGTTGCATATTTTCGATATCTTTATTAATTTGCAGTAAGTATTTTCGATTGGCTAGATTAATAAAATCTTCAAATAAATCTAATTGATTATCTTTACCTACCTTTTCTTTAATAAAAGTCAAGCGAGTTTGATAGTCAGATAAATTAATTTCAATGACTTGTTTTTGAAAAGAAAGTTTTAGTAAGTCAACAGTATACTGTTGAAGAATATCGTTAATATTATTTACAATTTTTCGAGAAGTGGTAAAATTTTGCTTATTGTGCCAATAGTTATCTCTATCAATGATTTTTCGATTCTCTTCAATCTTTTTATAATGATGAATCAAAGATTCTTTGACTAGACGACTTTGCCAATAAGCCCAGATAATTTTATTTCGATAACAAAATAATCCCATCCAATCTGTATAAAAGTTTGCAGCTTTTTCGCCACTCTCTTGATTAGGATAAATAGCAATTACAATATGGCGATCGCTACTTTCATTTTGAGCCAGATTCCGCGGTCGCCAAAATTCAAAAATACTGCCACCTAGAAAAGTACCTTTACCTTTTTGTTGCAAATTCTTATCGTTAAACAAAGCGTGATAACAATCTTGGGCAATATCTTCAGGATTTTGAAATGAATCTTCTGGTAGAAAACCAGAAAGTATCCAGGTTTGTCCAATTATTGCTAGTTCTCGATTTAGTTGGCTTTCAATTTCAGTTTTGAGAAGTTTAAAACATTCAGATGGTTGAGGATCGGTTTGATTTTTAACAGAACAATCAATTTGCAAGCCATAAGTATCGTTCAATCTGACAGGATAGTAGTATCCTTCTAAATCATCGTTTGGCTTGAAGTCAATTTGAGCGGGTTTTGTAAGTTCTTTATACTCAGTTTCACCATCACATTCCTCGATTTGAGTACCATCTGGTAGTTGAGACAAAAAGTTTTCTTGATTCTTGTCTATTTCTTCCTGAGTTGCGTTAAGAGGACTTTTTAAGGCATATAGAAATAGATCGAGAGTGGGATAGATTAGGTTGCTCATAAGCTGGTCAGAATCTAAAATTGTTTAATTGGATAGCTCAAAGTAAAAATTCCTTTACTTTCTCCAAAAAAGTTGCTTTTTTAACTGTTTCCTCTGGGGTTTCAGAACTGCCAACAACGATGACAACATTATTGAGTTGGTTTTCGTAGCCGCTAGCTTCGGATTTGGGTTTATAGCCTTTAGTCATAACAGAATCGCGAACAATTAGCTTGTTAGTTTCAGCTTCGGTAGGAAGTAAGTCTTGCGGAATTTCTTCTAAATTCTCCAAGCGAGTCTTATAAAATTGATATAAACGATTTAATTCACAATTAGCAGCAATCATCTCTAATAGAAGTTTTTTAGTATAGTTTTTCCAAGCTTTCGGTTGAGTGTTTAATTGCTTGGCAACTTCCTTGAGTTGCTGTTTTTCTAGTTCGTTTAGGGAACTTTTTAAGTCTTGGAACGCTAGGAGAAAAGCCATCATAGTGTTGTCAATTTTTATATTCATAAGTTTCGACCTCAAAATTACTACTGCTTAGTATAAACGTAGAAAAGCTACGCGATTACCGAAGCCAGCTTGTTAAGAAATCTTAAGAAAGTTGATCAAAGCATTTTGTAGCTTTGGTATTGTATATTTTTTAACTATGGAAGTTGTTTTTGAGTCAGCAAGATGCCTACTCCACAATTGGGTAAGTGGGATTAAAATTTTTACTTGTTACTAACATTTTTACTAAGCTCAGTATTTACACGTTGTGCTAAAGTTAATAATATACTCGATTTTAAGTTCTTGATTTAACACAACTAGAATGAAGATAAAAAATCAAGAAATGAAAGGGGGTAAAATACCACTTTCTTGCATAAATTAAAGTAAAAAATTATACGATTTACGCTTGTGACAGACTTTAATATTTTTAATCTAAAATTGTAGTATTTATAGATAGCTTTTCCGTAAAAATGAAAGCAGATGCTGAAGAATAACTATAACCTGTGGATTGCCCGCAGTTTAATCTAAAAATCCTAAGCGTTATTACGGTAGGAAAATGGCATTAGAATGGGCAGCTCAAGTCATTGGGATTAAAGACTATCCAAATTACACTACTCTATCGCCTCTAACAGCAACAGCAGAGGATGCAGAAAAAATTGCTCAACAATTAGAACAATACGGTTATAGTACTTTTCGCGTTCAGCGTTTACCAGGAACCTCGAATCAGAAGGGAGAGAGTAAAATCGATCCTCAAGGGATGGTAAACATGAAAGAGTTGCGAGAAGCGATCGTCAATCTTTTCAATCCTCCTCAGCCAAATCCAATTCCAGAAACAGCATTATTCTTCTTTTCAGGACATGGGTGGTATCAAACTATTAATGGAAAGAAAGAAGTTTTTTTAGCTACTAGTGATGCATTACCTGAAAGAAACATCTATGGTATATCCTTAAGTTGGTTGGGAAAGCAATTGCAAAAAAGCCAAGTTAAGCGAGTCATTGTTTGGCTGGATTGCTGCTATAGTGGTGAATTGCTCGGATATATTCCCACAGACAAAGATTACTGTTTAATTACTGCCACTCGTTCCTATGAAACTGGAGTGGAAATTCCTCACGAACAGGGATTGTTGACACAAGCGTTACTTGAAGGATTAAATCCCCAAAACGATCCAGATGGGATTGTAAATAGCCACAAATTAGCAGATTCTATCGAAAAGCGAATGGCGCAAACAAGCCAGCGTCCCTTAATTGCTAATTCTCAACGAGCAATTTTGCTAACGACTAGATTACCTAAAAAAAGCTTTCAGGATAAATGTCCTTATCGTTCTCTGTCGTATTTTAGCGAGAATAAAGAAGATGCAGAGGTGTTTTACGGACGGGAAGCATTGACAAAGCAGTTAATTCAAAAGGTAGGAAATAAACAGCGCTTAATCACTGTATTAGGAGCTTCTGGTAGTGGAAAATCATCTTTACTCCGGGCTGGATTACTCTATGGACTGAAGCTAGGACAGGAAATTCCAGGGAGCGATCGCTGGATATATATTACTCCCTTTACCCCTAAAGAAACTCCTCTTAAAAATTTACTGGCTGCTTTTTCGCGCTCGTTTCCCGACCTTTCTTTGTCTCGAAATGCAACGGTAAATATTTTTCATCAGACGGTGGAGAAGTTAAAAGTACTAAATACACCTACCGTCTTGATTATCGATCAATTTGAAGAATGCTTTACCATGTGCAATGAAAGCAAGCAGAAAGAATTCTTTAAATATTTGAGAGAATTAATTGATAGTGTAGATACAATTTGTATTTTAATGGGGATGCGATCGGATTTTCGGGCAAGACTGCGAGAATATCCCCAAGTAGCTGAAAAGCTCGATAAACATTTCATTGTCGAACATTTGAACTCCCAGGAAATTGAAGCAGCTATTACTAAACCTGCCGATTTGGTAGGAGTAGGCATAGAAGGAGAGTTAAAACGCAAACTGATTGACGATGTTGAGGATTACCCTGGAAGTTTGCCCCTGCTGCAATATACCCTGACAGAATTATGGCGCGAGTCGAGACAGCAAGGAGAAAAGTTTCTTTATCTAAAAACTTATGAGGGTTTAGGTGGAATTGAGGGAACGTTACAAAAACGTGCAGATGAAATCTACAACAGTCTTTTAGCTGAAGAAAAAACTGTGGCGCGGCGAATTTTTCTAGAATTGACTCAGATGGGAGAAACGACGGATACGCGGCGGCGCGTGCGTTTACACGAGATGGCTAATTCCCATCATTCCCTCGAACTGCTGCAACAAGTTAGCGAGAAGTTAGCCGATAAAGATGCACGGTTAATTACAAAAACGGATGATGATGAATCCCATGATGTGATTTTAGATGTTGTCCATGAAGCTTTGCTCCGCCACTGGACGCAGTTAAATGAGTGGAAAAGAGAATATCAAAACGCGATCGCGATCGAACGCAGAATTGAAGCCTCTGCACAGGAATGGCAGGAGAACGATCGCAAACCTGAATATTTGCTTCAAGAAACAAGATTAGGTTTAGCAGAGGAGTATTTAATCAGGTACGGCAGTTTGGGGATGTTGGATGGGATAGCAGAGGAGTATATTGAGGAAAGTCAAAAACTACGCGATCGCCTACATCAACAAGAGAAAGAAAGCAGACGGCGAGAATTAGAAACAGCACGACAACTAGCACAATTCCAAAAAGAGGCACGTCAACAAGCAGAAGAACGTGCAGAAGAACAAGCTAAGACCAATAAAAAGCTTCGGAGTAGGGCAGTTGGTTTGGGAGTTGTATCTGTATTAGCTGTAGTTGCCGCAGGAAGTAGTATGGTTTTTTGGCAGAATGCTAAGAGGCAGGCAACCAATGCCGAATTAGGTGAAAAAGTTACCACAATAGATAATTTACTAGCGACAAAGCCTGTAGAGCGATTAGTTCTCGCCATTCAAGCTACTGGTCAAAGTTTATCAGAGCTGAACAGAGTAACGGCTGCCGTTGAATCTAGTTTATTGCAAGTTGTCCAAACCGACATCAGAGAACGAAATCGGTTAAGTTCGGGTTGGGCTACTGCTATTAGTCCCGATGGCGCGACAATTGTTACAGGTAGCTCAGACGGGAATTTACAATTATGGGATCGTAAAGGACAAGCGATCGGCAAACCTTTTGTCGGACATACAGATTCTGTCCAGTCGGTCGCTTTTAGTCCCGATGGCAAGTCGATTGTCAGTGGTAGTAGGGACAGCAGCGTGCGCTTATGGGATCTGCAAGGACAAGCGATCGGCAAACCGTTTGAAGGACATACGGGTTTTGTCTACTCAGTTGCTTTTAGTCCCGACGGCAAGTCGATTGTCAGTGGTAGTGGTGACAGCAGCGTGCGCTTATGGGATCTGCAAGGACAAGCGATCGGCAAACCGTTTGAAGGGCATAAGGGTTTTGTCTACTCAGTCGGCTTTAGTCCCGATGGTAAATCTATTGTTAGTGGCAGTGGTGACAGCAGCGTGCGCTTATGGGATCTGCAAGGACAACCAATTGGCGAACCGTTTGTCGGACATAGAAATTTTGTCCAGTCAGTCGGCTTTAGTCCCGATGGTAAATCTATTGTTAGTGGCAGTGGTGACAACACCCTGCGCTTGTGGAATTTGCAAGGACAACCAATTGGCGAACCGTTTGTCGGACATACAAATTATGTTTTGTCAGTTGCCTTTAGTCCCGATGGCAAGTCGATTGTCAGTGGTAGTGACGACAACAGCGTACGCTTATGGGATTTACAAGGACAACCAATTGGCGAACCGCTTGTCGGGCATACACAGCGTGTCTACTCAGTTGCCTTTAGCCCCGATGGCAAGTCGATTGTCAGTGGCAGCGACGACAACAGCGTGCGCTTGTGGGATCTGCAAGGACAAGCGATCGGCAAATCTTTTGTCGCACATACCAATTCTGTCTGGTCAGTTGCCTTTAGTCCTGATGGCAGGCACATTGCTAGTGGTAGTGGTGACAATAGCGTGCGCTTGTGGAATTTGCAAGGACAAGCGATCGGCAAACCGTTTGTCGGACACACAAATTCTGTCTGGTCAGTTGCCTTTAGTCCTGATGGCAGGCACATTGCTAGTGGTAGTAATGACAACACCCTACGTTTGTGGAATTTGCAAGGAAAACCCATCGGCAAACCGTTTGTCGGACATACAAATTATGTTAATTCAGTCACTTTCAGTCCCGATGGCAAGTTGATTGTCAGTGGTAGTGGTGACAACACCCTACGTTTGTGGAATTTACAAGGAAAAGCGATTGGCAAACCGTTTGTCGGACATACAAATTATGTTTTGTCAGTCGCCTTTAGTCCTGACGGCAAGTTTATTGTCAGTGGTAGTGATGACAACAGCGTGCGTTTATGGGATCTGCAAGGAAGACCGCTCGGTAAACCGTTTATCGGACATACAAATTCTGTCTGGTCAGTCGCCTTTAGTCCCAATGGCAAGTTGATTGTCAGTGGCAGCGATGACAACAGCGTGCGCTTGTGGAATTTGCAAGGGCAGCCGATTGGTAAACCATTGGTAGGACATACGGATTCTGTTTTCTCAGTTGCCTTTAGTCCCGATGGCAAGTCGATTGTCAGTGGTAGTCGGGACAACACCTTGCGGTTGTGGGATTTGCAAGGGCAACTCATGAGCATTCTTCAAGGACATGAGAATACAATATTCTCAGTCGCCTTCAGTCCCAATGGTAGGTACATTGTCAGTGGTAGTCAGGACAACACTTTGCGGTTGTGGGATCGAGAGCTTAAGGTCGAACAGTTGCTTAAAATAGCATGTAACCAACTGCGCGAACATCCCGTACTCGTTAAAGATAAAGGCGCTGGCGATACTTGTCTGAGATGGGGTGGCTGGAACGATCGCGAGAAAAAAGAATTTCAGGTGCGGCACGATCGGGCTTAGGGAGCGATCGCTCGAAGATCCATAAAACCACGATCGCCCTACCTCTTCTCTCTTACTGTTTCAGCAACAAATAGTAGAGGTTTCCCCGACTACCCGTCACCCCAGCGCGATCGCCTGCATGTTGCCCCGTACCCATGAAATAATCTACCCTACCTGCTCCCTTGATGGCGCTACCAGTGTCCTGATCTAATACGTAGCGGCTAACGTTTCGATACTCTAACTGACCGAAATTACTGGCGAAGGGCAATGCGGTTTGCATCAATGCTAATGCACCAGGAGGCATCAGAGATTTATCCGTCGCGATCGAACGTTCTGCTGTTACTGGTACTCCCAAACTACCAGTTGCAGGTGCGCCATGAGTTTCGCGAAAGAACACGAAACCGCGCACGCGGGGGATATAGTTACTCAGTTCCTCTGGATGCCTGCGGAAATAATCGATCATTACGGGTAAGGTTAAACCGCTTAAAGGCAATTTGCCGTCTTTTGCAAGTTCCTTGCCCAAACTGACATAGGGATGGGCTGTTTTGCCAGCGTAACCGAGAGTTATCATCTTGCCATCTGGAAGCAGCAAACGGGCAGATCCTTGAATTTGGACTAGGAGTGCTTCTAGGCGATCGCGCAACCAGACAATTTCTAGCCCTCGCAACCGATTTTTCGATCCTGACAAGCCATCTTTACCTTCTAATTGCCACCGAGTTAAACGTTGGAATTTATCAAAATTAGGAGGTAAACGATAAAGGGGATAGCGGAATTCTGCGGTGGGAACGCGACTAGCTAAATATATCGGTTCGTAATATGCCGTAAATAAGACTTCTCCCCTGCCATTGCGCCCAGAAGATTGATAGAAATCAAATTCGCGCCTGACTGCGGCTTGTAGTTCGGCGGGAGTACGAGATTTCACGACTAATTGCCGAAAGCGCACTAAACTGCGCCAAACGCGATCGCGGGTAATCCCTTTAATTGGATACTTACGATATGCCCTCGCCGCTGCTGGCGATTGAATATACTTCAAACTATGGTCGATCGATCGTAGTAGCGATCGCCAGTCTCCTGCTTGCCCGTTTTCACCCCAGATTTGCTCGTCTAATCCCAACAGTTCCGGCTGACAGCATTCGACATTTTTTTGCTGTGTCACGCTCAACAAACGCGGTACTGCACGGGCGACGGGTGACACGCTAGTAGTAAGAATTGCAACCCCCACACCAAGGGCAATTGAAGCTATCTTCTTTCTCATGCCTCTGACTAAAATCTTTCTACACTAGAACTAAACATCGGTTCTACTCGAATTGCCAAGATGCGCGATGGGCGCACCACCATGTACTCACCCTGAATGTTTTTAATCGGGACGCTGATAAAGTCATTAGAAGAGGCTTTCGGTGACAGCTCGTTACCAAACCACTTCTGGAAATCTTGCACGTCTGTAAACCGAATTTCTTCTCGGTGTCCGCCTTCCATTAAAATGTGTACCGCATATTCGCTTGGATTTCTAGGCATACTGTTTCAAAATTCTCAAACTCATCCTGTCAATTGTCAACTACTTTTCACCAAAATGAGAATAGTAGCGCATTATAAGTTTTGAGTGGAGTGAAAATATTTATATGACAAATATTTAACTTTTATTAAAGTTCCAAAACTTTAATCGTTCGATGAATTAGTTATAGCAGGGAGCAGGGAGCAGAGGAAAAAAACTTGGCTAATCTTGCTTGTAAACAATTAAAATGTCCTAATCTATCCGCTCTCTGCTATAAATTCAATAGATTTTGTTCTAACGGTATTAAAGTTTAATTTCTGGTGCTACTAAATCTAAGCGTTCTCTTTTTTGTGAGCTATTTTGCAAAAAATTATAGTTTTCGAGCTTGCTTAGTGCAGTTCTCGATTGGATGAAATACAGAATCTGTAGGGGCGCACAGCTGTGCGCCCCTACAAATGTATTGCGATTGTATTGCGATCGACTGAGAACTACTATAGTGCAGCGATCGCAATCTGTATGTCTGTTGCCACAAAAAAAGACAGACATGATGCCTGTCTTATCAGTTATAGAAAACAAGCAAAATGCTTGTCCTACACAAAAGTAATTCCGGTTCTGCCGGATGATACCTTGACTTAGAAATTCATTTCAGCTGCTTGAACTTTTTCTACCTGCTTTTTCTTCAGTACTAGTAGAACTTGACACAACATAATTGCTGCCAAGAATGCCAACAACCACTGTACTCTGGTAGAACTTTGTAGCACGATTTCTCCGTCATCTTGACCGAAGCCACCTACATTGGGGTTATCGGTCAAAGCATCACCAGCTGCAACTGTTTGTCCTTCAGAGACGATAAAAGCAGGTCCAGCCGGAACGGTGTCAACTTTTGTCTCTCCAGATTCAGTCTGGATGCTAACTTCGTATTTAGCATTACCAAATTCATCTTCCACTTTGGCAATTTTGGAAATCGTGCCAGCAGCAGAAGCAGTATAAGCGGCGTTATTGCTCTTTTCGCCAGTGGGGTAGACTTGACCGCGCCCTCTGTTACCACCGACGTGAACGGGGTATTTCCCAAAATGAACGCTCTTGTCTTTAGCTGGGTCGGGCGAAAGGACTGGGAAGACAATTTCTTGATATTGTTCGCCAGGGAGGGGTCCGACGATGACCACATTTTCTTGGTCTTCGCTGTAGGGTTGGAAATAAAGATCGCCAACTTTCTCCTTCATTTCCTCAGAGATGCGTTCGGGGGGAGCAATTTTGAAGCCTTCTGGTAACATCAAAACCGCACCAACCTGAAGTCCACCTTTGGAGCCATCGGCAACAACTTGTTGAACGTTAGTGTCGTAGGGAATTTTTACGACTGCTTCAAACACGCTATCGGGCAATACCGATTGCGGTATTTCTACTTCTGTTGGTTTTGCCGCTAGGTGGCAGTTAGCACAGACAATACGTCCGGTTGCTTCTCTAGGGCTTTCAGGATAAGATTGCTGCGCCCAGAAAGGATAGGCAGCAGCCGCTTGTGGCAGGGCAAAATCGCTAGAGAAGAAAAAGGCTACTGTAGCGATCGCCACCAGCACCATCTTGGCGATCGCTCTAGCACTGCAAGACCATCTTGCTCGGATCGAAACTCTTTTCATCGGCAGACAACTAATTAAAACTAGGAGTAAGGGGTAAAGGGAAAAGTCAAAAGTCAAAAGTCAAAAGTCAAAATTTCCCAACTCCCGACTCCCGACTCCCGACTCCCTAATCATCAAAACTCATACGCTACAAATCGCGGCAGATCTAAGCCCACCAAGGATCTTCCCCAGTGCGAAAATCGGTTTCCGTCCAAGGCGTTAACACGACTTTGTCATCTTGGACTGCGGTGTGAACCAGTGCCAGCGATAGGGGGGCGGGACCGCGCACGACTTTACCCGTATTATCGTATTGGGAGCCGTGACAAGGACACTTAAACTTGTTTTCTGCTGTGTTCCAAGGCACGACACAGCCTAAGTGGGTACACACGGCATTTAAGCCATATTCACCGACCGCGCCTTTGCTTTCTACGATCAAGTAAGTGGGGTCGCCCTTCAGTCCTTGAACCAACGAGCGATCGCCTGGATTACGGTTGGCAGTGAACTGACTCACGCTCACGTCATTACCGAGTTCGTCTTTTGCCGTTACACCTCCACCTGCACCACCAGCAGCAGGCGGAATAAAGTACTTGACTACTGGGTACAATGCTCCTAGCGCCGTACCTGTGATTGTCCCAAAAGTCAATAAGTTCATGAATTGCCGTCGCCCCATTCCTGGGACATCCATTGATTCAGAAATCTGAGCCATAACTTTTCTTTTGCGCTTTTACCTTTGTTTACAACCCTCTTCACAGTGACCAGCGACCAGCGACCAGTTATCAGTTTTTAGGTTTTTCTCAGTGGGAGTCAGATTTTTCCACAATCCTAAGCGTAGTACGTTTGAGGCAAATTCTAAATTCCCCTCTGAAACTTTTGGCGATCGATCGCTGTAAAACTAGTAACTGTTCCGAAGACTGCCCTGTCATCCACAAACATGATAGAATTCCTCTGCCAAGGATGTTGCCAGCCTTGATGAGAGTAAACATTACATTTCTTTATATTGGTATCATACCTGAGTAACGTAGCTTTACCCTGTAACGAAATGTGAAGGCGACAGCAGTATGGGCAATACATTTTAAGACTTATGACTGGAGAAGATTTACGCCAGCTGTTGCTGAACAAGTGGGGGCGCTCTTATGACGTGCAGTTGCGCCGTACTCAGGGCAAGATTTTTCTACAGGTGATGTGGAAATATCTCGAACAAGCCTCGTTTCCCTTGTCGGAAGCAGAGTACAAAGCCCATTTAGACTCGATCGCTAGTTACTTAAACGAGTTTGGCGGGGTGGGACAGGTACGGACATATATCACTCAAACTCGCGATCGTCCTCGATTGGGTAAAGCTGTCAGCATCCCGCTCGATCTAGGCGAACGGGCTTCCGAGTGGCTTTTGTAACTAGGGGTGTGGGGTGTGGGGTGTAGGGTGTAGGGTGTGGGGTGTGGGGTGTAGGGTGTAGGGTGTGGGGTGTGGGGTGTAGTGGATTGTTAACTGCTCACTGATAACTGATAACTGGTCACTGATAACTGATAACTGGTCACTGATAACTGGTCACTGATAACTGGTCACTGATAACTGACTCTTCACAAGATTCTAGAGGGCAACTATAATAGTCGGGTTTAGCTGTTCTGCTGGAATCTGGCGCTGCATGATCCTAAAGGCTGTCGTAGTTAGAGTAAGCCAAGTATTTATCCCTGCTACCTGTGTGGCGATCGCAATGGGAATGAGCGCCGTTGTTGCCCAATGCAGCCAATGCAAGCTTTATAATCCTATTACTTTGCCTGCCAGTAATCAGATCGATGATACTCTATCGGAAAAAGATATTCCCACGGGTCAGGGAGGATTTGCCCGCGATTACGTGATGGAATTTAAAGAGGGTGAAAGTGTGGCGATCGATCTTGCCTCTGAGAGTTTTGACGCAATCTTGACGCTACTTGCCGAAGATGGTTCTACAGTGGCAGAAAATGATGATGGTCCTGATGGCAGTAACAATGCTCTATTGTTTACACGAATTGCTAAAACAGGAAGATATATCGTTCGCGTGCGAGCATTTGGGGAAACTGGGGTTGGTAACTTTCGTCTCAAAGTGACGCGGCTGCAACCAGTATCGTCCGAGCGTAGCAATCCACTTATACCAAAGTTACGTCAATTTCTGAAGTAACAGTTATCAGTTGTCAGTTATCAGTTATCAGTTATCAGTTATTAGAAATTGGTGGTACTGTTAAAATTTAATTCTAAAATTTAATTCTGAACTGAAGCCGATCGTTTAGCAACCTGGGAACGCGATCGCATTTGTTCTCCTACTGTGACGTTCAGCT
The DNA here is from genome assembly GCF_000817735.3 of Scytonema millei VB511283. Lineage (NCBI taxonomy): Bacteria > Bacillati > Cyanobacteriota > Cyanophyceae > Nostocales > Scytonemataceae > Scytonema > Scytonema millei. The sequence goes on along the minus strand of NZ_JTJC03000003.1, from coordinate 184,163 downwards.
GATCTCCTACTAATAATACTAAACCGCTCATGTAGAGCCAAAGCATTAAAACAATGACTGCTCCAATTGCGCCGTAAGCTTGGTTGTAATTCCCAAAATTAGCTACGTAAAGTCGGAAACCAGCAGAAACTAATGCCCAAGAAACAGCAGCTAATACGGCTCCTGGCATTAGTGGCATTCCAGGGTTCCAAATGCTCGGTCCATAACGGTAGACAAAACCAAAAGCAGCCGCGACGATCGCTAGGGCAATGGGCCAGCTTAAAAGCTGCCAAATAATTAATAAGAACCACAGCCGATTTTGACTTTTCAATACAAAAAAATCTAACAGCCAGTCGCTAATAAATACTAAAAAAGAAGCTACAACTAATAGTAAAATTGTCCCAATTGTCAATCCTAAAGAAACGAGTTTTGCTTTCCAAAATGGACGCATTTGTTTTGGGGGAATTTCATGAATGCGATCGAGTGCAGTCATTGCTGCACTTAAAGCTCCAGAAGCAGCCCAAATTGCTACGATAAAACTAATCGAAAATAAACCCGTATTTCTCGTTTGAGTAATTTGTTTGGAGAAATCTCGAATTAGTACCATCGCCTCATCTGGTGCGACTTGACTCAATTGACTTGCTAATTCCTTAAAGGTAGATTGGAAGGATTCTTCAAATAAGCCGATCGCGGTAATGACAGCAAGAATTGCCGGAAACAAAGACAGCATCGCATTATAAGCAATTTCTGATGAAAGTCCAAACAGACGACGTTGCCCAACGCGAGCCACTGTTTTTGTCAAAGTCTTCCAGTTGAGATAGCGGAAGAAGCGGAAAAAACGAGTTGATAGCATTTAATGTAGTCGTGGCAGCTACGATTCATTCCACCATCTGCCAAAACTGATAGATCCGTCTAGCGACGGAAGATAGATTTACTATTGGTCAATGGTAGTTGACGGTTGACGGTTGACGGTTGACAGTAAACGCGCTCGCGACACCACGTGAAGACAGTTAGCTGATAACTGATAACTGATAGCTGATAACTGTTAAAATCCCATCACTTTTGCTACCGATTCCAGCGTCGGCTCAATTCCTTGCTTAAAGCTGTTTTGACTGTGGTTGATGGCTGTGTCTGGATCTTTCAAACCGTTTCCGGTTAAAACGCAAACTACGGTTGCACCGCTGGGAACTCGATCTTTTACCTTGAACAGTCCAGCCACAGATGCAGCACTGGCGGGTTCGCAGAAAATGCCTTCTTCGGAGGCAAGAAAACGGTATGCGTCTAAGATTTCGGCATCGCTGACAGCATTAAATTCTCCCGCACTAGCTGTTTGTACCGCGATCGCTTTTTGCCAGCTGGCGGGGTTGCCAATGCGTATTGCTGTCGCAATTGTCTCGGGGTGAGTTACGGCTTGTCCCGTGACTAAAGGAGCAGCGCCAGTTGCTTGAAATCCCATCATTTTAGGCAAGCGATCGCACTTTCCTAAACTGTGATATTGACAAAATCCCATCCAATATGCTGTTATATTTCCTGCGTTGCCTACGGGAATGCACAACCAGTCGGGGGCGTTGCCTAAGTTGTCAACAATCTCAAATGCTGCAGTTTTCTGCCCTTCTAAACGATAGGGATTGACTGAATTCACCAAATTCACTGGATAAGTCTCTGCCATCTCGCGCACAATTTCTAAGGCGCGATCGAAGTTACCTTTGATTGCTAGTATTTCTGCTCCATACAGCAAAGCTTGTGCGAGTTTTCCTAGAGCAACGTAGCCATCAGGAATTAAGACGAAAGCTCGCATTCCGCCACGCCGCGCATAAGCCGCCGCTGCTGCTGAGGTATTGCCCGTACTAGCACAAATAACAGCTTTGGCTCCGGCTTCTTTTGCCTTGGAGATTGCCATCGTCATGCCTCGGTCTTTGAAGCTACCCGTTGGGTTTAAACCATCATACTTAACGAGTACGCGCACCTGTCTGCCAATCTGAGCCGCGATCGCAGGGGCGGGAATTAAGGGGGTGTTCCCCTCTAACAAAGTTACAACTGGAGTCTGGTCAGTAACAGGCAAATATTGCCGATATGTTTCTATCAGTCCAGACCAATTTTGGCAATTTGATGATGTATTAGCAGACAGGCTTAGAGTCACGGGTTCGGAATGCAACAGATTTGGAATGCAAGGATGGTAGTTTTTATAACCAAAAAGCTATCCTGCACGAGGCAGAGGTAAAGCTTCTTATCTCTAGTCTACCCTGACGGTAGCTGCTTCACATCATCAACTTCCAATTGCCAGTTCTAAAACCGCCACAGTTTAATTTTGTGGTCGCCCCCAGATCGGTATAGAATATTGAAATCGGTGTGAGTAGGCAAATATAACTACTGAGTTTCAGATGTCAACCAGTCCATCAAGTGTAACCCGCGCTCAAGCAACAATTGGCTCTTATCAGGCTGCGATCGAAAGCTCGGATGCATCGGCTCACAGCACACAAGCTAGAGAGATAAAAAAACCACCTTACCAGCAAGAGCGGCTGGTCGAGTTTCTCCAGCTCAAGGCAGAAATCGAGTCGCTGTTGGAACATTTACAAAGTATGAAGCAGCAGAACTCGGAATTGTCAGAAGAGTTAGCAGTCACAGAACGCCTATAGTTTCAAACTTGTAGTTTCAAACTTGTAGTTTCAAACCTGTAGTTTCAAGATTGCTTATTTGCCATTTGGCGAACGGACGAGGAATCGCTATTTCTCGTCGCTTTGGTATATGCGTGCTTTTTTCAGCGTGCTGCTAGGGTAATTACTGTTCACTGGTCACTGGTCACTGGTCACTGGTCACTGTCACATGCGATCGCTTGCTGAAATTAACGATAAAATTAGCCGCAAACATGCTGTTGTCTTAACGGTAGAAGAATTAAAAGCACGGGTGGTAGAGGTAGGCATTACCCAAACAGCCAAAGAAGTTGATGTCGTCACCACTGGCACGTTTGAGCCAATGGAGTCTTCGGGAGCAATAATTAACCTGGGGCATACCGATCCACCAATTAAAATTCGGCGCTGCTGGTTGGATGGCGTACCAGCCTACTCTGGTTTCGGTGCGGTGGATTTGTATTTAGGTGCAACGCAGGCAGTTGAAGCCGCCGATGGAGAAGAAAATCGTCTGAGTGTCAGTGAAACTAAAACGCAGATAGTTAAAGGTGGCGGACACGTTATTGCTGACTTAATTGCTGGTAAAACAGTCCAGTTACGCGCTGTAGGACAGGTAACGGACTGCTACCCCAGAGCTAACTTTGAAACAACAATTAGCCGCGAGACAATCAATCAGTTTTATTTATTCAATCCCCGCAATCTCTATCAAAACTTTATCGTTGGAGTCAATGGTGGCGATCGCCCCTTGTTTACCTATCTCGGTCCTTTGCAACCTCGCTTAGGCAATGCGGTTTATTCCAACCCTGGCGCTATTTCCCCTTTATTCAACGACCCAGACTTGCAATTAATTGGCATCGGTACGCGCATATTTTTAGGTGGCGGTATTGGTTACATCGCCTGGGAAGGAACGCAGCATTTTCCCCTACAAAAACGCTTACCGAATCAAACCCCCATCGGTCCCGCCGCCACTTTAGCTCTGATTGGCGATGCCAAGCAAATGAATCCTCAGTGGGTACGTGGTTGTTATTTCAAAAGCTACGGTCCTTCTTTGATGTTGGGTGTGGGCGTACCCTTACCAGTTTTAACTGAGACAGTCGTTGCTAACTGTGCCGTGCAAGATAGAGATCTGGTTGCACCGATTGTAGACTTTTCCATTCCCCGCCGCGTGCGTCCGACGTTTGGGCTAGTTAGCTACGCTCAACTCAAATCTGGACGGATGGCGATCGATGGTAAGTCTGTCAGAGTTGCTCCCTTGGCAAGCATAGCCTTATCGCGGCAAGTTGCCAGGGAGTTGAAACAATGGATTGAGGCTGGAACATTTACCCTCACAGAACCAGTTGCACCGATTCCGAAAGAGCGTTCCTTCCTCCCCCAAGATCGGTGGACGGAGTTTTAGTAAGAATATTTAGCGAATCGCCAAATTTCAAAATGTTATGCCGCTAGTACAAAATCGACATCATTTGTACCACTGGCTTCCGACTGTCCCGATTTAATTTGTTTGCCATTGACTTCAATCGCAAAAGGCGTGTTCGCTAATTCGAGATTGTAGTCTGTTTTCTCAGGCGTATATCCGACGCTGGCAATCATATCGCGACCTTGACCCGTGTAGATAAAAGCCAGCATTTGATTTTTTTGCTGTTTGTTATCGTAAGCCCAAATCACCATGTATTGTTTACCCTGATAATCAAATACTTTTGGCGGACGATTAGGCGTGTAACGACCAGGAGTGCCAAAACTTTTATCGAGGAATGCTTGAACCGAACTAGGTTCTACAGTCGCGTAAGCCACTTCCTCAGCCGAGGTTGCCTCAGCATCGCCTTGACTGTCATCCACGACTTCTTCTTGACCGCGATTCTTGAAATAGTCAACAGCTACTTTAGTGCCAATTGCGCCAACAGCAGCGACTCCAGCGCCGATTAGTAGGTTACGAAGTTGATTGCTCATGATTTCTTTGATAATCTACTGCGATCGCGATAAATACTATCAGACTGTTGGTAGATTACAAAACCGTGGCATCTATCTTGGGATGTATCTTACTTACTGGTAATTGGTTGATGGTTGATGGTTGACAGTTGACTGTTGACTGTTGACGGTAAACGCGCTCGCTACACTCTGTGAAGACGGTAAATTCTTTGCTACATTGCGTTAAAACTTTTGACTGATAGCTTTGTACAGAAATTACATGTAATGTTTGTACACTGATAACTGTTAACTGATAACTGTTAACTGACTTCTATGGTGGACTAATTCCGTAGCGAGTTGAATCGCGGCTTTCATGCTAGTTGAGTCGGCAATACCTTTGCCTGCGATATCAAAAGCCGTGCCATGATCGGGTGAAGTGCGGATGAAGGGAAGACCGATGGAAGTATTAACAGCGCGATCGAACGCCATCAATTTGACTGGAATTAACCCTTGGTCGTGATAAAGTGCCAAGTACGCATCAGCAGGATGGTAGTTGGTAGTTGATAGTTGGTAGTTGGTAGTTGGTAGTTGCTCCTCTGCTCCTCTGCTCCTCTTCCCCCCAGCTCCCTGCTCCCAGCTCGTCCCTGCTCCCTTCCCATACCACGCCATCCCTGGCTTAACCCACATAGTATCGGGTGGTAGCAAGCCTTCTAATTGAAGATTGGGGCGATTTTGACGTTCTGTTTCCAGCCAAGAATTTAGCCAGTCCACTTCTTCTCGTCCTAGTTGTCCCTGTTCGCCACTGTGAGGGTTTAAACCCGCGATCGCAATTCTTGGTTGTTCTACGCCAAAGTCCTGTTGCAGGCATTTCACTAGCAGATCGAGCTTGTGAGTCAACAATTGTGGTGTGAGTGTCTCTGAGACTTGGCGCAAGGGGATGTGGGTGGTTGCCAAAAGAGCGCGTAGCGTCCAGCCAGTATGAGGCGATCGCGCTACGAATAGCATCCCAAATCGTTCGACTCCAGCTTTTTCGGCAAGTAATTCGGTTTGTCCTGGATAATCGTATCCTGCGGCTTTCCATGCTGATTTGGCAATTGGTGCTGTCACGATCCCGTGAAAATCTCCTACCACAGTTCGGGCGATCGCAGTTTCTAAATAAGCAAAACTCATCGCTCCGCTAGCCGCATTACCCGTACCCTGCTTGACTGCGCCTACCATTTCCCTCACAACTTCCACCTCAAGAATTTCTAATTCATCTGGGTGGATATAACTATTTAACGGACAATAGGAACTTTGACGCAATCGCTCGTAAGTATCTAGCAGAACTTGCTTGTTACCAACTACCGTAACTTGACAAGCTGCCCCTAATTGTTGGTCTGCCAAGGCTTTCAAAATTACCTCCGCACCAATTCCCGCCGGATCTCCCATCGATATTGCAATTCGGGGGCGATCGCTCGTTTTGTAAGTTGTCGTTGAGGTATCCATACTAGTGGTCATTGGTCATTGGTCATTGGTCATTGGTTATTGGTTGGCAGTTTTTGCTCCCCTGCTCCCTGATAACTGATAACTGATAACTGATAACTGATGACTGTCAAAGGCGATCGCAAAATTGTTTTAAAATACTTTACACTAGGCTCACTTTCATCTTGAGCAAGCTACACGATTAGGAGAACTGCCACCATGAGCGAAATGTTTACTGCTGCTATCTTATCCTTCAGCTTGATTTTTGTAGGAATCATTCTGGGTTATCTCCTACTCAAGATCCAAGGAGACGAAGAAGAAGCCCTGTAAGAGGGAGCAGAGGAGCAGAGGGGCAGGGGGGCAGAGGAACAACAACTGTCTTCACGGAGTGTAGCGTAGCGTATACCGTCAACTGTCAACTACCAACTACCGATCGCCACTCCCCACTTCTTTTCACGGCTCACTAATTTTCGTAACCTTTCTTAATAAACCGATTTTTGTTACCATTCTTTTAATAAAGCTTAAGAATCGTTACTAATCCCTCATGAATATCTTGATTGTCGGTGCTACTGGCACCTTGGGAAGACAGGTAGCTCGTCGTGCTCTCGATGAGGGGTATAAGGTGCGCTGTCTCGTCCGCAGTCAAAAAAAAGCTACCTTTTTAAAAGAATGGGGTGCTGAACTTGTCTCTGGCAGCCTCAGTCAACCGGACACTCTACCAGCCGCTCTGGAAGGAATGGATGTGGTGATTGACGCTGCTACAGCAAGAGCAACAGATAGCTTGAGTATCAAGCAAGTAGACTGGGATGGTAAGGTAGCGCTGATTCAGGCAGCAAAAGCTGCTGGTGTCGATCGCTACATTTTCTTCTCTATTTTAGAAGCAGAGAAATATCCCCAAGTGCCTTTGATGGAAATCAAGCGCTGTACGGAGCTATTTTTGAGTGAAGCGGGAATGAATTATACTATCCTGCGGCTTTGTGGCTTCATGCAAGGCTTGATCGGTCAGTACGCAATTCCGATTTTAGAGGGACAAGCAATTTGGGTGACGGGTGAATCTTCTCCCGTTGCCTACATGGACACCCAAGACATTGCCAAATTTGCCGTTCGCGCTCTCTCCGTACCAGCAACAGAAAAACAAACTTTTCCTGTAGTTGGTTCTCGCGCCTGGAGTGCAGAGGAAATAACGAGTTTGTGCGAGCGATTGACTGGAAAACCAGCAAAAGTGTCTCGTTTGCCAGTCAACTTTTTGCGCACGATGCGGCACGTCACGCGGTTCTTCCAATGGGGATGGAATGTTGCAGATCGTTTAGCATTTGCTGAAGTACTCGCAACTGGCGTACCTCTGACAGCTCCTATGGATGAAGTCTATCAGACCTTTGGGTTAGACCCCCAGGAGACGACAACTTTAGAAAGCTACTTGCAAGAATACTTCGGACGGATGCTGAAAAAACTCAAGGAATTGGAATACGAAAAAAACAAAACTAAGAAAAAAACAGCCAAAATCCCCGTTAAAAAGAGCAACTAGTACCAACTGGTCATGACTTATCTGTTTTTCGTTCGTTGCTCGTTAGTGCCAAGCAAATGACGAATGACAAATGACAAAAAAATGTGCAACGATCTAGCTAAAGTGCTGCAACCTTGACTACAAACGTGCCGAAAGCAGGCATTATCTATAACGACGTTAAACCCATAGCACAGCGGGTTGCTATTGAGTTGAGTGACAAACTCACCGCTGCTGGATGGGATGTTTGTATGACAACTGGCGTGGGAGGAATGTTAGGGTATTCTAATCCCGAAAGTCCTGTCTGTCACACCCCTATTGAAGGACTGACACCACCTGGTTTTGATTCTGAGATGAAGTTGGCGTTCGTGCTGGGTGGAGATGGTACAGTGCTTGCAGCGGCGCGCTTGGTCGCTCCGAGTGGTATTCCCATACTGTCACTCAACACGGGTCACATGGGCTTTTTAACTGAGGCTTACTTGAACCAATTGCCCCAAGCGTTGGAAAAAGTCTTAGCAGGCGAATACGAGGTTGAAGAACGAGCCATGCTAATGGTAAAAGTCTTGCGTGGCGAAGACGTTTTGTGGGAAGCCCTATGCTTAAACGAAATGGTGTTACACCGAGAACCGTTGACGTGTATGTGCCATTTTGAAATTGCTGTAGGTCGTCATGCACCAGTAGATATCGCAGCTGATGGAGTGATCGTTTCTACGCCAACTGGTTCGACCGCCTATTCCCTGAGTGCTGGAGGTCCAGTTGTCACCCCAGGAGTACCAGTACTGCAACTCGTACCCATTTGCCCCCATTCTCTTGCTTCACGAGCATTAGTGTTTCCCGATAGCGAACCCGTAACAGTCTATCCGGCTGGCGCGACGCGGTTAGTTATGGTGGTAGATGGTAATGGCGGCTGCTATGTCTTTCCAGAGGACAAAGTATACTTGGAACGATCGCCTTACTCGGCTAAGTTCATTCGCCTGCAACCACCGGAGTTTTTCCGCATCTTACGAGAAAAATTAGGTTGGGGTCTGCCTCACATTGCTAAACCAACTTCGGTAGAATTACCTTAAATGCTTGATGGTTAATAGTTGATGGTCAATTGTTGACTACTATTAACTATCAACTATTAACCAATGACAAATTATGATCGATCACCGCCCCTGTGTATTAGCGATCGTCCCAGATGAAAGTTTGGCGGCGCAGTTAAATTTGGATCTGCGGGAATCTGGCTATGAACCAGTTGTAGTTCACGATGCTGCAACGGGAATCGATCGCAGCCGCGATCGCCAACCAGATTTAATCGCGATCGATCGAATGCTGGGGGTAGAATCGGGATTGACAGTCTGTACTAGTTTGAGACGAATGGGTACGCACGTACCAATACTAGTCTTGATGGCGCGAGATACAGTTGACGATCGCGTTGCTTGTTTGGAAGCAGGAGCAGATGATTACTTTCTCAAACCCTACCGCACGGAAGATTTTTTACGGCTCGTTCGGCTCTATTTGCATCCCGATCCGGCTGGTACAGAACAGTTAAGATTTGGAGATTTAGTTTTGGATCTGGCAACTCGTCGCGCCTTGCGCCACGGACGTGCTATTGATTTAACCATGAAAGAGTTTGAACTGCTCAAGTATCTCATCGAACATCCTAGAGAAATCTTAACGCGCGAGCAAATTCTGGAAAATGTTTGGGGTTATGATTTTATGGGCGAATCTAACGTGATTGAAGTTTACATTCGCTACTTGCGTCTCAAGCTCGAAGATGAAGGACAAAAACGCTTAATTCAAACCGTGCGCGGTGTTGGATACGTGTTGCGAGAAGCTTAGTGAGGAGTGAGGGAAGGGACAAGGGAGACAAGGGGGACAAGGGGAACAAGGGGGACAAGGGAGCAGTCTAGTCGCATCACCAGTCACTCGTCACTGATAACTGACAACTGATAACTGATAACTGATATATGAGTCAATGGCTGGGAATAGTAGTAAGTTTTCTGTTGCTAGGATGTACGCCGATAATCGCCACAGAACCAACACACGTAGTTCAAGCGCCAGCAAAAGAGGTGAGAGGGCAAAACCTACCAATTTCAGCTTATGCGACGATCGCGGGGCAGAGGTTTGAGTTAGAAGTTGCGAAAACACCACAGCAGCAGCAAACCGGATTAATGTATCGTACGAGTTTGGCAGATAATCGAGGTATGTTGTTTGTCTTTGAGTCGCCGCAACCAACTCGATTTTGGATGAAGAATACTCTGATTGCCCTCGATATGATTTTTCTGCGGGAAGGGCGAGTCATGGCAATTGAGGCTGACGTTCCTCCATGTAAAACGACGACTTGTCCGACCTACGGCACTGATACGGAGATTGACAAAGTTCTCGAACTCCGCAGTGGAATGACGGCTCAAATTGGCTTGAAAGTCGGCGATCGCGTTGAAATTCAGTATATCAATTGAGCATAACTCAAACTATGCCAACGCTGGTTTTGCTGTTAAGAGCAACCACAGACAAGCTAGAACTAAAATAAGAATTCCAGTAACTAAGCGCAAAAGCAGTTTTGCAGCTATTTTTGTGTTAGGCGATCGCATGGCAAAATCCAGTTGTTCAAACACATTCGGGCTTAAATATAAATTCAATTCAGTAGCGAATTCATTGTTGATAATTGTGCTGGCAAGCAGTAAGAATGCGGCGATCGTTGTCACTAATATTTGCTAATTGATAATAGTTTTGCAACCCTACTGCATAGGGAGATGATATTTGAGTGTAATCATCTTCTATTTGTGAATTACCTACCGCAGCTACTTGTGCCGCATCAGCTTCAGAGTTAGCATCTGCGGCAACTGTTACAGATAGTCGATCTGATTTTAGAGAACCTTCAAAACAGCTAAACTCTGACTGTGGTAAATAAAATGCTCCAGTCACTTTACCCTGTCGCATTTCAAAGATCATATACTCTTGTCCGAGCTGATTTGTTCGGGGTGATTGACCGTATAAATATATTCCGTCTGCTGTTGGTAGCATTCCTTTTGGATTGACGACGCTATCTTTTTTAGCAATTTTAACCGGAGTGAATGTCACTCTTGAAGCGAGAGAATCGAGCTGGCGATCGCTACTGGTAGCTGCTGTAGGATCGAGCGCTATAAATGTTACCAAAGCAGATAGGACAAATTTTAGCTGCCCGAGTTTATGATTGAAGCGATCGCAAATATAACAAATAGAATTCTTCACTGTGCCTCCTTTGAGGGGCTTCTATATATAATATTGGCAGCAGCTATTAAAGAAAATATAGATAATTACTGACCGTCACTGGTTCTTTCAAAGGTCTGAAATTTCTCTCCTGCTAGGTATAACTAGCAACCAAGAAAATTCACTTCAAAACTTTTGCCAGTATGAGTTTGACTTACGTTTCTACTTTCTTCATGCGACAAAAATGCCTCCTGAATCTGGGAGGCGTTCTTGCTATAGAGCGAATATTTGTTTGTAAAGTAAAGATCCTACAAGCACGTACAACCTTTACATTGAATAAATACTGTTGACTAAACTAGCGCCACCTAAATAGATTGTAATCTAAATTACAATCAAAAGCACTAGTATGTGGAGACGGAGATAGGGGCGGGTTTAGTCAATCAATCGACCACAAAACCGTTAATTTTTGCTCAAACCCCGCCCGTACAAAAGTCAAAAGTCAGCAAGCTAAAAATTTCCAGAGGCGCAGTGTATCGCGCCTCCACTAAATTAGCTGGCGATGTATTCTTGCACGTTGGCGCGACGACGACGCAGGTGCGCTAAAGCTTGATGTTCGAGTTGTCTAACTCGTTCGCGGGAGAGATTGAGTCTTTCTCCAACTTTAGCTAAAGAAAGTTCATTGCCATCCTGCAAGCCAAAGCGTAGATTCAAGACTTCTCGCTGTTGTGGAGTTAACTCTGACAGCAGGGTATCCAAGTCTTGACGCAAAGATTCCTGAGCCATGTAGTTTTCCGGCGATATGCCGTCATCTTCCAGTAAGTCTTGCAACTCTGTATCCTGGTTGTCGCCGACGCGGACATCCAATGAAACTGGTTGACGGGCAAGGTTAAGATACTCCCGAATCTGGGCTGGTTCCAACTCCAGTGCTTCGGCAATCTCAACCGCATTTGGGCTGCGTCCTAAGCTTTGCGCTAGTTCGCGCTGCACTTTCTTAATCTTGTTAAGTTTTTCGGTGATGTGGATGGGTAAACGAATCGTCCGTGCTTGCTGGGCAATGGCGCGAGTAATCGCTTGACGAATCCACCAGTAGGCGTAAGTGGAGAACTTGTAACCGCGAATGGGGTCGAATTTTTCGACTCCGCGTTCCAGTCCCATTGTTCCTTCTTGGATCAAATCCAAGAATTCCATGTTACGCTTTTGGTACTTTTTGGCGATCGCAACAACTAACCGCAGGTTAGCTTCAATCATCTTTTGCTTCGCCCGTTGTCCCTTACGGATGAGGTCGTTGAGTTCGGCTTCTGACATGTTGACTTTAGCCGTCCATTCTTCCATATTTGGTTCGCGGCTTAGCTTCTTGACTAAAGCTTCCTTAGCATCCAGCAGCGCCATCATTTGCTGTACCTGTTTGCCGTAGACAATCTCTTGTTCCCTAGTCAATAATGGCACGCGCCCAATCTCTCGCAGATAGGTACGCACCATATCAGCCGTGAATCTGGTATTGTTATTTTCGGTGGTGGTTGTGGTGGTGTTTTCGGTGGGCATTTGTGCGTTGTCTACTCCGTAAACAAAACGAATGCTTAATGGCTGGACGGCTGCAAGAAGTAATCAGTTATCCCTACTTGGAGGTTATCCGAGTAAATTGGGATTAACATCTGACGGAAGATGTAGAGACGTGGATTGATTTTAGAAAGTTTCTCCTACCGCCGAGATCGATCGGTTCAGAATTGATAAGTGGTTAGCAAACCCTTAGTCTCTATCTGGGCTTGGCTCCGTTTGCCTATCTCTGCCAATAACTTAAAGTCAGTATGAGTTTACTCTTACTCTCATCTTAGAATAGATCCCAGCTTACGTAAAGCCTTATTTGGGGCTTACACTAGAACCATTCCGACAATCTCGCGCAGTGTTTTGCTTATCCACTTCGACCAAAAGCATTTTTATTGGGTATGTTATATATCATGACATCACTCCCCCTGCCGCAGGTTCCGGATATCCGAACTGCAACAGATGAAGTTTTGGTGTAGATTCCGAATAGATTTATTTCTTGTGAAGGCATTGCTGGCAACGCCTCTACCAATTAAAAACCTAAATCGGCTTTGGCGAGTTCGGCGGCGGCGAAAACCTCATCATCAGGCTTTTCTTCCCAAGCAACATCGCCAATTTCTGTATAAAATTTCTCGTCATAGGGACGGGTACGAACCACAACTGGCATGGGTACGGCGTGACCGATAATCAGAGCTTGTTGCTTGGAGTCAAGTTTAGCCAAAACAGATCGCAAGCTTTGCCCTCCAGAAACCCCCGTGAAGATGGCATCGATGTCTTTTTCGTCGTTGAGTAAAGCCGTGATCCGCGTACCGATCTGAGACATTACCTCATTATCAATTCCAGAGGGGCGCTGGTCAACCACTAACAGCGTAACGAAGTACTTACGCATCTCTCTGGCGATAATCCCAAAAATAGTTTGGCGGACGGTGGCAGAATCGAGAAAGCGGTGTGCCTCTTCAATTGTAATTACTAATTGCCGGGGGCGATCGCCAGGATTTTTGGTCTGCAAAAATTTCTCGGCTTGATGGACGTAATGCTGGTGAATCCGGCGCGAGATCAAATTTGTTGCCAGCATGTACGACAGCATATTCGATTGCGAACCAAACTCAATCACAACATGCTTGCCAGCCGTTAAGGAATCTAAAATTTGCTTAATATAATTTTGCGGACAAACGGGGCGCATGTATTTCATGTCTTCTAGACGGTTCAGCTTGCGCTGTAACGCCATAATTGACGATTTGTTACCCCGCTTTTCTTCACAAAAAAACTGAATTTCTTCATTGGTCATGCTTAAGAGTTGACTAATCCAAGCATTACCAAACTCATTACGTAAAATAATTGCATTTTCCAAGCTAGCTTCAGACAGATTTAACTCATCCCGCACCAGCATTAAATCTTCAACTTCAATTTGGTCGTAACTGAGGTAAAGTTCCTGCGCATCCCGCACGCCTCGCCGCCTAGTGGATGCGGGGTCGAGGGTATAGATTTGTACCTGTCCTGGGAATAGCTGTCTCAAGCCTTTAACAGTGCTGAATTGCTTGCCTTCGCGCACTGCTTCCCAACCGTATTCCGAGTGCATATCGAAGATTAAGTTGACTGCTGCTTGCTTGCGAATGATGCCACACAACAGCAGACGGGTGAGAAACGATTTCCCAGTTCCAGACTTACCGAATACACCGTTGCTTCGCTCTACAAAGCGGTCTAAATCGATGCAAATCGGGACATCCATATCCAACGGTTGACCGATGGCAAAATTGCGGCGGTGAGGGTCATCTTCCCAACCAAATACAGCGCGGAAATCTCGTTCGCTAGCATCGTACACCTGGCTGAAGTGGCGGGGAATTGTTTTGACTGGCATCAGTTCGATACTGCTGCTACTTTGCGGCTGATAAGATGCCAATCCATTTTGCCCGTTCGAGTCGTTTTTTTTGCTTTGTACAGACATGCCGTTGGTTGTCTCGGCATACTCTTCGGGAGTAAACATCAGCATGGGAGCAAGTTCGATCGTCCCATAGGTCCCGCTACCAGCTAACACTTCCCGCAAAAAATCATCGTCTGGATGGGGGGGATTGGCAACAATTCTGTTGCTAGAAGTACCGAGGGATACATCTGTCAGCATACAGAAAAAACGCGATCGCGCCCCTTCAACAACTAGAAATTTTCCCACCCGCATATCTTCCACCGAGACATCTGGATGGAGTCTGACTTCTAAGCCTTGACTGAGAGAACCTTGGATAACGGAACCCAAGGGTGGTTGCGCCGAATTCATAGTATTAATGACGGCAAAATTTGCAATTTCCCTTGGCTTATCTTATGTCGAATTTTCGATCGTGGCTACAAAATAATTTGTTGATAGTTTTTTGCCTAGCAAAAAACCATCAACAAAGCTAATCAATACTGATAGAAGTCGGTGCTGAGGGTGCAGTATTGTAGCTGAAGGTGGATTTGCGGTATTGAGCGTAGAGGCGATCGCGCCAGGTGAAAAATGGTTCGTATATAATGCTGTCAGCCAATCCTGGAATACCTTTTCCTTTTATGGCTGGCGGAAGGTCGAGGTAAGGTCCATCAGGAAATTTAATCAGCATGGACAAGCCTGCAACGGCTAAATCGGCTAAGCAAGGTTCGTCACCCAGTAAGTAGGGACGTTCTACTAACAACAAACATAGTGCTTCTAGGTCTTGTTTCAAGTCGGTCGTGGCAGATTTAACGCTATCAGGACCAGAACCCACGCCAATTCCTAAAACTTTCAGCACTTCGCTGGGGATGAACTCGACTAAACTTTTGACAATATCGGGAGTCGTCTCTGGTAGGAGAGATTTACGGAAGCTTTGGTCTTGGCTAATCGCACCAAATAGAGCTTGACGACTTTTGATCCCAATGGATGAATCTGCCCATTCTTCCATTATCAGGCATAATGCTCGTTGAACTGGATCGCTAGGGAATAGGGGTCTATCTGGATATTGGCGATCGAGATACTTAGCAATTTCGGTAGAATCTGCTACAAACGTACTGCCATCTTTCAGTACGGGAACTTGCCGTTGTCCCGACATGCGGAATAGTTCTACCTGTCCTATACCCGGTGCGATTTCAATTTTACGGTACTCTAATCCTTTGTAATCTAGAATTAAACGCACCTTTTCTGAGTACTGCGATAGCTCGAATTGATACAGTTCTATCATTTGCCCGCTCCTTGAGACAGTTATCAGTTATCAGTTGTCAGTTATCAGTGACTCGTAACTCGTGGCTAGAGCAAAACTATGAATCTAGTCACCAGCCACTAACCACTCACTACTTAATAACAAAATAATCCTTCCCCAGCAGAGATTTTGGGGAAGGAAAGTATAGGTATTTCAAAACTCACAACTTCTTATCGAGTTTTTACGCTGTTCGACGAGTTACCAAGCCCCAGATGAACAGTAAGATAATCGCACCGAGAACGGCAAAAATAATGCTAGGTATGGTTAGTGCGCCGACTCCAGCCGCCGCAGCGCCCGCGCTACCTGGGAAGATGACAGAACCTAGCCAGCCTCCTACTAATGCACCTAAAATTCCGAGAATAATTGTTGCTAGGATACCACCGCCTTGATGGCCAGGATAGATGGCTTTAGCGATCGCTCCCGCTATTAGTCCTAAAACAATCCAAGCAATGATGTTCCACATATCATTAACTCCTGTTTCTAATCATCCATCATTTATTCAAGTGCAATCTATCACTTTCAAACTTGTAATTCCCTCTACCTCAGGTAATAACCTAAAGAAATATGAACGCAACGATTAATCTATATAAACTTTTGAGTCTGCTAATATCTCTACTTTTAAGAAATTTAAATGCAATCTGTCAAGTGTAGTCAAGAAAAATGAAACGAAACACATTAGATTTTAATATTTTGAAATTCTTCCTTGGGGATAATAGTATGCCTTTTGAGATAGTCCTATGTATTCCAACTATTTTCAACTAGAAACGGGTAGCGATCGCGAGTAGCAAACAGATGAGATCGATGTTTTTTATGTCATAAATCGAGTCAATCTAGCTTTATATAAGTGTCACTCATGAATGAACGCAATTGAACGAACGCAATGCCAGCTCGAATATCTTTTTTCCACTTTTTATTAGGGTTAAACTAGCGAGCTGACTCAAAATGTCGGTTAATAGCGAAGTCTCTAGAACGAGCTATCCTGAGAACTCCCTCCTTACCTATAGCCTTTCGTGAAGAGACTGTTTGTGCAGTTTGTCAAAAAGATCGGAGAATGTTATAAAACTTAAGATTCTCGGAACACGACAAAGAAACGATAGTCTAACAATTCTTGGAGCAATAGAGGAACGCAACAGTGAAAAAAATTCCAAGTCACAATATTAGTCACAATAGCTTAATGTGCAATAGGATGCTCAAGCGACTAGCGAGCCTGATAGGGGTTGTAGGAGCCAGTATCCTCATCGGACTTCCTGTGGAAGCGCAACAGCCAAGTGGAGGAGCAACTAATCCCAGACCTAGTATTTTCAACGAACCCCCTTACAACCGTCGTACTGGTACGCCACCCACAACACCGACTACACCACCATCGGAAACTCAGCCACCAGAAACAGCGCCTAGTCCTGTGACTCCTGCACCAGGAGCAACTGAGCCTTCAACGGAGAACGTAGTGGCTCTAGCCGCCGCTAATGACTCCTTCAAAACCTTGACAGCTGCTCTCAAGGCGGCAGGTTTGACAGAAACTCTTTCTGGACAGGGACCATTCACTGTGTTTGCGCCGACAGATGCAGCTTTTGCTCAATTACCTCAAGATGCCTTGCAAGAGTTGTTGAAACCTGAAAATAAAGATATTCTGGTCAAAATCTTGACCTACCACGTAGTACCAGGTAATGTCACATCTAGCGACTTAAAATCTGGGGAAGTTAAGACAGTAGAAGGCGGTGCTGTGAACGTACAAGCCGATCCTAGCAAGGGTGTGTCTGTGAACGATGCTAGTGTAGTCCAACCCGATATTAAAGCGAGTAATGGTGTCATCCACGCGATTGATAAAGTGATGCTACCTCCTGACTTGTAGGAAGTCAAAAGTTAAAAGTTAAAAGTCAAAATGGGAAAGCATTAAACGGATGGCTTCTAGTTGCTCTTTTCTTTTGAGTCAAACGAGCAACAACTGATAGGATAATCTTGTAATTCCGTTCAATTTCAATTTGAACGGATTTTTATTACCATTTATTACTTATGGCGATCGCACTTAATTTTTAGGCAATCTCTTTTTAAGAAAATTGCGACTGTAGATAAATGCAATAAATAAAAATGACAAATGACAAATGACTACTAGCCTTTGTATTATTGTCAAAAATGAAGAAATAGCGCTACCTCGGTGTCTCAATAGTGTTAAAGATGTTGTAGAGGAAATAGTTGTTTTAGATACTGGATCTAGCGATCGCACGGTGGAAGTAGCTCGGCAATCTGGGGCAAAAATATATCATTTTAACTGGTGTAATGATTTTAGTGCAGCGCGAAATGAGGCACTTAAGTACGTGACTGGTGATTGGGTTTTAGTACTCGATGCAGATGAGATTTTAGTACCTGAAATTATACCGGATTTACAACAGGTAATGAAGGGCGATCGCTTCCTAGTAGTTAATTTACTACGGCAAGAAGTTGGTGCGGTACAATCACCCTATTCTTTAGTCTCGCGTTTGTTTCGTCGCCATCAAGATATCTATTTTGCGCGTCCCTATCACGCCATGATTGATGATAGCGTTACGGAAATTCTTCGTCGCGAACCCCACTGGCAAATTGCTAACTTAGATAAGGTTGCTATCTTGCACTATGGATATCAACAACAGCAAATTGCACAAAAAGATAAGTTTGTCCAAGCTGAGAAGATCATGTCAGGCTTTTTGGCTAGTCATCCTGACGATCCTTATGTTTGTAGTAAGTTGGGTGCTTTGTACGTACAAACAGGCAAAGTTGTGCCAGGAATTGAATTATTAGAACGAGGATTGGAATCTGCGGCAAACAATGAGGAAATTTTGTACGAACTACACTATCATTTAGGACTTGCTTATAGTTACAATCGCCAAATAACGCAAGCAATTACATCGTATCAAACAGCAGCTCAGTTAAATGTATCCTCTTTTTTAAAAATTGGTGCTTATAATAATTTAGGGAATTTATGGCAAAAAATAGGAAATTTACAGCAAGCTAAGTCTAATTATTTGAAAATCTTACAAATCGACCCTAATTTTGCTTTAGGTTACTACAATTTAGGTATTACTTTAAAGGCAATGGGACAATTTGTAGAAGCGATCGCAGCTTACGAACGCGCAATTCAACTCAATCCCGAATATGCCCAAGCTTATCAGAATTTGGGAGTCGTATTGCTGAAACTAGGGCGAGTTAGAGAAAGTTTAGCAGCATTTCAACAGGCGATCGCACTTTACGAATCGAGCAATCCTGCTGTGGCAAGGCAATTGTCCCAAAACTTACAGGAAATGGGATTTTAGTCAATAGTGAGTCGTGGTAAGAGAAGAAGTCGTAAGTCGGGAGTGGCTAGTGGCTGGTGGCTAGTAGTAGATAGGGTGTGGGGTGTGGGGTGTAAGTGGATTGTTAACTGGTCAGGAGTCACTGGTCACTGATAACTGGTCAGGAGTCACTGATAACTGCTCCCTGCTCCCTGACAACTGATAACTGTCAACTGATAACTGATAACTGATAACTCTACCCTAAGATCCTACCCAAGCACTGAAGAAATTATCTAGCGTGATGATATTGTTTCCAGTACGGAAAAATTGAGATGACAACAGATATTTCTTCTAACAGTAGCAAAGGTATCGATCGCTCTCTGCTCGTCGGCATACTACTCACTATTTTCGGAGTTATTGCGATCGCTTTACCTGCTGTCTCAACCATATTTTTTGAGACTTGGGTAGCACTGATTTTAATTAGCTCTGGAGCTGCTAAGCTATTTTATGCGTTTCAAACTCGCAACGATGGGGGTTTTGCTTGGAAGCTCGTATTGAGCATTCTGTACATTGCTACAGGCATCATGCTGTTTGTTTATCCCTTAACAGGTGTATTAACGCTGACTTTGCTGCTGGGTAGTTTTCTGCTTGCGGAAGGTGTTTTTGAAACAATTCTGGCTTTCCGTTTGCGTCCGCAACAGAATTGGACTTGGGTACTCGGTGACGGTATTATCACCTTAATCTTAGGTGGGATGATTTGGTTTCAGTATCCCTTCAATGCACCGTGGATAATTGGTACTTTAGTTGGTGCTAGCATTTTGTTTACAGGAATTTCGCGGGTAATGCTTTCGTTAAGCGGACGTTCGAGTTTAGACAAAACTAACCAACCAACTTCAGCATAAACTGTTGCATTTTCAATAGTGTCGTCTGCACTACAAAAGCTGAGGCTGATGAAACTTTTAATTTCTTTTCGCAGAGCAGCTGCTACCTCGATCCTTATTGCAGCTGCAATTCTTTCTGGCTGTAGTCGCCAATCTGGTGAGTTAACGAATAATACCCAAAGCTCACCAAATAATACGAATACTGCACCTACATCTACTCCATCAGCTCGAAAGGATACAACACAACAAACAAGTTGTGCTGATGGTAATCCAATCAAAGGTATTGATAGCAAAAGATTAGGAAAAATTGCTCTCACTCCCCAATCTCCCGTATACAATAAGGTCGAGCCGTTAAGATGTTTTCCTAACATATCAGCAGCACAAGCAGCAGGTTATACAGTTCCCAAATAGATGACATATGCTAAACAGTTTGGAACTGCGCTGGTTTATTTCAGGAGAGTTACCTTCAGAGGTTTCCTCTTGGTTTGAGCATGATAAATTAGGCGGACAATTGCAAGCACCAGAAGCAAGGGAAGACGTGTATCTCTACGTTCCTGAATGCGAATATATGGGAATAAAATTGCGACAGGGACGTTTGGAAATTAAGTGGCGACAAGCAGAATTAGAGATTTTGCGGTTTGAACGGGTAGAGGGTAAGTTAGAAAAATGGGGCAAATGGTTGTGTGAAGATCCAACCACTGAAAGTTTTCAACCAAAGCATGTATTGAGCCAAAAATCTTGGGTGAGAATCGGTAAAGTGCGATCGCAACGTTTGTATGACGGTTGTGCCTTAGAACTCACTCAGTTAACTATCCAAAATAATGCCTGGTGGAGTCTGGCTTTAGAAACCTTTGGTACAGAGCTACAGAAAATGGATAAACTACAAAGTATATTTGAATTGATAAATACAACTTACATTGGATCGCAGTTAAAAGTCCAAAACTCTTATGCTTATCCTAAGTGGATAGAAATAGCAATGACGCATTAGATAAATAAAGTTAAAAGTCAAAAGTTAAAAGTCAAAATTAAGGAGTTAGAAGAATGCTAGTACGATCTCTTCCACTCACTCCTCACTTCTCACGTTTTTTCTACAAAAGTAATATCTAATAAATCTTCTTGAAACGCGATCTGACTGTTATATTGTTCGATTAGGCTACTAAGAGAAACTTGAGTCCGATCGCGAATAATGACGGCATCATTTTCATTGCGCGATCGCTGGAGAGAAACACCTTCTAGCCAATCGGCAAGATTACCGCTATAACCGTCAGCGACAGCTTTAAGATAATCAGTGCAGCGTCGAAATAGCTTTGGTAAAATCAATTGGCCGTTGGGAGGAGTAATAGAATCGAAGTCTACTAATCTGAAAATACTAGTACTATCTGCTGCCCATACTCCTAAATCTTTTTCCCGCGCTGCTAAAGCTGCTTCCCGCAGAACTTGACGATGCGATCGCGGTGTAGAAGTATAAACAGTATAATAAGCTTTGCCCTCAGCCATCATTAGAAAGTTAAGAGTTTGGCGCAAAAGTTCTGGTTCAACTTGCGTCCAGTTTCCATTCTCTAGCTGTGTGGCATTCTTGCCGATTAGTGCATAAGAGATAGGTCGTCCGTTGACATCAGCAGCCTGAGTTAAAATAACTCCAGAAATCGTATCGGGATCGGCAGATTGGACGCGATCGCCTTGAAATTTGATTTTGGCAAAACCCATCTTTTTTAGGAGAAAATCGCGAGTTTCGTCCCCTAGAGGTTGGGCATATCTGCCATAATGTACTTCTGGAGCATCTATACCTTCAAATCGCAATTGAACGCTGCGATCGCGAGAAGGTTTAATTCGGTAATTGCGCTGGAGTTCTTGATATAAATCTAGATCGTCAGCAATAAAGCGTACAGAATCTCCATCTGGTTCTTTGTCTGCTATGACAAATTTACCTTCGATCGTGAGGTAAAAAGGTGATGCCATGCAAACTTATCCTCCATATGAATACTGCTAGCCGATTAATGTCTCAGACTAGCAGCAATAGATTATGAAGAGATTATCAATAGTTTGTCTTTGATAAGTCTGTTGAGTTGTGCCAGATACAGAATTCTCTTTTCTACTTATTTAGAGGTATCTGGAAACTCGCCCATCCACAGCATTGCCTCAGAATTACTAGCATCTTTAGCAACAGCAGGACGAACTTTTTCGTACAGTTCGGGATGCTTTTCTGCCAATTGGGTTTCATTCAAATTTGCATCTAACACCGTGCCATCTTGGGAAAAAACGGAGTAGTTTAATCCATGGGAACCAGAAATAATTTTGACGGTGCGATCGCGCAATTCTAGCTGGGTAATTATTTGCCGATTCTCTGCCCGTGCTGTAGTAGAAAGCACGCTAATGATGAGGAGAGCTAGAGTTATAAATGAGACTGGGCGCATCATTTCGTCTCCAAAAGAAAACTTTGTAAGGCTCTGCCTACAAAAATAGCATAGTACCGAAACGAGTTAGGAAGCCGAACAGTTGAGGCGATCTCTATCCGAACCTTCAAATAACTTCAAGAAGACGTTGTTAGCTGCTAGTTGTACGTAAAGCCTACCTAAACGAACAGCATATCGCCTCTGCCAAAAACTTGCTCGTTCGCGGTTGAATTGTCCGTCCTTCACTGTATTCTCGATAACTATCATAAGTATTTTGCGTGCGAAATTTTTCGTCCCTTATAAACAGTCAGCAACTGTTTTGTGTTGTTGCTCAACTTAAATTCTAAGTATGACACCTCTGATAAGTCTTCCTACTACGGTTACAGTTTTGGAAACAGAGTGTGTCATTCGTCACTAGCTACTCGTCATTCGCTGAGTCACAAATGACCGAAGACCGATGACCAATGACATTCATTTAAAACTGTCGCAAAAACCGCAGATCGCTACTGTAAAAGCGACGAATATCATCGATTTGGTGGAGTACCATTGCCAACCGTTCCACACCCATACCAGCGGCAAAACCCGTGTAGACTTCTGGGTCGTAGCCTACAGCTTTCAACACGTTCGGATCGATCGCGCCGCAACCCATAACTTCCAACCAGCGCCCTTTCCACTGCACGTCTACTTCAGCTGAAGGTTCGGTGAAAGGGAAATAACTAGCACGGAAGCGGATCGGCACCTCACCAAACATTTCTTGTAAAAATATTTGGATCGTACCTTTGAGGTCGGTGAAAGTAATACCCTCATCTACCGCGAAAAATTCTATCTGATGGAAAACTGCGGCATGGGTAGCATCTACAGTATCTCGCCGATAGCAGCGACCTGGAACTACAATTCGCACGGGCGGCTCGTTGTCTTCCATATAATGAATTTGCCCGTTTGATGTATGAGTCCGCAGCAAATTGCCATCAGGGAGATATAGCGTATCCTGCATATCCCGTGCTGGATGGTCGGGTAAGAAATTGAGTGCCTCGAAGTTGTAATAATCCGTTTCGATTTCCGGTCCCGTTGCTACGGTGTAACCCAGACCGACAAAAATATCAATAATCCTGTCAGTAGTACTGTTGAGGGGATGGGCGTGACCGAGGGGACGAAAAACCCCGGGCATAGTCACATCTATAGTTTCAGATTCTAATTTCGCCTGGAGTCGCTCTGCTTGAAGCTTAGTACGTCGATCGTCTAAACCTGCTTGTACCGCTTCTTTAACGGTGTTGGCGATCGCGCCAAATTGCGGGCGTTCTTCAGCTGAGAGCTGACCCATTTGCCGCATAATTGCAGACAACTGACCTTTTTTGCCCAAGTACGCTACTCTAAGTTCTTCCAATCGCTCCAGGCAATCGGCATCAGCGATCGCAGTTTGTGCTTCCTGTCGTAGCGTTTCTAGTTGCGTTACTAAGTTACTAGGCTGGTCGGTCATGCTCTTTTAGCTGCTAACAATAATAAAATGTCTAACTGCGTCTATCCTATCAGTGTAAAACAGTTATCAGTTATCAGTTATCAGTGGTTAGTGAATATGCAAAAATCCTAGCCACTAGCCACCAGCCACTAGCCACTCC
Source organism: Scytonema millei VB511283 (assembly GCF_000817735.3). Taxonomy (NCBI): domain Bacteria; kingdom Bacillati; phylum Cyanobacteriota; class Cyanophyceae; order Nostocales; family Scytonemataceae; genus Scytonema; species Scytonema millei. The sequence continues at coordinate 160,648 of NZ_JTJC03000003.1, read as the reverse complement.
CTACCCTCCCAATGAAACTACTGATCAGCAATGATGATGGTATTTACGCTCTTGGTGTCCGCACCCTTGCCAATACTTTAGCTGAGGCGGGACACGATGTATTTGTCGTCTGCCCCGATCGCGAGCGATCGGCAACTGGACACGGTTTGACCCTGCATCAGCCGATCCGCGCCGAACTGATTGAATCGATTTTTCATCCCAAAATTAAAGCCTGGGCGTGTTCTGGCACTCCTTCTGACTGTGTGAAGTTGGCTTTGTGGGCTTTACTCGACACCCCCCCCGATTTGGTTCTGTCTGGCATCAATCAAGGGGCGAATCTAGGGACTGATATTTTGTATTCCGGTACGGTTTCCGCCGCAATGGAAGGGATCATCGAGCGCATTCCTAGTATTGCTTTTAGCCTGACTAGTTTTATCCATCAAGATTTTCAAGTCGCAGCTAACTTTGCTCGGTCTTTGGTTGCCCAGTTGGAACGGGAGCCGCTATCACAACTGATGTTACTCAACGTTAACGTTCCTCCCGTGCCGCAAGCAGACATTACTGGAGTCACGTTCACTCGTCAGGGCATACGACGATATGTAGATGTCTTTGAAAAACGAGTCGATCCCCGCGGCAAAACTTATTACTGGTTGGCAGGGGAACTATTAGAAGAAGTGGAACCAGAACCGGATCTGCATTTGCCTCAACACATTCCTACCGACGTGGATGCGATTCGCCAAAATTACATCACCGTCACGCCGTTGCAATATAACCTGACTTGTGCGTCAGGTTTACAACAATTAAGTCAGCGGCAAATAAATTTTCCTCCTGGGTAGCGATCGCGCTCGATCGACCAAGAACACAAGAATAATTCACACCAGGCAAATAGTTTGTGCCAAAGTGTAGTTTGTGTCAAAATGTAAAGCGTGTGGATAACTGAATCTACTACTAACGCTCTAACTCCAACTGCTGTTGCCCTGGGAAATTTTGACGGCTTGCATCGCGGGCATCAGCAAGTAATTCAGCCTGTCGTAAGTTTTGGTAGGGAGCAGGGAGCAGGGAGCAGGGAGCAGGGAGAAGTAAACAATTTCACTCACCACTCAACAGTAGTGACGTTTAATCCTCACCCGCAGGAGTTTTTTAGCGGACAGTCTCGCCAACTGCTGACACCACTACCAGAGAAAGTCAAGCAGTTATCCAGTTGGGGGATCGAGCAGTTGGTATTGCTACCTTTTAATCGAGAGTTAGCAGCTTTGAGTCCTGAAGATTTTGTCGAGCAAATATTAGTACAACAACTGCAAGCGAAAACAATTAGCATCGGACAAGATTTTCGCTTTGGCAAGCAGCGGAGCGGTACGGCAACAGATTTACAGGCGATCGCGGCTCGATTTGGTATTCCCGTGGCGATTTTGCCAAACTACAATTGTGAAGGCGAGAGGATTAGCAGTTCTGCGATTCGACAAGCATTAACTGAAGGCAATGTCAAACGCGCCGAGTTGTTATTAGCTCGTCCTTATACTCTTCAAGGTAAGGTCGTCAAAGGACAGCAATTAGGAAGAACCATTGGCTTTCCCACAGCTAATATTCAGTTACCCGAAAATAAGTTTTTACCCCGCCTTGGTGTTTATGCCGTCAGAGTGCTGATAGAAGACGAGAGAGTTGATGGGCAAGGAAGACAGAGACAAGGGGGATATGGGAGTGCTGAGGAAGCTGAGGGAGCAACTCAAAATTCAAAATTGAAAATTAATTCCGAATTCCGAATTCCGAATTCCGAATTCGGAATTGCTGTTGGAGTGATGAATCTTGGCTATCGTCCTACTGTTAACGGAATTGGGCTAACGGTAGAAGTACATTTGTTTGATTGGTCGGGCGATCTTTATGGTAAAGCGATCGCCGTTCAATTAGAAGAATTTATCCGACCGGAAAAAAAGTTTGCTTCCCTGGATGAACTGAAAGCACAAATTGCAGTTGATTCCGCCAAGGCAAGAATTCTGCTAACACCAAAATACACCACTGATAATAGTCATTAGATAATGTTGACGGCTCCCCACGAATAGAATTCGGGGGATTCCGAAGGGTAGTTACCCACTCTTCCTCCACTCAAAAATAGACAATTGCTCGTATTTTTGAGGGTTCCTGGACTCAGCAACCAACGTCGCTGATTTCCCCTGTCTTGCAACAGGCTTCTCAGGCGTAACTTTCTGGGGGACTCCCAGTAGTGGCAGCGATATGCCAAGTTCTTTCAATCCGCGTTGCCGGATTACGACAGCGGCATCAATATCTGCATCGGCTATATGACCGCAAGACTCGCACAAAAACTTCTCTTGGTCGCGGTTTGTGGGGCTTTTGTAGCCGCAGCAACTACATTCCTGACTGGTGTGCCTGGGATGAATCGAATGAATCAAAACACCTGACTTCGCAGCCACGACAATTGTTTTTTGTTTCAACTCACCCCAAGCCGCATCTCCGATAACTCGATTCAAACCTCGCTTCGCAGCCTGACCGTTATGTAGGTAGCGTCCGGTTTCGGGATCTACCTTGGGCTTGCAGCGTGCCATCATTCGCTTGATATTGAGATCCTCGAAGATGATGAGATCGGTGGTACGGGTTAGTTTGTGTGCTACTTTCCACTGATAATCCGTGCGTCGCCGCTCTATTTTTTGTTCAAGACAAGCTAGTTTTTTATATGCTTTACGACGGTTCTTAGACCCTTTTCTCTTGCGAGATGCGCGTCTATGTAATATTCGCCGTCGCCTTGAGCTAGATTTCAGGAAGCCTGGGTTGGGAATAATTTCGCCCGTGTCGATAGAAGCTAGTTTGGCTATACCAACATCCACACCAATTGCACTTTTTACAGCTAGTGGTGTTGGGGTGGTTGGGACAGAATTATCCTGCAATCGAACGCTAATATACCAGCCATCAGCCTTAGAGCGGACTGTTACAGTCTTGACGGTAAAGCCGTCTGGAAACGGGCGGGACTGGAAAAACCGACACCAACCAATCCCAGGCAGACGAACGCGATTACCTTGAAAGCGCACGTCTCCAGGAGGATAGCTAAACGAGCGAAATTTACTTCGTCGCTTGGGTTTGGGGTAGCCCGCCTCTCCTCGAAAGAACCGTTGAAAGGCATCGTCTACCCGCCGCAGCATTTGCTGGAGAACGTGGTGCTGAATCTGCCCGTACCAGGGGCGCTCTCGCTTAAGGTTGGGTAAATCGGCATCTTGTTGTGCCAACGCGCTTCGCTTCTTGCCCGATGCTGTCCAAGGAGAGCCGTATAGTGCATTTTTCGAGACAGAGCAAGTTAGAGGACAGCACTCAGATGAAGTTGCTAGATCGCAGTAATTGCCTAGCACCGGACTTTTGGCTTGCTCATACGCTTGGGCTCTTTCACGAATCCGAAAGTTGTATTGCAGTCTTAACATCTCTACGTGCTTCTCCATCACAGCCGATTGACTGGGAGACGGGTTGAGCTTGTAGATATATCCGACTAACATAGTTACTATACACTTAAGCTAAAGTTAGTATACAGCTATGACTTAAATAACACAAATAAAAATTGAAACATCAATTCAAATCCAACAAAAACGTTGTCTACTCCTGTAAGTACCACATCGTCTGGTGTCCCAAATACAGACGCTCAGTACTCAAGTCGGGTGTGGATATTCGACTCAAAGAAATCTTGCAACAGATAGCCCAAGAAATTCAAGTAGATATTTTAGAGATGGAGATTATGCCCGACCACGTACACTTGCTAGTCGAGGTAGACCCGCAGTTCGGGGTACACAAAGCGATTAAACGTTTTAAGGGCGCATCGTCTCGTTATTTAAGACAAGAGTTTCCACACTTGAAAAGCAGACTTCCTACTCTTTGGAGTAACTCGTACTTTATCTCTACTGTTGGTGGAGCGCCTTTAGAAGTAATTAAGCAGTATATTCAGTTTCAGAAAGAAGTTTGACGGCGATTAAAATCGCCTGCGCCCTTATCCCCATAGCTAGAAGACTAGGGGCTTGCGGGCGCGTCTTTCCGGTCAGAGGCACTCTTGCTTTCTTACAAGAGATAACTGGTCACTGATAACTGGTCACTGATAACTGGTCACTGGTCACTGTAAAAGCCTGTGGTACAATGAAAAATCGCGGCATTTTATGACTAAAGAGTAAATCATGGCACTGACACAACAGCGCAAGCAAGAGCTTATTTCCGAATATCAAGTTCACGATACCGATACGGGATCGACTGAAGTGCAAATAGCAATGCTAACAGAGCGGATTAGCCGTCTCAGCGAGCATCTACGCAGCAATCAGAAAGACCACTCTTCGCGACGGGGTTTGTTAAAATTAATCGGACAGCGCAAGCGGCTGTTAAGCTTCTTGCAAAGTGAAGACAAACAAAAATATCAGAATTTATTAGCTCGTCTCGGTATCCGAGGTTAGAAAGGGTTGGAAACTATGGCAGCTGAAGAACCGCAAAAGCAAAGCGATCGCCTCCCGTTTGAACCTGCTAGGAAGCGCCAAAAACCTCCCAAAGCACAAGCCTCTGCGACTCAAGAAACCAAAGCACAACCGAACCGCAAGTTAACGAAGCGGGAAAAGGAAGAAATCGCTATTCCTAAAGTTGTTAGCAGTCGGATGGCACGGCGGATGGCGGCGTTTGCTGGGATACCAACATTTTTGGGGGTATCTACCTTTTTTGTCAGCTACATAGTTGTGAGCAACGGCTGGTTGAGATTGCCTCCCATAGCCGTGTTGATGGTAAGCATGGGATGTTTTGGCTTAGGCGTGTTAGGAATTACCTACGGTATTCTCTCTGCTTCTTGGGATGAAGATAGAATCGGAGGCATCTGGGGCGGACAAGAGTTCCAGACTAACTGGGGGCGTATGGTAGAAGCTTGGCGGGCAAATCGGCAAAAGAATGTTTAACTAAAACGTCAGCCACCAACTTTTAATACTTAACCTAACTTGAACGAGGCGAGTGGGTGAAAAGGAGACGAACAGGGCTTTTGCATGGCGATCGCACAATCCTTAACTTTTCATCCCTTCGTTATATAAAAATTTCAACTGAGTGTTTATTTAGCAAGCAGCGAGTCGTGAGTAGTTGATAATAACTGGTCACTGATAACTGATAACAGATAACTGAATAAGGAATTTAGCATGATTATTGTGATGAAAGTTGGTTCGCCACAAGAAGAGATCGATCGCATTAGTGAAGAAATGTGCGGTCGAGGGTTAACGCCTGAGAGGATTGTGGGGAAACATAAAGTTGTCATCGGATTAGTCGGCGAAACAGCCGCACTCGATCCGTTGCAACTGCAAGAAATTAGTCCTTGGATCGAACAAGTTTTGCGAGTAGAACAACCATTCAAACGTGCGAGTTTAGAGTTTCGTCACGGACAACCTACAGACGTAGCGATCGAAACGCCCGACGGAGCAGTTCACATCGGTCAAAATCATCCAGTGGTGACAATTGCGGGTCCCTGCTCGGTCGAAAATGAAGAAATGATCGTGGCTACGGCGCAGTACGTCAAAGCGTCAGGAGCTAAACTGTTGCGCGGTGGAGCGTACAAACCTCGGACATCTCCTTATGCTTTCCAAGGACATGGTGAAAGTGCTTTAGGCTTGTTAGCTGCTGCACGGGAAGCTACGGGCTTGGGCATCATTACTGAAGTGATGGACGCGGAAGATTTGGACAAGATTGTAGAAGTCGCCGATGTCATCCAAGTGGGGGCGCGGAATATGCAAAATTTCTCGCTGTTGAAAAAAGTGGGAGCGCAACCCAAACCAGTTTTCTTAAAACGAGGGATGTCAGCCACAATTGAAGAATGGTTGATGGCAGCTGAATATATCATGGCTGCGGGTAATCCCAACGTGATTTTATGCGAACGGGGTATTCGTACCTTCGATCGCCAGTATGCGCGAAATACCCTAGATTTATCGGTGATTCCCGTGTTGCGATCGCTGACTCACCTACCAATTGCGATCGATCCCAGCCACGGCACGGGAAGGGCAGAATACGTACCATCAATGGCAATGGCGGCGATCGCGGCGGGTGCAGATTCGCTGATGATAGAAGTCCATCCAAACCCTGCTAAAGCCCTATCTGATGGACCCCAATCCCTCACACCACAAAGATTCGATCGCTTAATGCAGGAACTCAGCGTTATTGGCAGAGCAGTAGGGCGCTGGCAGCAACCAGTTGTTGCTTTGACATAACTTAGGGCAGGCAACGCCCATCCCCAAAATTCGTAAGCTAATCAAGTAGGGTGGGCTTTATTTACCCAATCGTTGCGCGGATGTTGAAAGTTACCCACAACTCGATCGATTTCCCGAGCGATCGCTAATAATTCTATTTCTCGCCAACGCTGACCCACAATTTGCATTCCAATTGGCAATCCATCCGGTGTAGAGCCAACTGGAATTACCACAACTGGATGACCTGTAAAAGCAAAGGGAATTGTATAAGCACCCGAAGCCATCAGATAAGGTACTTTTCTACCATCAATTTCAATTGCCGTACCTGTTGGACAATGCTTAAATGCAGGTGTCATCGCTACAGGACAAAGCCACGCATCCCACGGTTCGAGTTCTGCATCCATTTGAGCGATAAAGCGATCGCGTTGAGTTAATGCGGCAAAATAGCCTTTCATGTTGGGATTCAATGCGGTTGAAAATCCAATTTTAGGCACGTTACTTATTTTACGTAATGCGCGGTCGCCTTGAGTTGCTTCGCCTAACATCAAAGTCAGCGAGTCACGGACATAATCAAAGTCAAATGGTTGCGAAATGGGTGAAGTGTAAGCAGAAATTGTCAGGTAGACTTGCCAAGCTGAGATAAAATCAAATTTTGGTATCCATTGGTCAATTTGCGTTCCGGCATTTGATAACTTGTGGGCAACTGCTTGCATTGCAGATTTAATCGATTGAGCCACCGGATACGGATTGACTTCGTCTGTCCAAGCAATTTTTACATGTTGTAGGCTCTTGCAGCTGGGACTATCTAGAGGAACGGGTGGAACTTCTGGTTGGCGCGGATCGGCTCCCGCAATGAGCGAAAAGCATAATTGTAAATCTTCAATGGAACGAGCGATCGGACCTGCTACCAACATTTGCCGAATACAACGAGACATGCCTGGAACTTCGGGAATGTGACCCGCTGTAGATACTCGCCGATCTGTAGGCTTAAGTCCATACACGCCGCAGAAATGAGCAGGTTGTCGAATTGAGCCTGCAATGTCGCTACCAATATCTAGCGGTGAAAGTCCCGCCGCGATTGCTGCCGCACTGCCTCCAGAACTGCCACCAGGCGTATAATTTAAGTTCCAAGGATTATTAACCCGTGCAAACAGATCGTTTGTACTCTGGAAATTACCTGCCAGTTTAGCTGGATTTGTTTTAGCCATGACGATCGCCCCAGCTGCACGCAATCGCGCCACTACCGTTGCATCTGTTTTGGGAATGTAATCTTTTAGAGGTTTGTATCCAGCAGTAGTCAGGAGTCCGGCTGTTTCAAACGCATCTTTAATCGTGACGGGGACACCGTGGAGAATGCCCCAATTTTCTCCTCGCGCTAGGGCTTCATCTGCTTCTTCAGCGCGTTCGCGGGCGCGTTCTGCATCCAGCTTGCAAATAGCATTGAGTTGAGGATTGTACTTGACGATTCGAGCTAAATATGCATCTAAGACTTCCACAGCCGAGACAGTGCGATCGCGAATCATCTGAGCTAGCTGGTAGGCAGGAGTAAAGACAAGATCGTTCATATGTTTGTAGGAGATTGAATTTTAGTTACGTGCATGGCATTCATAGGGGCGCACAGCTGTGCGCCCCTACAGTCTGCATATTTCATTCCTTTGACAGTACAAGTAGATAAAATTAATTATATTAACTTTTAGTTAATTGTATTAACTAATTAAATATTTCTATGGGTCGTCCGACAAAAGAAAATTCTCTAACGCAACAAGATGTGATTAATGCTGCGATCGCTTGCCTCGATCGCGAGGGAGAATCAGCTCTAGGTGTAAATCGAGTGGCGAGGGAATTAGGGATTAAACCGCCAGCTATCTACAAGCACTTAGATGGCAATCCAGCCCTCAAACGAGCAGTAGCACTAGCACTTTGGCAAGATTTTTTTGCGTTTTGTCAGCCAAGAAGTACAGGACTGAGTGATTCCAAGGAGTTACTGAAAGCTGGGGGACGAGCAACCCGTGACTATGCGCGATCGCACCCAGCTCGTTATAAAGTGATGATGCAATTTCAGTTGCAACCGTCCGATCCTGATGCGGCTGCAATTATTCAGGAAACTCTAAAATTCTTTCGCAGAATACTAGATCCTTATGAATTCACAAACGATCGGCTCGTAGATGCAATGCGAATGGTTAATGCCGCAGTTAATGGTTTTATTGCCTTAGAACAAGGGAAAATGCTAACTCTAGAGCGATCGACAGATGCTAGTTTTGAAGTTATGCTTGAGGCGCTCGTTGTGGCGATCGAGCATATTCGACAGCTTTAACTAAGCCGATCGCAATTTAATACTACCTTTGTCGAAAACTCGGTTATCTGTACCGATCGCACTTATCTCTATTCTGTCGGCATACACTTCATAAGTGGCAAAACTCAGTTTACTGGCAGAAAGCGCCGTCCACTCGGAACGATTTACAGGACGAGTTCCTCCACCAGCACCAGTAATCATATATGTCGTACCATTAATCGGGCGCGATCGCTCGTAGTTATGATCGTGTCCGTTAATATAGAGTTGCACGCCATACTTCTGAAATAGTGGCGTAAATTGTTTAATAAAAGATTGACTATTGCCGTAATGACCGGAAGAATAAACTGGATGATGTCCAAAGACAATTTTCCAAGGAGCATCGCTGCGACTGAGTTCTTTTTCTAACCAAGCCAGTTGAGTATCCCAATCGGCATTACTATTAGTATCGAGAGCGAAAAACTGTACCGGATCGCGGCGAAAAGTGTAGAATCGCCCTTGCATATTAAAGCCAGGATAGCGCACTTGAGGATCGCCGTTAGCAGTGCGAATGTCGTGATTGCCAAGACAAGCGTAGAATTTTACCCCTTGTTTGAGTAGGGGTTGATAGGGACGCTCGAATACAGCTTGAATTTTTTCGATCTCGCCATTGTTGTAAATATTATCTCCCGCCAAAATTGCTACATTAAACTTGTTTTGACGGTGATAGGCAGTCATTGCCTCAGCTACAGCATATTGTCCGCGATCGCCCGTTCCCGTATCTGCCACCGAGATAAATCGCAACAAAGGTTTTGTAGATGGCTTAGGTTTTAAATCGTCAGCACCAGAAGCAATTGCCGATTTCTCCTGTGTCGGAGATTCACGTCCGTGGATTTTGTTCCACAGCGCCACACCAAAAAAGCTCAATGTACTCAGGAATAGAAATTGACGGCGTTTGAAACTCATAAGTTATGTGGTAATGGGTAATTGGTGAGTGGCTGGTAGCTAGTGGCTAGTGGCTAGAATCTTTATCCAGCCACTAGCCACTAGACACTGATAACTGATAACTGATAACTGATAAGCTAGGTGCAGCACCCGCTAAGAATTTAACTCATCTTCGATTGTTTCGCTGCTTGGGAGGAAGAAATTTATGTCACAGGAACCGTCTAATTCCCAAAAGTTACCTTCCCCTGAACGTAAGCCAAAAGCAAATTCCTTTCAGACAGCGGTAAAAACACAAACAATTAAACTGCTGCGTGGCACGATCGCAATTATAGAAGGAGCGATCGCGCAACTAGAAGCAGAACCCACAACCACGACTGAAGCAAGTTGGTGGGAATCTCTACAAGACGGCTGGGATTCAGTTTTGGGAAAAATTCGCTCTGTGTTACCAGCAAATCTTTCAGGTAAGCTGTCTAACTCTGCTTTGACCGGAATTATGGCAGGAATTGCAGTCATTTTGGTGCTGACAACCTCAAATCTATTTTCAGGTAAACCTACAGAGATTGCAGTAGCTCCTTCTCCTCTGCCAGAACCACCAGCAGTAACAACAACTCCTGCTCCCGCACCAGAAGTCCCAGCAGCAACAACAACTCTTGATTCTGAACGAGAAATACCAATCGCGACAACGCCTTCTTCCACACCGGAATCACCAACAGTTAAAACTCCTTCCCTTACAAATGAACCCTCTTCCACAGTGGAAGTGGAACCAAAAATAGCTATTCCTAGTGAGTTAACTGCACCCCAGCCAGTAAAGGGTGACACACCTCCTGAGTCAGCACCTACCCTAATCGCACAACTGACACCGGAAGAGATTTTAGTCGCCACAATTCAAAAACAAGTTGAAGAAATTAGCGATCGCGTTGCGGATGGACTAGTACAGTCTATTCAACCCAATTTTGGGGGTAGCAATTTGGTAGTCACGCTTGGCGATGATTGGTACGATCTCCCGTCTTCCGAGCAAGACAAATTAGCAGCTCAAATGCTAGAAAGATCCAAAGAACTCGATTTCAGTCGCTTAGAGGCGATCGATCCCAAAGGAAATATAATCGCTCGTAGTCCAGTGGTCGGCAAGGATATGATAATTTTCCGACGACAAGATTTAAGTAGCAATCTTTAAAAGGCGATCTGCTCCCTGCTCCCTTTGAAAACAAACTCAGCCTTGATTCTTAAGAAAAATTAAGTCACTTTAATTTATGAATAAAGAAATAAAGAAATTGTTTTATTTATAGGAATGTTCGGTTTTTTATCCTTAACTGTTAATTTTGTATCACTTGTAGCGATCGATTATGTATCGTATGTAGCAATTCGTTCTGAATTATATGTACCTAATAGCTAAGAGTGTTAAATGATAATGGATTAAGCCTGCTAATTGTTAAAGTTCCAGATTAGATTTAAAATCTGTAAATTTTACCAGACAGTTACGCTCTTACATTTGTGTTTATATATTATGACCGTGCTAACCAAGTCAGATTAACTTGTTACAATTTAATCCAAATTAGCAACGCCTGTACTGGATAGCTGGTTCGGTACGGGTAATTTTAGTATAAGTAAGTTATTACATTTTCACTTTGCTATCGTTCTAGTCAAACTCAATCTCCGAAATTCTGAGGTATCAATGACTTTTTATCAAGAGATCGCACAAAATGAAGTTCTCGATCGCAGCAAAATCTTTACAAGACAGATGAAGAAAGAGAGCAACCCCTACGAGGAGGTTAATACGCACCCTAACGGTGAGCTATTAGATACCTTCAGTCGGGGTCGAGTCGCGATTTTTATCGATGGCTCTAGCCTCTTCTATGCTGCTTTACAACTAGGAATTGAAATAGACTATACTAAACTGCTGTGCCTGTTAACAGCAGAAGCCCCTCTCTTACGTGCTTTCTTCTACACGGGTGTCGATCCGATCAACGATAAACAACAAGGTTTCTTACTTTGGATGCGTCGCAATGGTTATCGCGTCATTAGTAAAGACTTAATTCAGTTTCCTGACGGTTCTAAAAAAGCAAAGTTAGATGTAGAAATAGCCGTTGATATGATGACCCTAGCTGGCTGTTATAATACAGCCGTTTTAGTTAGTGGAAATGGAGATCTTGCCTATGCAGTTGATGCAGTTTCTTATCAAGGTGTACGTGTAGAGGTCGTCAGTCTTCGGTCTATGACTAGTGATAGTCTGATCAATGTTGCCGATCTCTACATCGATTTAGCTGGGATTAAAGAGCAGATTCAAAAAATATTTCCTTCTGAGTAAAGTTAAACTCGGGTGAGATGACGATTAGACTTTGAGTGTCACTAATTCTCGATTTCGTCTTGCGAGAACCTCGGTAACTAAGGTTGGCATTTCTTGATAGCAAGCGGGGCAAAACCAATAAATGCCTTTAGCACTGATATGCCGTAGTAATGTTTGAGAACAACAAGGACAAGTTGGTGTAGACATGGCTGATGCTTGGGTTGGAGGTGTACGAACTGAGGAAAAATAGAAGCAAGATTGAGTCTATTTATGCAGATTTATCGGAGGTATATCATCACAATTCCAAATTCAAAATTTAGAATTCAGAACTCGATCTAACCAAACCAGTGGGAAGGTGCTAATCCAGATTCTGTTTCTGAGGGAATATGATGAACGATCCATTCCCAATATTGCTGTAATATCTCTTGTATTCCTTGCTTTGCTAAGTTTTCGATCTGCAATTTTCGGTAAGAACTACAATCTCCGAAAGTAGTGCAATTTTCTCCTTCTTCTAAAACTGTATAGGAGTTAGCAACTCTGCTTAAAATATAAGCAATCAATTTTTGGCGTAAGTCTGGAATTGCAAAAGCTTTTTGATAGGGGTAGTGGGGATAATCCTCTAACGCAGTTTCAATTTGTTCTACCACCATTGGTAATGTTACATTCACGACTGCTTTAGTCATTTTTTATACCTCAATCTATCAATCTCTAAAATCTGCATAAATCGTCGTAGTTTTAATCTAAGTGATAAATATGAGGAACTTGTGAGAAAATAAAAATTTTTTAAAGCTTATAGTTAAGTTTGTTAACAAAAACATGAACTGATGTAAACTAGTTTTCCTATTGTGGTAGCGCAATTAACTCTAGCTGAGCGATGGCAAATAATCACAACCATTCTGCTTCAACTCGACCATTGGTCAAGAGATTCTCTATCCAAAGATAGATTGACACAATATAATGAAAACCGCACGTATGTCTGTTATTTTGCATACAAAAACCTAGATTCGTTAGGCGATCGCATCAGTTATCGTAGGGGCGGGTTTAGCAAAAAATTGATAGTTGACAGCAATAATCTTCACGCAAAACCCGCCCGTACAGTAGTCAGAAACCGCAGGGGCGGGTTTAGTAAAGTCTCGATGGTTAGTGACAATAATCTTCCTGCAAAACCCGTCTGTACAAGGGTTAGTTTTATAGTCTTAACCCCCTAATTTCTAACCTTTAATATCTCTGCATTTACCATGCTTTGGGACGGTGTTTTTTATCGTTAATATCACCTTCAAAAGGCTGAACTCCTGTATTTGGATACTGGTCGTCGTTCGGAGCAAAAATTCGCTTAACCGCAGCTCCTAAATAAGTTACCAGTTGTGCTAAAGCATTCCAGACAAACTGTACGACTTGCCGTGATGTTCTACTAAGCGACATATTTTTTCCTCCTAATTCAACTAACATTCACTAGCAAGCTATTGCGCTTGAACAGATGGGTCTGTTTGGGTGGGTAGACCTACCTCAGCGGCAGAACGGCTTAACATAGACTCCTGGAGGTGTTCTTCTTGTTGCCTTTGTCCGGTCATGAGTTCTCTGGCTGTTTGTTGAATTTCCGACTCGCCAGACTCGGCTAACTCTGCTTCTGTACGCTGCAACATAGACTGCTGTAAATTTTCCTCATGCTGGCGCTGCTGCGTCATTGCCTCTCTTGCTTCTTCTCGCGTACTCATAGGCACGTCTCCAAAATGAGTTGTTGGTTGTTAGTTTTTGCTTGGTAGTTGTTGGGTCTTGCTGAAATATCTATAAATTGTGAAAAATTGCGAATGAGTTTGTTAAATCTGTTCTTACAGGATGGGTGCTGGCAAGTAGAATTCGGTTTCTCGTGTCTGAGGGTAACCGATCTGCTTCTATTGTTAGAATAAGCTGACAATTTGAGGAACTTGTGAGGAAACAGTTATCAGTTGTCGTAGGGGCGGGTTTAGTCAGCAGATTCACGGCTTTAGCTATCATCTTCGTTCCAAACCCGCCCGTACAGTTATCAGTGGTCAGTTATCAGTTATCAGTTATCAGTTATCAGTTATCAGTGGTCAGTTATCAGTTATCAGTTATTAGCGATCGAGGAGTAGTGGCGAATTGGTAAGAGCTTAATTCCAGCCTAAAGTAGTCGCGACTTGAGAGGCTAGCTGAAGAGGGTCGAAGGGTTTGGCGATCGCATCTTTCATACCTAACTGAGCGTAGCGGCGGCGATCGGCTGGTTGTACCTTGGCAGTTAAGAAAATTACGGGAATATGTTTTGTTGCTTGGTTTGCCTGCAACTCTTTATAAGTTGTTAATCCATCCATCTCAGGCATCATGACATCAAGGAGGATAGCATCGGGTTGTTCGGCTGCGGCTTTGATCAAACACTCGCTACCAGAACTAGCCGTGCTAACTTGCCAACCCGCTACCATCTCCAAACAAATTTGGGCAACCTCTTGGATATATGGTTCGTTGTCAACTACTAATATGCGTTTGGCTGTCATTGGTCATTGGTGAGTGGCTGGTGGCTGGTAGCTGGTGGCTAATGGCTAGGCTCTTTTCTAGTCACTAGCCACTAATCACTAGCCACTGATAACTGGTCGCTGCTCCCTGTCTCCTTAAATGCAACCACACGCCCGCGCCCGTTTTTCTTGGCACGATAAAGGGCTTTATCTGCTGCGCGATACAAACTTTCTAGATCTGCACCGTGTTGTGGGTAATGGACGATTCCAACACTAAAGGTGATGGGTATGTTGCATTGAGGGTGTGTAGACTGCTGTTGCTGCCAACCGATCGAGATGTCTGTCAATCGCTGTACTCCATCTTGGCTAGTCATGCCGTACAAACCGCAGACGAATTCTTCACCACCCCAACGAGCTACTATATCTTCTCGACGCAACGAATGCAGTAACCACTGTCCCAACTGACGTAACACCGTATCGCCCACTGCATGACCGCAGGTATCGTTGACTAGCTTGAAGCGATCGATATCTAAAACTGCCAAACAGAAGGGTTGATGATGGCGCTTTGCTAGATTTAGCAGGCGTTCCAAGTCTTGAGTAGATTTATGGCGATTGGCAACTCCCGTCAGCGAGTCAATTTCTGCTAAGTTACGCAAAAGTTCGATCCGGTCGAGCCGATTCATAATTCGGTTTACGAGTTCCGGTCCTACAATCGGCTTGCTGACAAAATCATCCGCCCCAACTGCAAATACTTGATTTACCGTATTGGCATCGCTGTAGGCAGTCAGAAATAAAATTGGCAATCCGCACCAGTGCGAATCTTGGCGCACGATCTGACACAACTCCAAGCCGCTGAGATGGGGCATATTAATATCTAAAATGAGTAAATCTGGGGCTGAGGCTTCTAAAGTTTCCCAAAAACGGCGGGGATCTTCGATACAAATCGTCCTCAAGCCCCACGGTTCCAGCAGGCTGCGTAGGGTAGCAAGGATCTGGGGGTCGTCATCCACTACCATCACCTTAGCTGCTGTCGCTTCCTTGGGTAGCAATTGGGTGACTGCCTGTAAAACTTTGGCTGGCGGTACGGGCTTGGGTAAAAAGGCGTGTCCGCCACAACGGGCGACTTCTAGTCGCGTCATCAAATTATCTTGATTGCTATGGACGAGAACGGGCAAGGAGGGATAGCGATGTTTGAGTTCGACTAGGAGTGCTAAGCTGTCTGCTGTATTGCCATCAAGATCGAGCAATACGACTTGGGGTGGCGATAAAGCGATCGCTTTCCTAGCTGTTTCTAGTTGAGTGGCTATTTCTGCTTGAATGCCCCACACTCCTGCTTCTGCGATCAATGGCTCTGCTAAATGGCGATCGCTATTGAAGATTAATAATTGCGGCAACTCTTGTTTAACTGTGACAGGTGTTGTCAGTTCGGGAGGAGTTAGTTCTATCGAGCGGCGTAAAGCCGCTACAAGTTCTCGCAAATGCTTTGTTTCTGTTTGACTCATCGACTTTTTGGCTCGCAAACTACGTTCGATTTTCCGTGCCAGTTGCGAACCTGCAGCAAAACCAAAAGTACCTAAAGAACCTGCTAAAGTGTGAGCAGCTTGTTCTGCATGATGACGTTGCTCTACTGTCAGTTGAGCGGGCAAAATTTGAGTGGTAGCTTGTTCTAATAGCGTTACTTGCTCGTTTACCCTCCCCTGAAATCGCTCCCATACTCCTGCTAGAGCTGTAAGAGTTTGTTGTCGCGTCTGCTCGCTTGGCTCTTCAGATGATGGTAGTGTGAGTTTATTGACCGATGGCAACTTGAGACGATAGCCGATCCCGTAGACGGTTTCAATTAAATCTGCGGGTGCGCCAACCGCTTTTAATTTCTGCCGCAGTCCTTTAATTTGCGTCCTTACGGCTTCTTCCCCTGGAGTTTTATCAAACGACCAAACACGATCCAAGATGGCGCTGCAACTGAAAACCCGGCGATTGTTCCGTAAAAACAGTTCTAGCAAGGCGTACTCTTTGGGAGTCAATTGTAGCGATCGCCCGCTATAAGTCACTTCGCAGCTGCTCGGATCGAGTCGTAGCTCTCCCCACTCTAATACTGGGGAAACACTCGTATTTCCACGCCGCAATAAAGCTCGCACGCGGGCAAATAATTCTTCTTGATCGAAGGGTTTGACAAGATAATCATCTGCACCAGCATCTAACCCGATTGCCTTATCATGACTGCTATCTCGTCCGGTCAGCAACAAAATTGGCATTTTGTAACCCTGCGATCGCACGCGACGGCAAAGCTCAATTCCGTCCAACTTTGGCAGCATGACATCTAACAGGATCAGGTCATATTCGTAAGCTTGAACTAGTTCCCACCCTGATTCGCCATCGGCTGCTATTTCTACAGCATAATTTTGCTCGGATAGCACCAGATCTAGGGCATTAGCGATAAACTCGTCATCCTCTACGACTAAAATGCGCATTGTCTAGCGATCGGTTGTCAGTTATCAGTTATCAGTTATCAGTGGTGCGTGGTGTGTGGTGCGTGAATTGTCTTGCTCCCCCAGCTTCCTCAGCTCTCTTACCTCTCACCTGTACTCAAGCCGATCCTAAAGCAGAATTACATAAAATTAAGGTTTGTTTGCAAATTTAAAACAATATCAAGCTGAATTGGTTACAAAAGTTGATTGTTGAATTGGTCATTGGTCATTTGTTGTTGGTTGACAGTTGTTGGTTGACAGTTGACGGTTGACAGTTGACGGTTGACAGTAATTATTCTTCCTTGTCTCCCTTGTCTCCCTTATCTCCTTCAGCTCTCCCAGTTTCCCCAGCTCTCTTCTGTTCCCTGTTAACTGATAACTGACAACTGATAACTGATAACTGTTATCCCTTGTACAGAATCTCATTTCGACTTGCTGCACCCAGGGGAGTAGGGGTAGCGCCGATCGCGTGGGGAGCGATCGCGGTAGGAATGACGGGGGAGGCGTGCCATTTATGGAGGAGATTTTGTAGGAATTTGTCTTGTCCTGCGCGCAGGCTTTCAAGCTGCCATCCTCTATTGATAATGACAAACCAAACTAAACCGCGATCGCGGGTGGGCAAAACTCCTGCTAAGGCGCTGACTTCGTTCAAGGTTCCGGTTTTGACGACAGCACCCGCAGGAATGTGGCGTAGCTCTAGCGTACCTCGGCGATCGCGTCCCGACACGGGGAACAAGTCGGCAACGCTCAGCTTATAGGGAAGTAATTCTCGTTGTACTGCCATAAACATCGCACAAGCTGCCCTGGGAGAAATCTGATTTTCCATCCCTAGTCCAGAAGTATTACCCAGCAAAATTTCTGAGTCTGGCACTCCTGTGGTTGTTGCAGCGATTTGGCGCACGCTTGGCGCTCCACCTAACATTTGTCCTAGCATTTGCGCCATTTCGTTATTACTGTAAACATTCATTTCCTTCAGAATTTCTGCCAAAGATAAAGAATGATGACGTAGTAATAAGATTTGCTTGGGATTGGCGATCGCCGCGACTTGTACGGTTCCGGCGATCGCAACACGCGGTTTTGGCGTACCTGGGGATAAGGTGGAGTATTGCATTTTAGCAGCAGCTTTCCAGGTAGAGGCATCCAGTCCTTGTTTGAGCAGTTCTCCAGCCTTGAGGGGATCGGCTTGATAGTTCATGGCAAAGTTACCAGTCACTACCAAATTGCCCCTAACGCGAGAAATTCCCAATCGATTCAGACTGTTACCCAAGGCGATTGCTTCTTCCCAAACAAAAAGCGGATCTCCTCCGCCTGTAACGATTAAATCTCCCTCTAAAACTCCTTTTTGAATTGGTCCTGTGGCACTAATCAGCGTTTGGAAGCGGTGATTTGGTCGCCAAGTTTTTAAAGCAGCTAGGGATGTAGCTATTTTTGTCAGCGAGGCAGCCGGTAAGGGAACTCGACCGTTATTTTCACTCAGTAGTAATGGTCCCGACTGTATCCAAATTCCCTGCTCGGGGCTGGCTATTCCTTTGGTTTTCAACCCTTGTAAATACTGCTGCAAGGTTGTCGTCGCCAAGCCATCCGGTGCTGAGTTCAGCACTAGTGCCGGAGCAGTTTGTAGCGCTAATAATTCCCATGCTGCTGATGCTTCAGGGTGTATCCCTGCTACACCTAGCCAAAAACCAACCAACCCCGAGCTAATCAGATCTAACATATCAGTTATCGGTTATCAGTTATCAGTGTACAGACGTTACATGTAACGTCTGTACAAAGTTGTTGTAGGGGCGGGTTTAGCCAGCAGATTCAAAGCTTTAGCCATAATCGTCGTTTCATCCCCGCCCGTACAGGAGTCAGTTATCAGTTATCCGTAATGCGTGATGTGTAGGTTTTAGGGTTTAGGATTTTATTGCAAATTGCCAATTGTGACTTGATTTTGTTCCCTACTTCTTGGTTCACCTTCACTATTTTGAATAATGAATGCCAGATTGTCTCTACTTTGGAGTGGCTGGCGATCGGTAAATAATGTTAAGAGTTTGGGCGAATAGAATTCGCTGCTATACAGACAAAACCCGCCTGCGCGGGTTAAATCTGCGTTTTCCGTGAGTCTAGCGCAGGCAGACTTAGTTTGTGTAGTCGCGACTTACAGTCGCAAGAGTGCGAGATCTACTACATGGTCAAAGACTGGGCGTTCGTTTCAATTAACTTCGCCAAATCTTGCAAGAACGCTGCTGCATGAGCGCCGTAAATAATCCGGTGGTCGCTGGTCATATTGACCTGCATTTGCTGGCGCACGCCCAACATTCCATCAGATGTAGCCACAACCTGGGGACGCGACGCACCGATCGCCAAAATTGCTCCTTGTCCTGGGGGTAAAATGGCATCGAAACGGTCTACGCCAAACATCCCTAAATTTGACAGTGTAAACGTGCCGCTGTTGTATTCTTCTGGTTGCAACTGCTTGGCTCTCGCCCGGTCTACTAAAGACTTCCAATTGCGGGATAGGGAATAGATATCTAATTGGTCAGCGTTTTGCAGCACTGGAGTAATTAAACCACCGTCATCCATTGCTACAGCCACAGCAATATTAATGTTGGGGTGATAGACAATTCCCTGTTCTGAGTAACTAGCATTCACCAAGGGGTGCTTTTGTAGTGTCACCGCTACAGCTTTAGCTAACAAAGCTGTCATTGTTACGCCCTTGGACTTAATTTGCTTGTAAAGCTTATCTAGTGCATCGGTAGTAATGGTATAACCCACCCGAAAATCGGGTGCTTGCAGACTAGCAACCATATTCCGTACCACAGCATTTTGTAGTGTAGTGAGGGGCTGCACGGAGCCAGCAACGGTACTGACAGGGGCAGGGGTTGCAGCTGGTTGAGGCGTAGGGGCTGTACTGGGAATCGTCACTTGAGGTTGTGCCGGAACTGATGGGGCTGTACCCTTGCCAGCAAAAGCTTCTACATCCTCAGCTACAATCCGACCGTGAGGACCGCTACCTTTAAGAGTATTCAGATCGATCTTCAAATCTTTCGCTAGCTTGCGGGCGCGGGGTGAAGCGATAACTCGCCCATCAGTACGACTTGCACCATTTTGGGATTCAGCTTGAGACTCAGTTGCAACTGCACTGACAGGAGTTGGCGTAGGGGTTGTATTTCCTACATCAGCCGTTTGTCCTGGGGAGGTTGTAGCAGCGGGTGCTGAAGTTGTTTGATTCCCCGACTGCGCTTGTTGTTGCGCGATCGCAATTTCTGCTTCTGTTTCGGCAATTAAGGCAATTGTGGCTCCTACAGGGGCAGCTTCTCCGGCTGGGACGAGGATGGTAGCAAAATATCCTTCGTAAAAGGATTCCACATCCATGTCTGCCTTATCGGACTCAACCACTAGGACTGTTTCGCCTTTTTCTACCTTGTCACCAGGCGATTTGACCCAAGAGACAATTTTGCCTTCGGTCATTGTAGAACTGAGAGCGGGCATGAAAACTTCGTGTAGAGTCATGGAGTGGTTTCCCAACAAGCGCGATCGACTAGATTTTAAAAATAAACCAGAAGGTTATTTTACCCTTAGTGAGATGGTAATTGGTAATTGCTAATTGCTAATTGCTAATCGTTCATTGTTCAAGAGCCATTAGCCATTAGCCATTAGCTATGCTTAAATTTCACCGCGAATTTCTTCTACAATTCCATCACGCAACAGAATTTCAACTTGGAGTTTGGCGATCAGGTTGTCCCCTGGCTGGACGCTAAAAATGCCTTCCAATTGAAATTGGCTGACTTCTTGATTCATTTCTAGCAGTTGTACTTGCTGGAGATTCTGTAAACTCTGGTTTTTCTGCTCCAACAGTTCGCTTTTCTTCTCGTTGACTTGCAGTTGAATGCTCTCGATCTGCTGGCGAGTTTCGGGACCTGGAGGCTGTATGCTTTGTTTTTGGATCTCGGCGATCGCCCGTTGTCCTTGTCTTTCTAATTGTTGCAATTGCTGGTCAACGGCGTTAATTTGTGCTTGTAGCTGCTGCTGGACTTCATCTTTCCAGCGAGGAGTCACAACTGCTTTGACGTTGATCGGGCGCTTTAACAACATCTGTTGAGGGTTTGCGGCATCCATAGTTGATGATTGGTATTGGTTACATAGTTTGCGGTAATCTTGAGATTACCTAAACATCCCGTCAATCATATCGTGATAGCGCTCCATGACAACGGGTCGGCGAATTTTTAAGGTTTGGGTTAACATTCCATTTTCAATTGAAAATGGCTCTAAAATCAGCCGATATGTACTGATGCGATCGTCGGGACGATACCCAGGACGGTCTTGCACTTCTCGCGTTAACTCTTGGCGGAATAAGTTTTGGATGGCTGGGTGGTTGAGATCGATTGTCGGTAGGGAAGGGTTACCAAACCCGCCTGTACGGGAGTCGGAAGAGTGGTTAGTGGCTGGTGACTGGTGGCTAGAATTGCCTCCTTGTCTCCCTTGTCCTCCTTGTCCCCCTTGTCCTGCTTCTGGTAGAGTCAATTGAAGATTTTGGGAGACTGCCCACTGCTGCAATGCTTCTAGATTGGGGACAATTAAGGCTCCGAGCGATCGCTGGTCTTGTCCGACTAGCATAATTTGGTCGATGTAAGGGCTGCGCAGACAGGCATCTTCGATTGGCTGCGGTTCGATATTTTCACCGTTAGACAAGACAATCGTATCTTTTGCTCTACCTGTTAATACAATGTCATTTGCTGGCGTAACTAGACCTAAATCGCCAGTATCGAACCAACCTTCAGGATCGATCGCTTTGGCTGTCGCCTCTGGGTTTTTGTAATAACCCTGCATCACTTGGGGTCCTCGGATCAAGACCAAGCCGCGCTGCATCGGTGATAGAGTTTGGCGAGTTTCAGGATCGACGATTTTGGCTTCCGTGCCTGCCATTGGCAACCCAGAGGAACCGCGTAGATTGCGCCAAGGACGACGAACGTGGGTCACGGGAGAGGTTTCGGTTAAACCGTATCCTACTAAAATTTCGACACCAACAATTTCAAAAAAGTTTTCGAGGTGCATGGCAAGGGAACCACCACCGCTAATCACCTGCCTAATTCGTCCTCCCGTTGCTTCTCGTACCTGTTTGTAGACTAAACGATCTGCAAGATTGTGAATTGGTGCTAAAACTGCGGTTTGAATCCCAGCTTGCAGGCGTTGCCAGGGAGAAGGATAGAGGTTATCTAATGCTAAACCTCGAACAATTCGCCGTGCTTTGATATAACGTTGGCTGATATTTAATAGGGAATAAATCAGACGTTGTTTTTTAACGGGTTGGTCGCGGAACTGTTTTTGTACCCCTTCATAAATCGATTCCCACAACCGAGGAACGCCGACCATGAGGCGAGGTTTGAATGCTTTTAAGTCTGCTTTGACGTGACGAATATTCGTGTATATCTGCGTACAACCTTGAGAAAGGAGGAAATATTCGACACTCCGCTCGTAACAGTGCCAGACAGGTAAGATACTGAGAATGCGATCGCCAATTTCTGGTTGTACGACTGCGCCAAATGACGTAACTTGATGCAGCAAATTCCCGTGAGACAGCATTACACCCTTGGGTTTACCTGTCGTCCCAGAAGTGTACATCAGGGTGGCAAGGGTATCCCGATTCTGCGCCACTGGTTGGAGTGGTTGGTTTTCTCCCACCGCCATCAGTTGGGAGAAATTCATGATTTTGAGCGAGTCGCTTTCGTCTAAGATTTCGTCTGACAGCAACACCACCAACTGAATTGGAAGTCTGTCTAAGCCATCGCGCACTTTACTTAAAATCTTGCGGTCTTCTATTACCAGTGTTGTAGTACCGCTATGTTCCAAGATGTATAGTAATTCTTGTTTTTCCGCTTGGGAGCTGCGCACGACATCTACTCCCCCAGCCGTTAATATTCCCTGGTCGGCAATCATCCAGCGCGGACTATTATCAGCGACTAGCCCCACCCGATCGCCTGCTGTTACCCCTAGCGCTTGCAACCCTGCGGCAAATATTTGAATGTGTTGGTACAACTGACTGTAGGTGAAAATTGTCTCTGGTTGGACGTGGGGATCGTGCAGCGCCACGGTATCGCCAAATTTTTTGACAGCGATCGCCCAAATTTCTGGTAACGACTGCACGCTGGAATAATCGACCGTGCGTTTTAAATTCGAGCGTTCTCGCTCGGTTAAGTTGAAATAGAAGTTAGAGGGGCGGTTGTGCGACATAACTCATGCGACAAAACTCAATCGCTGGTAAAGTTCGTTGGCAGTCCTGTATACATACAACTTACCTTGCGATAGATGCATTTGAGCTATTAAGTTAGGACACAAATTCAGTTGTCAGTTATCAGGGAGCAGGGAGCAGGGAGCAGGGAGCAGGGAGAAGAGAGAGTCGCGGAGCGATCGGGAGCTGAGGAAGCTGAGGAGGATGGGGGAGATAAAATAACTAACTGGTAACAGGTCACTGGTAACAGGTCACTGGTCACTGTCACCCTACACCCCACACCCCACACCCCACACCCCACACCCTATTCATCTCAAGAGCGATTGCGAGTAAAAATACCAATGCGATCGAAGGGATAGAAACGGACGATCGCCTTCCCGATGATGCGATCGCGTTTGACGAAGCCCCATTCGTGTCCGTCGCAGCTGTTGTTGCGATTGTCTCCCAGTACCAAATAAGAGTTTGGTGGAATAACTCGCACCGGGCGCTCGTAGTCTGGCTTGCTGGCAATATAGCTTTCTGCTAGAGGGCGATCGTTGATATAGACTTGTCCCGCTGTCACTGCCACTCGTTCCCCCGGGAGTCCTACGATTCGCTTAATAAACGAGTCGTGCGAGTTAGACGGCAAGCCACAAGCAGAGATTGCAGCTGGGGGTGGTTGAAATACTACAATGTCGCCTCTTTGGGGTGCTTGAAAGCGGTAGCTGAGTTTATCTACCATCAAGCGATCGTCAACTTCTAGTGTCGGTTCCATCGAACCAGAAGGAATAAAAAAAGACTGGGCGACACCAGCACGAATTCCAAAGGCTAAAAACAAGCTCAGACCTACAGTTTTCAGTCCCTCTATCCACACATTTTCTGGCTTTGGTTGCTGGGGATTCCGCTTAGGCATTGGTAAATGCAGGTGAAATGCAAGTTATAAGTACAATAACTGGTTAGCTATGACTGACGTTGTAGCTTTGAGTTCCCGATTTCAGTTATCAGTGACCAGTTGTCAGTTGTCAGTTGTCAGTGAAGAGTAATGTGTGGTGCAGTGCATATTTTGACTTTTGACTTTTGACTTCTCCCAAGTCTTCCTTGTCTCCCTTGCCTCCTTGTCTCCTCATTATGGTTAACCCGACTCCGAATTCTATTTTTAGTTTGACACTGCGCTTGCAGATTCCCAATCGCGTTGGGATGTTGGCTAGCGTAACTCAAGCGATCGCCTCTTGTGGTGGAACTCTCGGTCAAATCGATTTGGTGGAACGCACGCGATCGCAGGCAATTCGCGATCTGACTGTAGATGCTTCTAGCACGGAACAGGCTGAGGCGATCGTGCAGGCAGTAGGGGCATTACCAGAAATCGAAGTGATTAATGTCTACGATCGCACTTTTAATTTACATCGGGGTGGCAAAATCTCCGTTAACAGCAGAATTTCGCTCAAAAGTCAAGACGATCTGGCAATGGCATATACGCCAGGAGTGGGGCGAGTTTGTTTAGCGATCGCCCGCGATCCAGAACAAGTGTACAGCCTAACGATTAAACAAAACACTGTAGCGATCGTCACTGATGGGAGTGCAGTTTTAGAATTGGGAAATCTGGGGGCGGCGGGGGCATTACCTGTCATGGAAGGCAAAGCCACGATCTTTAAAGAATTTGCTGGAATTAATGCTTTTCCAATTTGTTTGGCGACTCAGGATACAGAAGCAATTATCGCTACTGTGAAAAAAATTGTCCCCGTATTTGGCGGCGTAGACTTGGAAGATATTGCTGCCCCGCACTGCTTTGAGATCGAACAACGGCTGCGGCAAGAATTAGATATTCCCGTGTTTCACGGCGATCGGCAGGGGACAGCGATTGCGACGCTGGCGGCGCTGGCTAATGCTTTAAAGTTGGTTAATAAGTCACTAGCGGAAGTGAGAATCGTTATTAATGGTGCAGGGGCGGCGGGAGTCGCGATCGCGCGTCTTTTGAAAAATGCTGGTGCTGTCCATATTTTGCTGTGCGATTCTAAAGGTATTCTTTCCACCCAGCGTCAAGATTTAACTGCTCAAAAGCAAGAATTTGCCGTCAGTCAAATGGGAACTTTGGCAGGTGCTTTAGTCGGTACTGATGTATTTATCGGTGTTAGCGCCCCAGGTATATTAACGCGAGATATGGTGCGATCGATGGCAAAAAATCCAATTGTGATGGCAATGGCAAATCCCATCCCTGAAATACAGCCAGAACTCGTGGCTGATGATGTTGCAGTCATGGCAACGGGACGCAGCGACTACCCAAATCAGATCGATAGTATTTTGGCATTTCCTGGGATATTTCGTGGCGCTTTAGACTGTCGTGCCACGACAATAACTACCATGATGTGTTTAGAAGCAGCACAGGCGATCGCCTCTTTGGTAACACCCACGGAACTCAACCGCGAACATATTATTCCCTCTATATTTGACGCTAGAGTTGTTCCTACTGTAGCTGCGGCTGTGCAACGCGCTGCCCGTCAGGAGGGAATTGCACGGTGTTAAGGTTTGTATTTCGCTTGGCGAGAACGGGAATTATATATGTCGGCGTTTCCCAATCTAGTTAGTTACACTCGTTTTATGGAGTGAATGCCCTGGTCATTGATGCTTTTGTGCAGCTTTTTGCATACCCGTCGTGGGGAAGTGACTGGCATTAGTTTCATTGATTCGACTCCGATTGAAGTGTAATAAGGTTTCAGCCGTTTTTTCTTTTACCGAAATCAGTAGGTTATAAGAAAAACCTATTACTGTCATAGGATAAGTTAATCTTCATAATCTTTACAAAACTCCATGAAGTTTCTTATAGTGTTAACAACAGGGAAAACAAACCCTGATTTGCATAACCAAACGCAATATATAGAACCATGACAACCACATTACAAAGACGCGAAAGCGCTTCCTTGTGGGAACAGTTTTGTAACTGGGTAGCCAGCACGGAAAACCGCCTGTACATTGGCTGGTTCGGCGTGTTGATGATCCCCACCTTACTAGCTGCGACCACCTGCTTCATCGTCGCTTTCATCGCCGCACCACCGGTAGACATCGACGGGATTCGCGAACCAGTAGCAGGTTCTTTGATCTACGGCAACAACATCATCTCTGGTGCAGTTGTGCCATCTTCCAACGCCATCGGCTTGCACTTCTACCCAATTTGGGAAGCAGCATCATTAGACGAATGGCTGTACAACGGTGGACCTTACCAATTGGTAATTTTCCACTTCTTGATTGGCGTATTCTGCTACATGGGACGTGAATGGGAACTGTCCTACCGTCTAGGAATGCGTCCTTGGATCTGCGTAGCATACTCGGCACCAGTCGCAGCAGCAACCGCAGTCTTCTTGATTTACCCAATCGGACAAGGTTCATTCTCTGATGGGATGCCCTTGGGCATTTCGGGAACATTCAACTTCATGTTAGTGTTCCAAGCCGAGCATAACATCCTGATGCACCCCTTCCACCAACTCGGTGTAGCTGGTGTATTCGGTGGAGCGCTATTCAGCGCCATGCACGGTTCCTTGGTCACTTCCTCCTTGGTACGTGAAACCACCGAAACCGAATCTCAGAACTACGGTTACAAATTCGGACAAGAAGAAGAAACCTACAACATCGTAGCGGCACACGGTTACTTTGGTCGCTTAATCTTCCAATACGCCTCCTTCAACAACAGCCGTGCATTGCACTTCTTCTTAGCAGCATGGCCTGTGATCGGCATCTGGTTCACCTCCTTGGGCATCAGCACGATGGCGTTCAACCTCAACGGCTTCAACTTCAACCAGTCAGTCGTTGACTCTCAAGGACATGCGATTGGTACATGGGCAGACATCCTCAACCGCGCTAACCTGGGTATGGAAGTGATGCACGAGCGCAACGCTCACAACTTCCCCTTAGACTTAGCTGCAGTGGAAGCTCCTTCCCTCAATGGCTAGTTCGTTCTTCTGAATCATCAGCGCCTCCCATAATGGGGGGCGCTTTTTGCTTTCTCTAAGTCTGATAAGGGCGGGTTTACAGAGATTTTTAAGTTGAGCAATAAATATGGTTGGCGAACCCACCCTTACTTGCATTTATCTCTAAAATCCAACTAGAATAGTAAGTCTTGCCCTAGCTCCATTAAAGATGAGTCTGGAGACGGTAGCAAAGGTAAGAGCCTTTTCATACCGTCGGTCGCGGCTCAAGGCTAAAAGCCTGTTGGTACAGGTACTCTACCCCCTCTTATCTTTCTCTGGTGGAAAGATGATAGGGGGTAGTCCGGTGCAAAGGATAGATTTGGTATCCTATCGTCAGTAGTAACCGCGATCGCAGAAAAATATTTAAGTATACAGGACAGCTCATGGCGAAACGAGTGCAATTAGTTTTAACGCAAGACATACTTAAGCTAGGTAAAAATGGCGACCTAGTTGATGTAGCCCCTGGCTACGCTCGCAATTATTTGCTGCCTAAAAAAATGGCAGTACCAGTTACACCTGGAGTTTTAAAGCAAGTCGAACGTCGTCGAGAAGTTGAACGGCAACGGCAATTAGAATTAAAGCAGCAAGCACAAGAATTGAAAGCGGCTTTAGAAAAAGTTGGCAGTTTCACCATTGCCAAGCAAGTAGGCGAGAAAGAAGCAATCTTTGGTACGGTGACAGACCGCGAATTAGCTACCTTAATTCAGCAAGCGATCGGTCAAGAAGTGGATCGTCGTGGTATTACCTTACCTGACATTAGTAAACTCGGTACTTACAAAGCTGAGGTGAAGTTACATCAAGAAGTGACAGCAACGGTAGAAGTGAAGGTTGTAGCAGAATAATGGGTAGTTGGTAGTTGGTAGTTGGTAGTTGGGCATTGTTAATATTTGTGTTTAATTGTTAATTGCTTTTAACCTCGGATCGGCAATGTTTTCTCTTACCCCTTACCCCCTATCCCTTACCCCTTGTTAAAAGATCGGGTAAAAGTAGAGAGAGCCTCTTGAACTTTTGCCTGTTATTTTTTATATATGTATAATAATCAACAAAAATTTGTCAGTGATGGTGTCGATCGCCTGCCACCTCAAAATGTTGAGGCAGAAGAAGCGATCCTGGGTGGTATTCTACTCGATCCTGAAGCAATTGGCAGAGTGAGCGATCGCCTAATTGCAGATGCCTTTTATATTGATGCCCATAAAGAAATTTATCGCGCCGCGCTGCAACTCCACTCGCAGGGTAAACCTACAGATTTACTATGTGTAGTTGGTTGGTTGAGCGATCGCGAACTCCTCAGTAAAATTGGTGGCAAAAGTAAATTAGTCCAGTTGGTAGACCGGACTGTTTCGGCAATTAATATCGATGCTTTAGCTGGCTTGGTGATGGATAAATACTTGCGCCGTCAGCTAATTACATCGGGAAATGAAATCGTACAACTAGGATTTGAGACAGATAAAGAGCTAGCAACTGTCCTCGACCAAGCAGAACAAAAGATTTTTGGCGTGACTCAAGAACGCCCGCAGCAGAAATTAGTTTCAATTTCTGATACTTTAATCTATACCTTTCAAGATATTGAGAGTCATAACCAAGGCATTGCCCAGCCTGGGCTATCGTGTAACTATTACGATCTCGATGCGATGACGGGCGGTTTCCAGCGTTCCGACTTGATTATTATCGCTGGTCGTCCGGCAATGGGAAAGACCAGCTTTGCTCTGGGTTTAGCGCATAATATTGCGAGACTGCACAAGTTTCCTGTCGCAGTATTTAGTTTGGAAATGTCAAAAGAGCAGCTAGTACAGCGCTTGTTGTCCAGCGAAGCGGGAATTGAGAGTCAGAGGTTGCGGACGGGAAGAATTGCTCAGAACGAGTGGGAATTATTATCTCACGCGATCGGCGAACTGTCAGATTTACCGATATATATCGACGATACGCCGAATATTACTGTGATGGAAATGCGCAGTCAAGCTCGTCGCTTGCAAGCAGAAAGAGGTAAAGAATTAGGCTTAATACTAATCGATTATTTGCAATTAATGGAAGGTAGCGGCGATAATCGCGTCCAAGAATTATCAAAAATCACGCGATCGCTCAAAGGTTTAGCGAGAGAACTTAACGTACCAATTATTGCCCTTTCTCAGCTCAGCCGTAGTGTAGAAGCCCGGAATAGCAAACGCCCGATGATGTCTGATTTGAGAGAATCGGGTTCGATCGAACAAGACGCGGATATCGTGATTATGCTTTACCGCGATTCTTATTACAACCCCGACTCTCCCGATCGCAACATTGCCGAAGTCATCATAGCCAAACACCGCAATGGGCCCACCGGAACAGTTAAACTACTATTCGATCCGAACTTGACTAAATTTGTGAATTTAGCCAAACAAAACTATTAACGGTTGACAGTTGACAGTTGACGGTTAACTGTCAACTGTCAGCTAACAAGATTAATTAATCTTCAATAACTCTACGTCAAAAATCAGCGTAGCGTTGGGAGGAATAACACCACCCGCACCGCGAGCGCCGTAACCCAATTCTGGGGGAAGAACAATCTGGCGACGTTCGCCTACTTTCATCGTGCTGAGTGCTTCGTCCCAGCCTTTAATTACCTGTCCCGCACCAACTTTAAACGAAAAAGGCTGACCGCGATCGCGAGAACTATCGAACTTAGAACCATCTTCTAAAGTCCCCGTATAGTGAACTACGACGGTTTGACCTTTTTTCGGCGTTTCTCCGCTTCCCTCTTGGAGGACGGTGTATTTCAATCCAGAATCAGTTGTAATTGCTTTATCGTCAGACATTGGTTTTACTTTGGTTGGCGTAGATGGATTTTGTGCTATCTCAGCAACAAGCGTGCTAGATGCTCGAACAGATTCGGGTTCAGCCAAAGCATTATCCTTCGCTCCTCCGACCTGAGCCAACACCAGAAACACCACGCAGGCTAGCACAACACCTACGCTGATGAGAATTTCTTTCAAAGTTGACCCTCCTTCAGCTATGCAAGTGCGTCACTACTATATCTTGTAATGGGGTAGTTGGTAATTGGTAATTGGTAGTTGGTAGTTGCTAGTTGTTAGGGGTTAGTTCTCATTCCTAACCCCTAACCCCTAATCCCTAATCCCTAACCCCTCGTTCTATTATCGCCACATCTTATTTTCCAAATCGCGGATTTGACGCTCTAGGCGATCGATCCGTCCCCGCAATTCGTCCATTTCGGATTGACGGGGTACGCCAAGATCCTGCATGACATTGCGGATCTGCCGTTGCAACTGCGCCTCAAAAGTTGTGGGATCGATCTTGAGCTGCTGCATCATGTTGTCTACAAACACTTTGGCTTGGTCAGAATTCATTTTGCCATCCTTGACCAATTCATCGCTGACTTCCCGCAACTTCTCAGCTACGAGGGAAGTCGTACCAACACCGAGCATTAATAGTTGTTTAATCCAGTTGTTATTATCCATCCTGCTATCCGGTTAGTTAAAGGAATTTATCAACAAGTTGTAGGGGCGGGTTTACCAAGAGACTTTGTGACTTACAGAGATTTCGGGTGAACCCGCCCGTACAGAAATAGCGCTGCGATCGAGCTATGCTAAAAACATGTCACCCCAACTCCTCCTGTTATATTCTGGCAAATTTGGCGATCGCCATCCTTTCGAGCAATAGAGAAAAAAGCGCGTGGTTATTGAGTTTCTCAAGTTTAAAGTCACTCCTGAATTAAGGGAGAAATTTATCCAAAAAGATGCAGAAATTTGGACGACAGCAATATCTCGCTATCCTGGGTTTCTGAGTAAAGAGGTTTGGATCGACCCTAATGTACCAACGGAGGTTGTGATGATTATTCGTTGGGCAACGCGAGAACAATGGAAATCTATCCCTACTGAGCAACTCGACAAGATTGATGCTAAATTTGCCCAGCAGATGGGGAAAACCTACGAGTTGATTCAGTCATCCGAATATCAAGTCCGCAAGTTTCCTCTGTCGTAATTGCTTTGTACCATGCCTACCTGTCCCCGTTGTCATCAAGCAGTTGACTCTCAGGTAGTCAACTGTCCTTATTGCCGCACGCCGCTCAAAGCATTCGGTCATCCAGGCATTCCGTTACACCGTGCTACGGGTGACGAACCTTTGTGTGAAACCTGCGCTTACCATTTAGATGATAGCTGCACGTATCCCCAGCGTCCATATGCGACAGAGTGTACGCTTTACCAAAACATCGAGCAAAAACGACTGGAGGAGGAGCAAAGACAAAAAAGTAAAAGTCCTGCTATTGTGTTGCAAAATTGGCTGAAGCGCAATCAATCTTTGCTGTTAATTCTAGGGCTGTTGTTAGTCTGTTTCCTCATTGCTTTGAGTCATGTCTAAAACAGAAGCTACGATCGCCAATATTGTCACTTTTGCAGATATTGAGGCAGCACATCAACGTTTAGCAGGTGTTGCTAACAAAACTCCTGTAATGACTTCCAGAACGGTAAATCAACTGACGCAAAGACAGGTATTTTTTAAGTGCGAAAATTTTCAACGGATGGGAGCGTTTAAATTTCGGGGGGCTTACAATGCTTTATCACAGCTCTCAGAACAGCAAAAACAGCAGGGCGTACTGACATTTTCTTCAGGAAATCACGCTCAGGCGATCGCGCTTTCGGGTAAGTTACTCAATATTCCCACTACAATTGTCATGCCCAACGATGCGCCAGCCGTAAAGTTAGCTGCTACGCAGGGTTATGGTGCAGAGGTACTGTTGTACGATCGCGCCGAAATGACTAGGGAAGAGTTAGCAGCCGAACTGTGTCAGGAACGCCAACTCACTTTTATTCACCCTTACGACCGTCCTCAAGTTATCGCCGGACAGGGTACAACTGGTAAAGAATTAATTGAGGAAGTGGGAGAATTAGATTTACTCCTAGTTTGTTGCGGTGGTGGAGGTTTGTTATCGGGATGCGCGATCGCAACTAAAACGCTTTCGCCGCAGTGTAAAGTTGTTGGTGTAGAGCCGGAAAGAGCAGATGATGCCACGCGATCGTTTCATACCAAAACCCTGCATACGGTTCGCAACCCCGATACAATTGCTGACGGCGCTCGTACTCCTTCTTTAGGAAAAATTACTTTCCCCTTGGTATTGAAATATGTAGACGACATGGCGACGGTATCGGAAGATGCAATTAAACGCACCATGTACTTTTTGTGGGAAAGAATGAAAATTGTCGTCGAACCCACAGGAGTATTAGCTGCTGCTGCTTTGTTGGAAGGTGTTGTTACCGCACCAGGGGCGAGAGTTGGAGTAATTATTAGTGGTGGTAATGTGGATTTACAGCAGGCGGGAGCTATCTTTTCTTTTTTAGACAAATAGCTATTGTCAACGTAATACTTAGTCAGGTTGCTTGACCTCACATTGCGTTGAGAAATTTTTTGCTCGTTTCAGAAACTTTTCGTCAAACGGATAGATGGCTGAGCAATTATAACTTTGAGCTAGGTGAAATGCATCAGCAAAGTCTAAGCCGTTTTCGTGCCATTGCAAAACTTGTACGATCGCATTTGCATTTGTGAGATAAACATTCGGTAAACCGAAGAGATCTCTGAATGCTTGACAGATTTCATCAGGTTGAAATTGGTAGGCAAAACGCAATACCCATTCGGTTTCAAGAATAACAGTATCTGGAATAAAAATATTTTGTGTCTGAAATAGCTCAAAACTTTTCCTATATTGCTGTTCGTCATCTTGCGTAAGAAGCCGGAAAATGATATTCGTGTCAACTGAAACCACGCCACTGCTCCGCTACACCTTGACAAATTGCATCTTCCATTTCATGTAGACTTTTAGGCTTACCTTGATATTTCAAACATCCTGCAACATTCTGCAATGTTGTTTCTGGGAAAGGCTTTTTAGGTTTAAGCAAAATGCCGTCACCCGTATCAATTACAATCAGTTCTTGTCCTGCTTCCCAACCATGAATATTGCGCAACACTTTTGGGATGATAACTTGACCTTCACTTGACAAACGGGTTGTTTCCATTGAACGCACAAACTATGATAAGAAATTTGTAAAAATTATAGCATGAGCTAAAATTGAAGTTCTGGCGAGAATGAATGAGTAATGATTATAAGAGAAGCAAACCTAAATGACGTACAAGCGATCGCATTCACCACTATTAAACTACATGAGCGTTAGTATCAACTGTAGTTTCATCTGGAATTTCTACTTCTGGTATGCCAATAGTCTTACTAATATGTTCTTGAAATATTGCTAGATCGAACCAGAAAGTTGTCCCGACACCAACTTCACTAACTAAATTAATGTTGGCATGATGCTTGTCCATAATATTTTTCACAATAGAAAGTCCTAATCCAGTTCCTTCTAAAGTGTGTACGCGGTTTTCCACGCGGAAAAATCGATCGAAAATAGCTGCTTGATCCTCTGGATCGATACCAATTCCCGTATCTGAGATTTCAATTCTCACCTGGGGAGATACAATGCGATCGCCGCTTGCAGGCTCCATTTTATACGCACGAATTGCTACTTTTCCACCTTGCTGAGTAAATTTAAGTGCGTTCCCAACTAAGTTAGTAAATACTTGAAGCAATAAGTCGTAATGTCCGAAAACTTGTGGTAGTTCGGGTTCGATTTCTTGAATTAATTCAATTCCTTTATCTTTTGCATTCAACTGATAATTTCGCAAAGTTTGTTCGATTGCTTGCCCCAATTCTACCCCTTCAAAATGATAGATCCGACAAGAAGATTCTAAACGAGATAAGTCTAAGACATCGTTAACCAAACGAGTAAGGCGATCGGTTTCGTTATTTGCAGTTGCTAAAAATTCCCGCTGTTCTTCGGTGCTGAGGTTTTCACCGTAGTCGTGCAAGGTTTCAATATAAGTCTTGATATTAAACAAAGGCGTGCGTAATTCGTGCGAAACGTTGCTGATAAATTGGCTTTTCGCCTCATTCAGTTCAACTTCGCGAGTAATGTCTTGCACTGTCATAGCAATTCCCTTAATACTTTCTCGATGTTGGTCGAGAACGGTAGTCAGAAGAATCCGAATCGTACGCATAGTTGGCTGAGAAAGCGGAATTCTAAATTCTGCACTTTCGCTTTCTCCCCTTGCTATTTTGTATAGAGGGCGATTTAATTCTGCTTGCACTGAGATTGGTAGATGATTTAAGACGCTATCTCCGATAACCTCTCCATTTTCCCAACCAAAAATTCGTCGAGCGGTGGGGTTGACTAAAATTACTTGCATATTGGTGTCCAGCAGGATAGCACCATCAGCAATAGTAGAAACTAAAGTTTCTAATTTAGCTTTCTCGGCAGTTAGTTCTTCGATATTTTGTTCTTCATAACGCTCTAAACGTTCTGCCATTTCATTAAAACTGAAAATCAATTCCTTGAGTTCTCCTCCCAAAGGCAAATCGATCCGCTGTTGAAAATTGCCAGCAGCAATGTTTTTCACACCCGTCAATAACTCTTTAATTGGTTTGGTAATCATGAGAGTGTTAAAGACAGCACCCAAAATGACCATCACCCAAATTGACACGAAAACAGCAATTGTTACATCGCGGGTGAGATTGGAAGAGGTGACAACTGTAGGATTTGGGTTGATTCCAATTGCTAATACTCCCAAATATTTACCTTCATGGTTGAGCGGGACGAAAACATCGGTGACTTCCCCATCAGGCGTTCGGTGTTGTCGCACCATCGGCAATTCAGAATTAGCGGCGTAATCTTCTGGTAGCTGAATCCGGCGCTCAATTGTCAGTGAAGTTTGTACGGCTGGTTCCCAAAAAGGAATTCCAAAAAAGATTTTTCCTGCTTCGTCGGCATAGAGCATGTAGCGCACGCTAGAAGTGCTGCTGTAGAAGCGTTGAGAAAACTGAGCGACTTCGGTGTAATTATTCTCCGCTACCAGAGGGGCAACGTTAGAAGCAAGTAACAACCCCAAGTCACGTCCGAAGCGGGTTTCATTTACCCTTGCATCTACTTGAATCGTGTTAACTGCCCAAAAAGTGAAACCACTGACAATTAACGAAACCACCAGCGTCGCAGCAGCCATCAACTTAGTTGGCAGAGTTAACTCAAACCACCAACGGGCGATCGCTTCTCGGATTGTTTTTAACGGCGCTAACATTTGAATAAAAATTGGTATCTTATTAAGTCCTTTGTTCTAAGGTAAAGTTTTTCGAGTTAAAAGACAAAGTGGTCACTTGTCATTTGTCATTTGTCATTGGTGAGTGACTGGTGGAACCAGTGATTAGTGGCTGGACTCTTTGCTAGTCACTAGCCACTCTTCACTAGTCACTGAATTCGGTGTCCGATGTCGCGGCGATAGTAGATGCCGTCAAAATGGATTTGGGCGATCGCATCATAAGCAAGGGCGATCGCTCGTTCAAAATTCTCTCCTACCCCAGTTACGCCTAAAACTCTCCCGCCATCTGTCACTATAGTTGTGGGGTGTGGGGTGTAGGGTGTAGGGTGTGGAGATTGTAAATTTCTTTTTCCCTCAGCTCCCTCAGCTCTCTTCTCTCCCTTGTCCCCCTTGTCCCCTTGTCCCCCTGCTCCCTGCTCCCTGCTCCCTGCTCCCTGCTTCAGCTTAGTTCCCGCATGAAATACACAACCCCCCGAAGCCTCGGCTGATTCTATTCCTATGATGACTTGACCTTTTTCATATGCACCTGGGTAGCCTTTGGCGGCGGCGACGACACAGGCGGCGGCTCCCGGCTTCCAGGCGATGAGAGGCAATTCACCTAGCTTTTGCTGACAACAAGCCACGAGTAACTCTTCTAGGGGGGTTTCCAGCAACGGTAAAATAGCTTGGGTTTCAGGATCGCCAAAGCGACAGTTGAATTCTAGAACTTTGAATTCCCCTGTAGGAGCAATCATCAAACCTGCATATAATACGCCCCGATAATCGATGCCTCTAGAGCGTAAAGTGGCGATCGCAGGCTGTAGTACCTCTCGTTCGATCCTTGCCATCAATTCTGGTGTAACCAGGGGGGCAGGGGCATATACTCCCATTCCACCTGTATTCTCGCCTGTATCCCCTTCTCCGATGCGTTTGTGGTCTTGGGCTGGTAGTAGGGGACGAATCGTTATCCCGTCTGTCAATGCCAATACAGAGGCTTCTTGTCCGATTAAGCA
This sequence comes from Scytonema millei VB511283, assembly GCF_000817735.3. Lineage (NCBI taxonomy): Bacteria > Bacillati > Cyanobacteriota > Cyanophyceae > Nostocales > Scytonemataceae > Scytonema > Scytonema millei. The sequence goes on along the minus strand of NZ_JTJC03000003.1, from coordinate 124,788 downwards.
TTCTTCAATGACAACGAACTTACCCGCATCGCCAAATTGCCCCGCGAAAATTGCTTCTAGTGCTTGATGTGCCTGTGCGACTGTTTCGGCTACGATTACACCTTTGCCTGCGGCTAATCCGTCAGCTTTGACAACTATGGGCGCTCCTTGTGCGGTGACATAATCTTTAGCAGCAGATTCCTGAGTAAATACAGCAGCCTTGGCAGTGGGAATACCTGCTTCCTGCATCAAAGCTTTTGCCCAGGCTTTACTTGCTTCAATTTGCGCCCCAGCTTTGGTAGGACCAAATACCATCACTCCTTGAGCTTGGAGATAATCTGTAATTCCCATAGCCAGAGGAACTTCTGGACCCACTACCACCAAGTCTATTCCCTGTTCTCGGACTGCTTGACCGATCCGTTCAAAATCATCTACAGGGTAGGGCAAATTCTGACAGCGTGACAGCGTTGCCGTTCCCCCATTACCAGGGGTACAAAATACCTGTTCTACTTGAGGCGATCGCAATAACGACCAAGCGATCGCGTGTTCTCTGCCCCCATTACCTACGACTAAAACTTTCATCAGTTGTCAGTTATCAGTTATCAGTTATCAACTATACAGAGATTCTGTATTTATTAACAAAGGTTGTAACTACTGAAAACTATTGTTGCCATAATTATCTCTCAACCATAACAAATTATTACTGCATTCTTAATCTAAAAACATTAACTGCTTGCTTAGCATTTTCTACAGTTACGCTGTTTTGAAGCATCTATAAACCGATAACTGTTAACTGTTAACTGTTAACTGAATCTCCTCTTTGCTGTTGATAAATCAATTTAAACTGTCGCTGTTGAATTTTATGATCCACGATTGGATCGGGATAGTCTACGGCAGCGCGATCGCGTTTAGAAATATTTCCACTTAATAATTCTTCTGTGTCAAAAGAGCGCAATTCTAGCAGCCACTCGCGAATATATTCTCCTTCAGGATCGAATTTTTGAGCTTGACTAGCGGGGTTAAAAATCCTAATTGGTTTGGGGTCCATGCCACTCGAAGCACTCCACTGCCAACCACCGTTATTCGCAGAAAGATCGCCGTCAATTAGTCTTTGATAAAAATATTTTTCTCCCAATCGAGGATCGATGAGTAAGTCTTTGGTGAGGAAATTCGCCACGATCATGCGACAACGATTATGCATCCAACCAATATTATTCATCTGTCGCATTGCTGCATCGACAATTGGATAACCCGTTCTACCTTCACACCAAGCTTGAAAATATTCTTCGTTATTTTCGTAAGGAAAATTCTTAAATTGTTGTCGATATGCGCCTTGTTCGAGTTCGGGGAAGTGATACATGGCGTGTTGATAAAATTCTCGCCATGCAAGTTCCTGCTGCCAAGCGCGAATACTCGTCTGTGCTTCATCGCTACGAGTGTTTTCCATTACCTCAACTGTAGCAGCCCAAACTGTACGAATGCCGATCGCACCAAATTTTAACGCTGCACTTAATTGAGATGTCCCATCGTTAGCAGGAAAATTTCGCTGTTCTTTATACTCTTCGATCGCTCTATGGCAAAATTGTTCTAATCTTTCTTGTGCTGCTGCTTCTCCAGGTTCGATAACTAAACCATTCTCCCACTTAAACCCTAAATCTTTCGCAGTAGGTAACGCGATCGCGCCTGCTTGTTTTGCGGTTTGTAATTCCTGTTCTGACAACCCTTCTACGTCTTTAAGGGTATCTGCGGGTGCAGCTTTGGGTTTGCTACTCCAATTACGCCAAAAGGGGGTAAATACGGTGTAGGGTTGGTTGGAACCTGTAAAAATATCGTCTGGGGAATGTAAAATCTGATCCCAATTTTCTTCTAGAACTTGGATGCCTTTTTCTTTTAAGCTTTCTATGACAGTGCGATCGCGTACCTGAGAATATGGTTCTACATCCCAGTTCCAGAATACAGCTTTTGCGCTCAGGGCAGTAGCCAGCGCTGGAATGGCTTCACGCGGTTCGCCTTGCAAAATTAACAACTGGCTGCCAATTTGGGCATAGCGCTGCTGTAGTTGCTGCAAACAGCCTATCATGTACGTTACCCGCACGGGAGCGACATCATCGCGTTCTAAAATATTGGGGTCAAGGCAGAATACTCCTACGACCTTTTGACTTCGTTGCCTTGCCGCAGCTAGTCCAGTGTTGTCAGAAATCCGCAAATCGCGACGATGCCAGAAGAGGATGAGGTCAGACATTCACACTTATAACTTAGTTCACTCGTACTAGCATAAAGCTTCCAACCTGCGATCGCATCAACCTGCCGAATATTTTTGGCTTTTTTTGACTTTTAACTTTTGACTTTTGACTTTTGATTAAATCCCTTCTCCAAAGGCAATTATTTCAGCTACAGTTAAATTCAAGTCTGGAAAAAATTGAGATTTAAGGCGATCGCTACTTGTAAAACTTTCAAAGCGATATTCTTTTTCTGTCAAAATGCTGTCAGAATTTACCAGTTGTCCCACAGAAATTGTCGGTTGCAAGATTTTTGGATTTATTCTACCTGGATATCTATCGAGATGAAATAGCGGATCGATAATCCATAGTTCCTGCACGCCAAAAGCAGCATACCAAAGGGGTTTATTTCTATAGTCGTCTTCCCAGTTGGTGCTAACAATTTCAATTGCGATGCTAGGCGGTTCTCTCAGTACTGCTTCTACCTGAGTTTGCCGATTCCAATCTTCGCGTTTGATGACGATTAAGTCAGGCTTGCGAGTATCTTTCCTACCTAGTACGAGTACTGGTTGCGGATGAATTAGTAGTCCTAGATTTGCTCTTTTACTCTCCGATTTCAATACAAACCATAATTCACTCCGCAAGTTTTCATGTTTTCCAAAAGCTTCAGCCATTGGTACTATAACGCCATTGATGAGTTCGTATGTTTTTCCTTCTGGTAGTTCGATTTCGAGAAATTCATCGACAGTATAAGTTTTTATTTGAATAGTAGTAACCATAGGGCAAGTTTCCACAAGGTTTACTTTATTGTAATACTAACGAAGCTCTATCATTTCTACTTGAGTAATGAGACAGGTAATTGTAAATTATTTATAATGCGAGCGCATTTAACAAATAACTAATGACTGATGACAAATGACCATCTAGCGATCGCTACTTCTAGTTAAATTAGCACCTTGAGTTCTCCGATAATATTCATAAAAGTATCGATAGCTGTATACATGAATATTTGACTGAGCAGCAATGACTTTTTGCATGACATTGAAATAATTAGCTCTTGATTCTGGAGAAGAAGACGCTTGGTACTGTTTTAACAGTATCTCTCTTTCTTTCATTAATTCTCTGTATTCTACAGGAGCTGTAGCTTTTATAGGTTTTCCTATGGGAATATAACTGAGAGTATCGTAAATTGGTCGCATTAATCCTGGTTTTTCATAGCTGAGAAAATCTCCTTCTGTCTCGACTCTAGTTATTCTTGAAACTAGGGTTGGATATCGTTGCTGAAAGTTTTGCTGCGTAAATGCTGGCGTACCAAAAACTATGACTCTCATATTTGAGGGTAAAACTCCTGCATCTGCTAGCATGGCAGCATAGAGAATTGCAGTCCCACCCAAGCTATGTCCGGTAATTAATACTTCAACATCGGTATTAGGTTGTTTTTGCCTGAGTAAAATTTCAGAGATTAATTCTTTTGATTTTTCATCAGCAAAAACTGAACCAGCATAGTTTTTAAATCCTTCATGAATCAAAATTGCTGCATTTTTATACATATTAACTGGTAGTCCAGCTACGTTTGCAGCCAAATCATTGGGATCTTCTAAGCCTACATAGGTTCCTTTAAATGCAATGATGTAGCCAACTTTTTTTCTTCCTAACTCTTGCTTTTGTAACTGCCGAATTAAAATTGCATATCCGCCAAAAACCCTATCTTTTCTAACAACAAAGAAATCAGAAAGCTTTAATCTTTTATTGACAACATTAATATTTTTAGCGTCATATAACCGAGCGATTTGGTTAACAATCTTAGTACGCTGAGTCGGATCTTGTTTTCTTTCAGTATCAAACAACTGATAAATTAAATCTGTGGTCAGATGAGCGGCTTTACCAATATCTGCACAGACTATAGAGCGTTGAAAACACAACTGTTCAAATTGAACAGATCTAACATTAGAAATAAGACTTGCTATGCGATCGGGAGATTGAGCATTTAGTGGTTGAGAAATACCGAGCAATCCCCAACATAATGCAATTCTTGTTAAGAAAAGATTCGTATTATTTGTTAAAGATTTCATAGCTGCATATTTTTAAATAAAGTTATAAAATTAACGTTTTCGGCTGCTAAATTCAGTTGCAAACTCTGCTTCTAAATTTGGCATTTTACGAGGATCTACAAGTCCGCGCCGAACAATTGCATCTAAAGGAGGTGTTGGCAATTGAACTTTTGGCATCTTTTGAATTTGCTCTGTTAATAACTGATTCAAAGTTTCGGGAGTCAGATTTCGATTCAATAAAGCTTCATTGAGTTCTGGACCTGTGGGTATACCGAGAAAATATTCTTGTTTTTCTTGTGGCGTTCTGGGTTGATAACCAATAGTGCGATCGATCGCTCGCAAAGATTCTGTCGTACAATTCCGTTTGAGAGTATCGTACATGAGGTTAGTGCGATCGCGATCGCCTTGCATAATGACATTCAATAATAATTGTTGCTTCTGCTGCGGAGTTAATGCTAGCCTAATCTGCTCGATGCGATCGGTAAATGGATATTTAACAGCATCTTGAATTCTATCTTCTAAGCCAACTATTTCATGGGCTACAGCATAAAAATCAACTAACCCTGAAACGGGGTCCCATACTCCCGACCGTACCCAGATAGCATTAGCAGAATAGATAAAATCCCGCATCCGAATTGCTTTTTGTCTCTTATTAGTTGCAGACTGCGGAATTAAAATCGCTTCGCTACCAGGTTTGAGACGAAAGCGCATCTGTCCGTGAGCGCTGTAAGCACTGCGTAAAACATTAAAATATTGAATTTGAAAAATGGCATCTTCTACAGCATTTTTGGGAATCTGAGCTATCCAGTACTTACCCTTGTGCTTGAAGTTAGCAACCAGCATCGTTCCTGGCGCGGGTTTATATAGCGCCGCCTCCGCCGGGGAAAGCATTCTTACAGAGCGTTGTTCGCAGCTCAAACATTGACCTTTAAACGGTCCTTTTGGCATTCTCACTCTAGGATCGAAAGGATCTTTAGAGTCGCAGATACAACTCTTAGCTGTATTATTTGAAGATGTTTGGGGAGCAGCTGATTGAGCTTTAACGACTGGCACAGCAGCAAAAAATGATAGTGCTGATAATGCTACTATTGTTAATGTTTGTTTTCTCAAATTTCCGAGCATAGTTTTTAAAGGGAGATTTTTGATTTTAAATAAACTATTTGTAGAAGTGCATAGATATGCGCTCTGAAGATTTATCTCTATACTGATTTTCCGAGATCGAATTCTGATTTTTACGGAATAACAAAAGGAATGAGTTGACTGGAAATCTCTGTTGCCAAATTTAATCTTCGTAAACTGATGCTTTTCGATCAATTTTTTTAATCAGGGTGAGTTTGTAGAAATCTTCAAATAAAAATGAAAATTTTGGGTAAAACTACCCTGACAAACTTTTGAATCTTGACTTTTGTACGAGCGGATTTACCAGAAATCTGGATAGTAATCTAAAAATGCGAGATAAATCCGCCCCTACATTAAACAATGTCTTTACGTTTTTGCACTCCGCATAGAATGCCAAACATGGCAACCATAAGCACCCCCAACATTGACCAGTGCCAAGCCAAATTGACTTTGAACGAACTACCGTAGTCTTTTTTGAAGCGTTCGATCAATCCTTCTCCACTCTTAATCGCACCCTCAAATTTACCTTTCCACTCGCTATAATCCTTTTGCCAGGTATCGACATCTTTTTTGTACTTATCTACTTTCTTTTCATAGTCGTCGAGTTTTCTAGGATCTGAAGGAGCTTTCCCAGGATCTTTAGGTTTGACTGGTTCTGGTTTATCTACTACCGGATCGTATTTTGCCATCAGCCCAGGAAACTCGCAGTTTTTAAACATTTTCGCACCCAAACACTGACTGCGTTTTTTCTGTTCAGGAGACTGTTTTTCGCGATCTTTGTCTGATAGTTTCCAGTAGGCATCGTCAGCAATATCGCGTCCCATACCCGTGATGGTAACTAACGACTCAAACGACCATTTTGTAATCGTGAGACGGTTAATTAATTGTCCTGGAGGTCCAAAAGTTTCTACAGGTAACATCCCCCCACCAAAGGTAATTTGCGGTACGAGGAAAATAATTGTGAGTAGAGGTGCGACGTTTTGGTTGGGCGAAATTGCCGACACTAATAGCCCCATCACCATTCCTGCTAAGGTAGCAAGGAAGAAGGTAATGTACATATTAACTAGCTCGTCTGTACCACCAGGTAGCTCGATCGCCAGCCATTTAAATAACAAGAAGATTGCCGCTTGATAGAGAGCTAAAATCACCCCAATCCAAACTTTAGACATAATGTAGGGCAAAATTTTCAGCCCGATCATGCGTTCGCGGCGATAGATCTCTTGTTCTTTAACAATCTCGCGCATGGTTGCCAAGCTACCCACAATCACCGCAATTAAAGCGGCAGAAAATAGCATGGTGACAACCTGTCCCGCATTACCTTCTTTGAAGTCGAACACGTTGCGCTGCCAGGTGACAAAATCGAGTAAACCGAGAATTGGCGCGATCGCACCCATCAAAAACAAGCCAGCGCGATCGCGCATTAAAATTGCTAAGTTGCGATGCGACAGGATGATAAACTGCTGCCATGCCGAGACTTGCTTAATTGTGCTACCTGGCTTCTGTTTAGCGCGGTGGCTTCTGTGTCCCATTTGCGGCATCTGTAGCTGTTGCTGGCGCTCTAATACGTACTTGTGATAGTGACGCGAGTTTCTAAAGCGTTGCTGCCACTCTTCAGGGGATAATTCGTGTTCTACCTTGCCATAGATCTGATCGAATTCCTCCACCCCAAAATAGTCAATTGCTTCTGCTGGGGGACCAAAATAGGCGACTCGACCCCCTTTTGCCAAAAATACCACGCGATCGCAGAGCGTCACGTTCTTCGTGGCATGGGTAATCAGTAAGATCGTCCGTCCCTGATCTGACAACTTGCGCAGCAACTTCATGATCTGAAGTTCCGTACCGGGGTCAAGACCGGATGTCGCTTCGTCAAGGAAAAATAAGCTGGGTTTGGTAATTAGCTCGACTCCAATCGATACCCGCTTGCGCTGTCCGCCGCTCAATGCTTTTACAGGTACGTCCTGACGTTGCAGCAATTCTAAATCTGTCAAAACTTCTTGTACCCGCTTTTGACGTTCGCCAGGAGTCGTATCTGAAGGCATCCGCAACTGAGCGGCGAAATCGAGCGCTTGCTTGACCGTCAGTTCTTTATGGATGATGTCATCTTGGGGAACGTAACCGAGTTCGGTACGGTAGGCATTGAAGTTTTTGTATAAGTCTTCCCCATTTACTAGCACCATCCCACTTGTAGCAGGACGAAAACCGTTGAGTGCGTCGAGTAAGGTCGATTTACCACCACCGCTGACTCCGGCAATCACGATAAATTCTCGCGGCAAGATTGACAGCGAAATGTCATCGAGTAAGGTCGTGCCTTTACCGACAACCTTCGTTAAGTTGACGGCATCCAGACGCAGATTACCTTCTTCGTTGAAGCTTACTAAAGTTTCATCAACGTTGAAGACGAAGCGAGTCGGACCGATGCGAATCGTATCTTCAGGTCTGAGCGACTGCGAACCGCTGACCCGCTTGCCGTTGACAAAAGTACCGTTACTGGAATTGAGATCGGCGATCGCAAACGTCCCATCTTGACGCGAAATTCTGGCATGATAGCGCGATACAGTTGGATGGTCGATCGCAATATCGTTTTGCTCGTCGCGCCCAATCGTTAAATTATTGCGGTTGCTCAGATTCAGTTGATGCGTAATACTCGGTACTTGGTCGGTGGCAGTTGTCTGGAAAGTTAGAGTAATTCCAGAACCAATCGCGATCGCATCGCCATCCATTAACCGCCGTTCGCTAATGCGTTGCCCTTGATATAACAACCCATTTCTGCTACCTAGATCGACTATTACGTAGCTGCCTTGACGCTCGACCAATTCGGCGTGCCGTGACGAAATTTGGGGAAAATTAATCGGGACATCGCAACTAGGATCGCGACCGATAATCATCTGGTTTTTGACAATCGGAATATCTTGCGTTCCCGCTGGAGTCGTCACCCGCAGTATGGGTGTCACGATCTGAGTCTGAATTGCTTGAGGTGGTGCAGCAAAATTCGTGGCTTCAAAACCAACAGTTGTCCCTATCCCCGTCATCTGGGTTGCAGTTGCACCTGTAGTGGCTTCCTCAACACTACAAAAGCGCAACTCGCACCCCCCGATTCTAATCGTGTCTCCATCTTTGAGTTGCCTTGGTTGACTGGGAGCCAACCTAGCATTATTGACAAAAGTGCCAGTACTACTTCCTAAATCTGTTAGTAAGTATCCACTCATGCCTTGGGGCGCAAGCTGAGCGTGATAGCGCGAAACATTACTTTCGCTCAAAACTAAATTATTATCTCCCGCTCGACCAATTCGCACCACATCACCGTTGAGGGGAAACTCTTGCTTACTACCGTCACGTCTACCAATTTCTAGACGTGCAGAAGACTGAATCATAATATTTTTATTTTTTTAATTATGCTTGTAGTTCGAGCTTGTAGATTGAATATTTTCTCTGAGATTGAAGTATATTACCGAAAATTCGGGTTTTCTCCAATTTCATTAAAATTTTATACTCTCAGCTAACTCGATATATGCACGTTCTGCACATATTGTTACAACATCTGTTACAAGATCTTGTAGCAGTGCTGAGCGGCAACGTATGATAGTATCTACCATTACAATTAAATAGTATTTAAAGAGAAATAAAGATTTTCAGGCTAGGCTAAAAGCTAGTGTTTGGCGATCGCGCTACCAAAAACATCAAAGATTCAGCTTAGTCAAGGGTGCTAGACCAGCAAGGGAAAAAAACTAGATAGGAGAATAATCTCGTCAATCGGCGGGTGGTGGGGTCGTGGGTTGCCACAAAAAATCTACATATATTTAGGAGATTTGCTCGGGGCAGCGTATTTCGGCGATCGCGTCTGGAAATATATCTCGATCTATACTTTATCTTATACAAATATTAGGAGCTTTAACCCCGCATATCTAAAGGGCGAAATGCAACTCTTTTCTTCTGCCCTCTACCCTCTGCCTTCCTCAAAAAATTTTAGCAGTAAAAGTTCATATTAGGCTTTAATGGTGATGAAAGAAATATATTTTTAGCAGGCTTAGTTGCATCTAGCTTGGAAGTCATCGCCTATACTGTTGGCAAACAGTTATTTTCATACCAGTTTTAATGCGCTCTGCTCCATGAACTCGCCATTACAAAAAGACAACTGGCTCGGTCGCTGCGTTGGAGAACGCCAGCGCTACAGACTAGAACAACATCTAGGCGCGGGCGGAATGGGAGATGTCTTCATCGCCAGGGACGTACCGATTGGCAAACTAGTCGCTTTAAAGATCCTCAAAGGATCGCTAGCAGAATCAGCCGATCTGAGAAAGCGGTTCGAGCGAGAAGTGACTCTCTGCGCTGCGCTCAAAAGCGATCACATCGTGAATATTAGCGACTATGGCGTTACCGATGAGGGGTATCCCTTCTACGTCATGGAGTACCTGCAAGGACAGAGCTTAGGACAACTCCTGCGTCAGCAGCAACAGCTAGGCATCGAACGCAGTCTGTCGATCGCGATTCAGGTATGTCAAGGATTGCGGTTGGCGCATCAAGGCGTACACCTATGGCAAAATGGAGCAACCGCCAGCAAGCAGATCAAAGTCGTCCATCGCGATCTCAAGCCAGATAATATTTTTCTCGTTCCTACTGCATTGGGAGAACTCGTCAAAATTCTCGATTTTGGGATTGCTAAAATTTGTAACGATACGAATGAATTTACTAATCTGACAAACGTTTTTATAGGGACTTTCCACTATGCAGCTCCCGAACAGTTTGAGCTAGGGACAGAAGTAGACGAACGTGCCGATATTTACAGCCTTGGCGTAATTCTCTACGAAATGCTGACTGGAACCGACCCATTTGGGTTTAATTTCCGTCGCAATAGCAATACGATTAGCGGGATGTCATGGGTATTCGCTCATGCTTCTAAGCCCCCAATCCAGTTGCGATCGCAGTCTCGGTGCGATCATTTTTCGCTACAACTCGAAGCCGTCGTCATGCGGTGCTTGCAGAAATCGCCCCGCGATCGCTTTAGTTCTGTAGACGAGTTAAGTCGTGCCTTGCAAGCTGCTGTAGCGGTCGATCTGGCGAATAACACAATTGTCCCAGGTTTAGGTGCAGCAACGACAATTGCTACGTCCCCTCCTCCCGCATCCCCATCCGAACTAACGACTACTCAGCTACCCGATCCAACTTTTCCACCTGACTTTACTCAACGTCTGTCTGCGCCCCGAGTCCCGTTAGAAGCTACCGACGTATCCCTGTCAGCCCAACACCGATCGCTGGTTAAGCTGTTTACAGAATTTGCTGGACCGATTGCGACTACTGTGTTTCGACAAGTAGCAGCTCAATCATACAGCGTCGAGCAGTTGGTAGAAAACCTCTCGGTTTACCTGCCTGCCAAGCAACAAGCAGAATTCGAGCGTCAGGCAAAAGCGATCGGAACTGAGTCAACAGCTAAATCTCAAACCTACAACACCAACGGCAATAAATTTTCTCACAATCAATTATCAAATAATTTAGCCCAGTCAGCACTCGATACTAATTTTATTCAACGGTGCGAAAAAACTTTAATCGATCTGATTGGACCGATCGCGCCAATTCTCATTCAAAAAGTTCTAAAATCTGGAACGCAAATCTCCGAGTTGGAATTAGTCAATCGATTAGCTAATGAAATCCCCGATCCTCAAAAAGCCGCCGATTTTTGCCGTCGTCTCTTAAAATGAGCGAAGCTTCTAAAAAGAATATATTAATTCCGAATTCCGAATTCCGAATTCCGAATTCCGAATTCTCCCGCCGTTCGTTACTTTTACAATTATTTCTACTTACAGCATGTGGGGTGCGATCGCTATCGAGCAAGCGCCAAGGTTTAGTTCTCGGTGTAGTCAGTTACAACGCTGGGGAACAAACCATCAATCGTTATGCCAAATTTACTCGATATTTAAGTGAAAAAATTGGAGTTATCGTACAGCTAGAACCTGCTTTTAACGAAAATAAAGCTCTAGAACGAATTCGGAATCATGCTTGGTCTCTAGCTTTTGCCGAGCCTGGATTAGCTGCGATCGCGATCGACAAACACCAATACACCCCGATACTTTCCCTTCAGGGAATTGCTAATTTACGCTCTATTCTAGTCGTGCGCAAAGATAATCCAATCGTTGAGTTAAAAGAATTACAAAATCAACCGCTTGCCCTCGGACAACCAGGTTCGGCTACCGGATATTTCTTCCCGATTTACAATCTCTACGGTCTAACTCTAGCAGAAATTATGCTTGCACCTACACCTAAAACAGTTTTGGAATGGGTTGCTACAGGGAAAGCTACGGCAGGCGCTCTTTCTAAAGAAGAATTCTACCTACACAGTTCGTATTTCAGCCCCACCGAGTTTCGCATTCTCTACACCGATCCGCACGAAGTCCCACCTGGCGTGGTTTTGGTTGCACCTAACGTAGACAAAAGCTTGCGTCAGCAAATTTACCAAATCATGAATGGAGTCCCCTCGATTTTGGCGCAAGAAGCAGGATACATCCCCAACAGTTCAGCGCCAGACTACGGTTACATGATTTCAGTCGTTAAGCGCGTCAGAGCAATTTTTCCCGACGAATACGAACATGGTGCAACGCCTCTACAACTCAAACCCGCTCGGCTGTTGGATAATATTTCGATTTAGAGTGAGTGGCTAGTGGTTAGTGACTGGTGACTAGTGACAAGAATTGAGTCCAGCCACCAGCCACTGATAACTGATAACTGGTCAAGCAATAATAGTAGTATCATAGTCTCGTTCGCGATCGCACGCCAAAAAAGGCAACAAGTCCAGAAACAGCAACACATAGAGAAAGCTCCATGACATTTCCTGCTCAGCCAGAAACCTGGATTGGTCGGAGTATTGGCGATCGCCAACGCTATCGCTTGGAGAGGCGCTTGGGTTCAGGCGGAATGGGCGATGTGTTTCTGGCAATGGATACCTTATTGGGACAACACGTAGCATTGAAGCTACTGAAAGAAAAATTGGCAGCGTCAAAGTCTTTGAGAAAGCGGTTCGAGCGGGAAGTTGCTATTTGTGCGGCGCTAAAAAGCGACCATATCGTGAATGTGAGCGATTATGGCGTTACGGATGAAGGGCATCCTTTTTATGTCATGGAGTATCTGCGCGGGGATAGCTTGAAACAGCTGCTGAAGCAACAGCAACGGCTACCCGTCGAGCGAACGATTAAAATTGTGACTCAGGCGTGTGAAGGATTGCGTCTAGCTCACTCAGGCATCGATCTCTGGTGGAGTGGAGCGACAGCCAGCGAACACGTCAAGGTAGTTCACCGCGATCTCAAACCAGACAATATATTTGTCGTGCCTACAGCACTGGGAGAACTGGTGAAGATTCTGGATTTTGGGATTGCCAAAATCCGCGATGAATCGATCGATCGCACGAATTTAACTTATGGATTTATCGGTACGTTTCGCTATGCTGCTCCAGAACAGTTGCGGGCTGCTAACACTATAGACGCAAGAGCAGATATTTACAGTTTGGGTGTCATCCTCTACGAACTCCTCAGCGGCACAGATCCGTTTGGTTTTGGCGCTCAAGCCTATTCGATAACGGGGATGGGTTGGGCAATGGCACACAAGACAAAACCACCGATCCCCATCAGGTTACAGCCCGGTTGCGAAAATTTATCGCCGCAACTAGAAGCAGCTGTCATGCAGTGCTTGCAAAAATCACCCAGCGATCGCTTTGCCTCAGTAGAGCAATTAAAGCAAGTATTAAAGGCTACTATTACCCATAAGCCTGAAGAGGCGATCGATAATTCTCTTCATTCATCTCCATCTGCACCCACGCACCCACAACCATCTGTTCCAGTCACACCTGAGGCAGCGACGACCAAAGCCTACATACCACCACCGCCAACAAAAACAGAAGCCATTCCGCCGACATCGCTGCCAAATACCTTGTCGCCTCCAAATCGGCAAGAAGTTCGGGCAAGCGCTCAGTTCTCTGCCCCACAGCACAGTAATCCAGCTCACTCTAGCACGGATGATTCAATCCTCATACCTCCACCAGCGCGTCAACGCCGCTTATCCACCTCTACTTTGTTTTTTGTCGGTGCGGCTATTGGGGTTGGCATTGTGGCACTGGGAGCAGTAGTTTATTCATACATTCAGTTTCGTCTGACAGCTCAAGTTATCGATGAAATTCAAACTTTAAAACATCAGGCACGCTACGAAGCGTGTGCGAGTAGAGCCGAAACAGTTACCCGCGATTCAACAGTTTACGCTGAAGCGCAAGCGATATTAAATGAGTGTCATTTAGAACATGCCAAGCAACTCGCAGGAAGTAGTAATTTTGCTGAAGCGATCGCTATTGCCAAACAAATTCCTCAAGACAGTCCTCTCTACTCTCAAGCTCAAATCCTGATTCAAGACTGGTCGGAGATTTGACAGTTATCAGTTATCAGTGAAGAGTGGTAGTTGGTAGTTGGTAGTTATTCCCCCTTGTCCCCAGCTTCCAACTTTTGACTTTTGACTTTTAATTTTTGACTTCCTTAGTACGTACATGAAGTGTTTTCATAAGTATATTACGTATATAAAATAGCTGTTGAAGTATAATTTTATATTTTTTTTTCAAAATTTGACCGAAATCGTAGCATATTTGTTTGTAGATCGCGGTATAGTTCAAATACGCTAGTCTCGTCAAGCAGACTTGTCAAGTTCAGGGTACTTGAGCTGACTGTTAATGTAATAGAAATTTTAACTGCCCTTGAGGTACGAGCGATGATAGGCAATCACACAACTAAAAATTTAAAAAAATTCACTAAATATTTAGCAACAGCGATCGCAGTTGTAAGCGGGATCGGTATAGGTAGCGATTTCGTCCGAGCCGAAGCAGTCGCTAGTGCTGGTGGTGCGACAACTTTTCATTGCATAGCTTCAGGTCAGGGCTATGCAACGATCGCCAAACGCGGCGAACGGATCACAGCACCAGTCATTACCTGGAACAGCAATGAATTTGGGACGCAATACACGCCACACGAGCGTTGTAAAATAGTCAGCGATCGCTTGACTGAAGTTGTAGCAGCCAAAGGCGGAAAGCTGAGAAACTTGCAACTGACATACGGACGAGTTAACAGCAAACCAGTCATTTGCTACGTTGGCAGTCGAAACGAAATCTGCAACCGGAAAAATATTCTGATGACATTGCGCACATCAGATCGAGGCAAAGAGCGCCAAATTCTCGAACAATTGGTGACTTTCAGCTTGAAAGGGACGGGTACGGCAGTCCAACAAAGCGCGCCTCAATATTATGCACCTTTTGGAGAAGAAATCGAGCAGTATTTTCAGCGGAATAAGGTAGCGGAATAAGGTAAATGTATGAGTAGTCGAGATTGAGAGCGATCGCCAACTCGAACCTCGTAATTTACGAATGACAGTCGATCGAGCGATTGGAATTGGGATGCAGCGAAAGTGAAATTATCATTAGCCACTATTGTCTTATTTAACCTTGGACTGCTGGCGATCGCTGCGATCTTATGGTTAACGCCATCAAAACCGAATACAAAATCTGATGCTAGTACTGAAAAAATTGCGACTACAACACCTGTAGATCGAGTAGAAAGTTCGGCAATAGCAGAAGTTGCTCAACAAGTGACAGTCAGAGTATTGACAAAAACAAGTATGGGTTCTGGGGCGATCGTACAACGTCAGGCTCAGACATACACCGTTCTCACCTGCGACCATGTAGTAGCAGGTAGTCAGGACGGTGAATATACCATTCTTACTGCTGATGGCGCGACTCATCCAGCCCGCCGTCAGGTGATGCAGACTTTAACAGGTGTCGATCTCGCTTTACTACAATTTGATAGCCCTAAATCCTATCGTGTTGCTGTCTTAGGAAATTCCTTAGCTTTAACAAAAGGCGATCGCGTCTATGCATCTGGTTTTCCCAATTATCAATTCCTGAATAAAAGTCGTGTTGAAGAAACACGTAACTGGGGAATGAAAGCATTTCGGCTGACAACGGGAACTGTTGCTTTACTCTTAGAGCGAACTTTACCAGAAGGATACAGTTTAGGTTACACCAACGAAGTCGAACAAGGGATGAGTGGTGGACCTGTTTTAAATCAAAAAGGAGAACTGATTGGGATCAACGGTCGCTTGAAATATCCACTTCAAGGGATTGATGTATTTACATTTGCCGATGGTACAAAGCCATCGATAGAACTATTCAACCAAATGGAAGCGCTGAGCTGGGCGATTCCAATCGCCGCTTTTCAGCATCAAGTTGAAAAAAACTTGGCTCAACCTCAATCGCAAAATGAAATTTAGTTGTCAGTTGTCAGTGAAGATCGGTAATAGGTAATAGGTAGTTGTTGGTTGTTGATTGACAGTTAATTGGTCGCTGGTCACTGCTTCTCTGCTCTCTTCTCCGACTTTTAACTTTTAACTTTTGACTTTTGACTTTTGACTTTAATTATGAATGGCTGGAAAAAATTTTTTCAAACTCGAAATTTAAAATCGACGATTTTTATCGCTGGAGTTATTACTGCTGCGACGATCGCTTTTACGGGCAAGATGACAGGACTCACGGTACAAGCAGATGCGATCGCCCAGCAAACTCAGCCTGGTACTGATTCCAAAACGTTGAACCAGACTGAAATTGATGCGATCGCCTCGCAAACAACAGTGGTCATCGGTCAAGACCTGCAAAAAGGTGATGTTGAAGCTCGACGCGAGTTTAACCCTGGGTCTGGAGTGATTATTGCTAAGCGTGGCAACATTTACTACGTAGCAACTAACCTACACGTCGTTCGCGGTCGAGGCGGTTTTTACGGAGTACGTACCTTTGATGGCGCAGTTTATCCCGTAGACGACGAAAGTACGCGATCGAATATCGTGCCAATGGGGAAAGAACAGGGCGAGAGTGGTGAAACTATTCAAGGGCTTGATGTCGCGATCGTCCAATTTAAGAGTGACAAGAACTATCCTTTAGCAAACCTACCAGGTAGCCCCAACCAAGGCGAACGAGCCTTTGTCTCTGGCTGGCCCGATCCGGGAAATGAAACGGCGCGACGGCAAAGGTTATTTGCTCCTGGCGAAGTCATTAGAGTTACCCCTCGCACTGCGGATGGAGGTTACAGCATTCAATACAGTTGTGAAACGCAACGGGGAATGAGTGGTGGTCCTGTTTTTAACGATCGCGGCGAGCTAGTCGGGATTCACGGACGGGCGGGTGAAGCAACTAGCGTTTCTGTACCAGGGACTTTAGTGGCTTCCCTGATGGGAGGAAATCCCATAGCTCAAACTGCGATTCAGAGCAAATTCAATCTGGGAATTCGAGTTTCCGACCTTACCGAAGAAGCGAAAAAAATTCAACCGCTTGCTGGCGTGTTTCCCTACATCAAATTTGAGCCGCCTCCCGTGCAGCCTGCGGTTGTCAGCCGGGGAATGCCAGAAAAAAGACCGCGATCGGCAGACACGATCGATGATATTTACAAGACCTTCAGCCGTGACTTCAAGCACGCCGCTGTTAGGGATTGCCCCTCAGCAGGTAGTCGTACAGTCTTGCTCGGTACGAGTGAAGAACGCTGTCCCGAGTAAGAAAATACTTTTCTACTTTTCTCAAGTAGGAGAGTTCCAGAGGCTCAAAATCTTTATTTCGGGAGCGTAATTTTCGTAGTTAAAGCTATAGTTTTTTAGCGATCGCTATCTATATCTAATAATGAAATAATATGGCGATCGGCTTAAAAAAAAGCTAATCTTTGCCAACTCATTTCAAAACACATCATCTGTAGGGTGGGCATTGCCCACCTTGCCCTAATTTGTTTTTCTCAAAAAATATTACAAATAAAAATTAAGATTTTTTGTTAATTGGATTGTATTTATCGCGATCGTGTCATTCTAGCTTTTAAGAAATAAAATTTTATCTGCTTAGGGTCCGCACCGAGTTTCAACAGAAGTTCAATCGAGCTTCTGTAAGTTTTCTATGCAAAATTAAACGCCTTGAATTGTGGATAAGAGGGAAGTAACTGTGAGGATCAAATCTACTTTTTCCATATTTTCCATCTTGCTATTGACAACACCTATAGCTGTTTCTGCTCTGTTATTTAAAACAGCCGCAGTACAGGCAGGCGAGACGGATATAGCCAGAACTCAGCCAACTCAAACAACACCTCAATCGTTAAAAAAGTCTGAAACAAACCGAACCAGTGCGGCTACTCTAGCACCTCTAGCACCAGCAACACCGGATACAGAGTTCAACTATACAGCTCAACAAATTCAAAACACATCTTCGACGCTGGCACAAGTCACATCCGTATCTCAACTATCAGACGTACAACCTACTGATTGGGCATTTCAGGCTTTGCAATCTCTGGTAGAACGTTATGGAGTCATTGCAGGTTATCCTGACGGTACTTTTCGAGGCAATCGTGCCATGACGCGCTACGAGTTTGCCGCAGGCTTGAATGCAGCTATGGATCGGATTAACGAACTGATTACTGCTGGTTCGGCAGATGTCGTTAGCAAAGAAGATTTGGAAACCCTAAATCGCCTGCAATCGGAATTTAGCAGTGAATTAGCAACTTTGCGGGGGCGAGTTGACGCTTTAGAAGCACAAACAGCCGAGTTAGAAGCCAATCAGTTTTCCACGACTACCGTTCTAGGCGGAGAAGTTATCTTTGGTGTTGCCAGTGCCTTTGGCGGCGATCCCCCTGGAGGATGTAGGGTTTTGCCAGACAACACCGGACCTTTTTTTGACCAATTAGTGCCTCAGTTAAACTTAAGAGATCGCAATTCAGCTCCAGAAGTTGATTGTTTAAACCGAGACGATGCAGATAAAAATACTGTTCTCGCCCACTTGGTTCGATTAGGGTTAGAAACATCATTTACAGGTAAAGATCGCCTGCGGACATACCTAGTTACAGGCAACTTTGATGGTGGTGGCTTCACCAATGCAGAGTCTCTCAATACTTACATGGCGCGGTTATCTTACCAAGCAGGTTTAAACAATAATGTTGTTTTAGACTTATTAGAATATCGATTTCCTGCCTTTAACGATCGCGTTGTCTTTAGCGTCATTCCTTTTGGTTTTAGTTTAAGTAACGTTCTTTCAGCCAATTCAGCTTACTTTGACACTGGTAGGGGTTCAATTTCTCGCTTTGGCGAGGCTAGTCCAATTTTCAAAATTGGTGGCGTATTAGATGCAGGAGCAGGTTTTGACTGGTTATTTGCCAAAAATGCACGGCTACAAGTAGCTTATGGTACTGGAGGAAGTAACAATCCAGACAGTGGAGTTTTTGGAGCAGACCGCAGTGCGCTAGGCGTGCAATTGTTAGCAACACCAACTAACAACTTGATTACTGGCTTAACTTATGTGAATGCCTACACTAGCGATGGAACTTTAGGTACGTATACAGGTAGCGTCAATGCAGAAACCAATGGTTTATGGTCTGGTTCATCCGTTCCTTCACCAATCGACCAAGCAAATGACTCTGGGTTTGATCCATGCTGCCGTTATTTTATTGGAGACTTAGCTGCCAAAACCAATGCTATTGGCGCAACGTTGCAATGGCGTATCTCTCCAAAGCTAACATTCGGGGCATGGGGGGGATATATGTTTACTAATTTCTTAGAACGCCTTCCTGACTTTTCTGAAACTAGTAGAGACGCGAATGGAATTCTCAACGGAATTGGAGCCTCTGCCGGTAAGAAACCCTTTGCCAATTCAGCTACCTATCTCTTTTCTCTTGGTCTATCCGATCCTTTTGGTAGAGAAGGAGATTTATTTGCCTTCCTTTTTGGTATGCCACCAAAATTGGTAGATGCGGGACCCGAAACACGCGGTACACCCGTACCTTTTTTTGAAACTTCTCGTAGAGGCGAGCCGGAAGTTCCTGTAACCGACAATAACACTAACTTAGATACAGCTGGAATTGGACCAGATCAAGCCCGTCAAGAAACTCCAGATACGCTACCAAGGAGAGTAGGAGTGAAAGATGAAGCAACTTCACTGCACTTTGAAGTATTCTACCGTTTCCGAGTCAGTGACAATCTATTCATTACTCCAGGTGTGGTTCTCGTGACTAACCCAGGTCATATTGAAGATAACAACGATATTTGGTTAGCAACTGTCCGCACAACTTTCCGCTTCTAAATCTAGCTAGCGGACTGTATAAACTGTAAGGGCGGGTTTTGCCAAAGTCTCGGTTTGACCGTCGTATTCTTCAATCAAACCCGCCCCTACAATAATATGGAAATTAAAATAAATTTTATATCACGATCGCGTAATTGGAATATAATTCGGTTGAGCTTTGACTCGCTCTATCCATGCTTGAATCGCCGGAAAACCAGATAGATCGAAACCTCCTTCATCGGCGACGTGAGTATAGGCAAATAAGCCAATATCAGCAATAGAATAGCGATCGCCTACAAAAAATTTCCGCTCGGTTAAATGTTTTTCCATCACTGCAAGCGCAGCATAACCAGCTTGACGTTTCTGTTCTATCGCTTCCCGATATTCATCTGCTTTACCAAGTTCAGTAATCCAAAATCTAGGAGTAGCGATATTAGGTTCGTGGCTGTATTGCTCAAAAAATAGCCATTGTAAAACTCGGGCGCGGAGTAATTTATCGGCAGGCAAAAATTCAGTATCTTCGCTAAAATAGAAGAGAATAGCATTCGATTCTGCTAAAAATTCTCCTGATTCCAACTGTAAAACTGGGATGCGTCCATTAGCATTTTTCGTGAGAAATCCAGGAGTACGACTTTCACCTTTAAGAATATTAATTTCGACTCGCTCAAAGGGAATACCAAGCTGAGTCAACAAAAGCCGAACTTTATAACCATTTCCCGAAGGTAAAAAATCATACAACCTGAGCATGACTTTCGTTGGGTAGAAGACGTAATGATTATAAAGAAGTTAAAAGTTAAAAGTCAAAATCAGTTATCAGTTGTCAGGGAGCGAACGAGCAGTTAATTCCGACTTACGACTTACGACTTACGACTTACCAACTACCTATTACCCATTACCAAAGTAATTTTATGTGTGGTAGATTTACCCTCAGCCAACCAGCAGAAGCGATCGCTTCTACCTTTCAGCTTTCCTCAATTCCCGAATTAACTCCACGATATAACATCGCACCGACTCAACCAGTCCCAACAATCTTATCAGAGGGCGATCGCCGTCAATTTCAAATGTTACGTTGGGGTTTAATTCCCTCTTGGGCAAAAGATGCATCAATGGGTGCAAAACTGATTAATGCCAGAGCCGAAACCGTTGCTGAAAAACCCGCTTTCCGTTCTGCATTTCGTCGCCGCCGCTGTCTAGTTGTTGCTGATGGCTTTTACGAATGGCGATCGCAAAAAGGTAAGAAACAACCCTTCTATTTTCGCTTACAAGATGGGCAACCCTTTGCTTTTGCAGGTTTATGGGAAACTTGGCAAGCACCAGACGGCGAGAAAATTGATTCTTGCACTCTTCTGACGACAACAGCTAATTCTCTTTTGCGATCGGTTCACGACCGGATGCCTGTTATTCTCAAACCAGAAGATTATAACCAGTGGCTCGATCCTCAAACTCAAGAACCAGAACAGCTAGAACCACTGCTACAACCATACTCCTCAGAAGCAATGGTTGCTTATCCCGTCAGTACCAAAGTCAATAATCCAACCAACGAATCACCAGAGTGTAGCGAACAGTTATCAGCGACCAGTGACTAGCCACTAGCCACTAGCCACTAGCCACTCACTCTCAAAGCAGACAATCCTGAAGACACGATGATACATCTATCACCTCATCCCCAGGATTGTAACTTGCATTCTGTCATCGATCGCTCGTCATTCATCTAGGTTCAACTAATGACCAATGACCAATGACCAATAACTAATTGCTAGTTGCTAGTTCGGTATTACCGCGATTACGACGGCGAGTTAAGCTATTGAATAACATAACACCGATCGCTTTGATCAAATTACCTTCCAATTCGTTAAACATCTTCATGTTCATGCCAAAAGCAGCATTAGCTTCTTCAACGATGCGATCTGCTTTAGCTTCATCAATTGGTAATTCGTCTAGTCTTTGCCGATAGGTGTTTTTAAATTGCTTTTCATCAGAAATTTCAGCAAATTCATAGAAAGCAGTGCCTTGTCCATCAGCAAGATTCATCGCCCTTTGAGCAATACCTTTGAGAATTTGTCCGCCAGAAAGATCGCCCAAATAGCGAGTATAAAGGTGTGAAATTAGTAGTTCTGGGGCAGTATTAGAGACTTCCCTTATTCGCTGCACGTAAGCTTCTCCAGCCGGAGAGAGACTAATTTGCTCGCGCCATTGGTTGCCGTAATAATACTTCAGGTCTTGCTCCAAGCTACGCTGGCGATTCAATTCCTTGAAGTACATATTTGATAAGATTGAATGCTGTTGATGCCGCTCCATTTCTTCTTCCATCGCCGAGTAGACGAAATAGAGATTGGCAACCAGCTTGCGGTAAGAAGTTGGCTCTACTACTCCTTTTAAAAAACACTTGACAAAACCAACATTTTCTGCCATGGTGTGGGCTTTTTTCGTCCCTTCACGGAGTTTTGTTGCTAAATTACTGCTCATGCTAAATTTCTCAACTTTTATAGTCAACTACTACCAACAAAGTTTGCGAGTGTATTTAGTATTCCACCTAAATCGTTACAGTAGAACGATTTGATGAGAAAATTTATTAAAAATTCTAAAGAAGGGGTGAGGAGCGAGGGAAGGAGTGGCTAGTGGCTGGTGGCTGGTGGCTAGTAGAACCAGAATTGCTTCCTTGTCCTCCTTGTCCCCCAAGTCCTCCTTATCCTCACTACGGGAGAAATCTAGATGAATCACAGCGTCACTGCCGCATGGCTTTACGAACATTTAGCAGATCCGCAAGTGGCGATCGCGGATTGTCGTTTTTCCCTTGCCGATCCGCAACTCGGACGACAACAGTACCAATCGAATCACATTCCTGGTGCTTACTACCTAGATTTAAATCAAGATCTTTCCAGTCCAGTCGGTCAGCATGGAGGGAGGCATCCTTTACCAAACTTAACAGAGTTGGCAGTAAAACTGTCGGCGATGGGCATAACTTCCCAAACGAGAGTTGTTGCTTACGATGATTCCCGATTGGCTTTTGCGGCGCGGCTGTGGTGGCTGCTACGCTATTTGGGACACGAACGAGTTGCCGTGTTAGATGGAGGGTTTCAAGGTTGGCTAGCGGCTGGTTATCCGGTTACAGCCGATCTGCCTATAGCAAAAGCGGGTGAGTTTATCCCCATAATACAATTAGGGCAAGTTGTGGATATAGAAGCGGTAAAAGCACGCAAGGACTTGCCTGGAGTAGCATTAGTTGATGCGCGAGAAGGCGATCGCTATCGTGGCGAACGAGAACCGATAGATCCAGTTGCGGGTCATATCCCAGGTGCAGTTAATTATCCCTGGCAAGAGGTGACAGACGATCGCGGCTACCTCAAACCCATATCAGAACAACAGCAACGCTGGCAAGACTTAGAGTCATCATCAGAAATTATTGTCTACTGTGGTTCTGGCGTGACTGCTTGCGTCGATTTACTCGCACTAGAATTAGCAGGAATTTCTACAGGTAAACTTTATGCAGGCAGTTGGAGCGATTGGATTAGCCATTAATCAGTTATCAGTTATCAGTTGTCAGTTGTCAGTTGCTAACTTACGACTTACGACTTACGACTTACGACTTAATCTCTACCAATTCCCGATATCAAATGTATAATTCACGCTAAAAAATGAATTATCAAAACTAATATTTGGATCGGAGGAATTGCCGAAACTCACGCCACTTTGAAGGCTAATTTGGCTTCCACGCGATACGGCATAAATCACGCTACCGAGAATTAGGTGGTAGGTATCGTCGCGATCGCGTTGCGTGAAATTCGATAAAGCTAGTAAATATTCTAAACTAAGCTGGAGGCGAGGGCTGATATAGTAAGCTAGCTCGGTAGATAAAGAATTGATCGCGCGACTGCGGGTGTCTGGTTCGGCAAATCCTAGACGAAATTCATAGGTTGAATTTAACCACAATTTATTCGTTATTTTATCTTGGCGCTGGAGAGCTAAACGTAGGGCGTGTTCTTTCAAAAAGCGATCGCCTGTCTTGGCATCAAATAAATATTGATTGTTCCAGCCAATTTCACCAAACATCTGTGGTGTCAGTTTTTGGCGTAAAGCTGCCCTTAGTCTTAATTTGTTGTAATCAGCTTGGTCGTGTTCGCTATATCGAACCAAACCGCCATCAATTGCCGTGAATAAACTTGTTTTCGCTCCTAGTTTGGGCGCGATCGCAAAAGTTAAGTTGGTAGAAAATAATCCGTCATCAATTGCATCAACTGCTGAAAAAATATTACTACCTTGGAAATAGCCAACCTGCCCTAGTAAATGTGCGATGGGTTCGTAAGGAGGAGACTGTAATTTTTGCTCTTGTAAACGTAAAACGCCTAGTTCTGGATCGCCTATTTGTTCGTTTTTGACTGAAGCGCGATCGCTTGATGTCGTCGCTGGCGATGCTTTTTCACTCTCTAGAGGGGCAGCAATTATTGGATTTGAAGAAAAAAAAAGCAAATAGCGCTACTTGCCATGCTGAAAATGAAGTTAGCTAGTACTGGGTGCTTAAAATCGCAGCTACGTGGGTAGACCCCGCTGACACTAGTTTTTGAGTTCCCGTAGGCAAATTTCATTTGTGACAGTGTGAATTCACTCCGCCTGGGCTGTTTAGCTGTAAATTTAAGTTTGAACACGGTAGAGACAAAAATTAATAATGCAAATAATTGCGATCGCAAAAATTTATCTAGCTCTCAGTTAATCCTTAAGTACCTAGATCGCAAATCAAGATTAGTTGAAAAAAACATCAATCTATAACCGCAAAATTACGGGATTCATGAAATTAATTTAAACTTTCAACTCAGAAGAAATACTCAACTGAAATTCGTCCGTCAAACTATAGCAGCGATCGCTCGGTGGAAAACTAACAGTTACCCGTATAAATCCTGTTTTTATTTGCCTGCAATTTGGGCATTCTAAATAATTGAAGTCCTTTGACACTTAACTGTTAACCATTAGCTATTAACTACCAACTCCTAATTACATGTCTCACCGATTCATTCTTTTCGTCTCAATTGTGCTGTGGGGTGCGATCGCACTACCAAAAGCAGCCCAAGCGGATACAGTTTTAACACGCGCTGAAATTAAAAGCTTACGTAATCTCGTACAATTAATGCCTCAAAGCCAAACTACTCGTCCAGCAAAGGTGGCTGATGGAATAGTTCCAGGGGATGCATTATCTACGGGTCGAGAGGCACTGGCAGAGCTACGTTTTAATGATGGCTCATTAGCAAGAATTGGCGAGCAAGCACTATTCCGATTTTCTGCTCAAAACCGAAATTTGAAACTATCAAATGGTACTGCATTACTGCTGATTCCTCCTGGTCGAGGTACGACAGAAGTATGGACACCAAACGCAACAGCAGCAATTCGCGGTTCTGCATTGTTTATTCGTCATGTTGCCGATAGCAAGACTACCGTATTTGGTGCATTAACAAATAGCCAGATTGAAGTAGTTAATCAAAAAAAATCTCAGCGACAGGTATTAAAAGCAGGTCAATTAGCAGTTGTTATTAAAGGTAAAATCACAGCGCTTTACAACTTCGATTTAAAAACATTTTATGAATCCAGCGACTTAGTAAGTGGATTGAATCTCAATAAAAAAAACGCGACTGCCACTGATATAGAACTCGCTCAAGTACAGGCTGAAACGATTGCTGCTGTTGCCGCGCAGTCACCGCTAACGGGTGAAGAAATTATTATTAATCCTAGCTTTATCCGTAGTTCAGAATCACCGTCGTCACCTTTACACCAAAATAGTAACAACTCACTGATTAATACTTCTGATTCGACTACAGAATTTATTGACAACGGCGCAGTCATTCTCGATCGCTTTGAAATTTCACCTGACAATTCTGAATCTTCTTCAGATCGTGATTCAATGCCGATAGGCGATCGCGATGACTCTACCAAAGATGAAGATCGTCATCCCGATAAAGATAATAACGGGATCGGGGATGGTAATGGTGGTGGCAGAGATCGTCATCCCGATAAAGATAATAATGGGATCGGGGATGGGAACGGCGGTGGTAGAATTAATAACCCTGACAAGAACGATAAATCCCGAAAATAAATCTCAAATATCAAAGAGATAATTGACGATTGACGGGTAAATCACGCAATCTGTAGGGGCGCACAGCTGTGCGCCCCTACAAATGTCACGCACGTAATTGAAAAGTGCTATGAATCAACTTCTTCTACAGCTCCTACTGTATTAGATGATGCCACTTGCCAAAATGCCGTACTTGCTTCTAAATCTTCTGAGTCAACTTCTGTGGGTATGGCAACAGCTAGTAAGTCATCGCGATCGCCAAAGTTATTATTGTCAGTATTCTCTATACCAGTTAAATTTTGTAGAGCAACTAGAGCTTCTGAGGCAGATTGATAGCGCTGCGTATAATCATACCGCACCATTTTACCGATAAAAGTTGCTAACTCCTGGCTCACCTCAGCTTTGTCTAACCAAAGCACTTCACCCGTTTGCGGGTCGAGTTGAAGTTCGTGAGGTGCAAATCCCGTTAAGGCTTTAATTAACAACATGCCAACTGCATAAATATCGCTGCTGTAGAAAGCACGACCTGTGGTTTGTTCGGCAGGAGCATAACCTAGAGTACCAATACTCACTGTCAGGTTAGTTTGCCCGTTATTTGCTAGCATTTGATTGCTAACTTGCTTGACAGCACCAAAATCAATGATGACGAGTTTGCCATCGGAGTGCCGTCGCATGATGTTGCTGGGCTTGATATCGCGGTGAATTGTCTTGCACCTGTGGACGAATGCCAGGATTGGTAGTAAATCTTGCAGAATTGCGATCGCGGCGATTTCGCTCACAGGCTTGCCAGGTTTGAGTTCCCAACTGAGGGGATGTCCGTTAATCAACTCTTGGACTAAAAAGAATTCTTCACCTTCTTCAAAATAGGCAAGCAACTGGGGAATTCGGTCGTGTTTACCTAAAATTTCTAAGGTTTCTGCTTCAAGTTGAAACAACCTGCTAGCCATTTGTAAATGCTGGGGATGATTGCTAGCAGGTTTCATTCGCTTCACGACACAAAGAGGTCTACCAGGACGTTGTAAATCTTCTGCAATGTAAGTTTCACTAAATCCACCCGAAGCTAAAACTTTAGTAATTTGGTAGCGTCCGCTGAGAATTTTTCCGGCTGTGACTAATTCGTGTGGCAGTAATTTTTGGATCTCGTCTTGTTGGTTGTTTGCCTCTGGAGACTCTAAAACAGTGGTATTTTCTGTGGCGGTAGGTTTAAATTGGATTGTCCTGCGGCGATCGCTCATCGTTCCGATCGTCCAGTAAGAACCACCACACAACATAATTGCTAGCATCGGCACGGCAGTGGGTAAGATCGAGTACTGATATGTGAAGACAGCGTAACTGATACCACCCCAGGCGATCGCAATGCCGATCGTCCATCCCAGTTGGGATCTGAGGCGCTGAGCTTTTGCTAGCAAAATTGTCGTTCCAGCGCCTAATAGCAACACCAACAACCCCTGGAAAAAAGGATTGGGAATTGCCAAGGCGATCGCTCTTTGCTGTAACCGCGTGGCGATCGCATTGGCTTGAATTTCTACCCCTGGCATTGGTTTAGGATAGAACCAACTGTAGGAAAAAGGTGTTTTGTGAAAGTCTTGCAGCGAAGCAGCTGTTGCTCCAACAATCACAATCTTGTTCTGAAAATAACGCCCCTGTTGCAAGTACGTGTTCCAATTATCGGCATCGAGAACATGCCAAAAAGGGATATATTCAAACGTCCCCGCAGGTCCATAGAAATAAATGCGATCGCCCGTAGTGGAAGTAGGGGCGCACAGCTGTGCGCCCCTACAATTACCAATTGAAGATGCCACCGCTTGCTCAAAAGAGGGCATTTCTACCCCCATAGCTGCATAATTATCGAATTGCTGCCGATCTTTTGTTGCCAAACTTAAAGGAAATTCGCTAGAAAATCTGTGAATTTTACCATCTAACTCTAGGGGGAAATTGACAAAACCAACCGACATTGGCTTCGTCCACAAGAAACGAATCGGTTTGGTTAGTTGAATGATACTACCTTGGCGCAACTGCGATTGCTCGTACTCTGCTGCTAAAGTAACTCTGCCAGCGTAACGTTGTAACACTCTCCTAAATTCGCGATCGTCTGCACTTCCATAACTGCTGGGGGATGCAAAGACTATGTCTAAAGCAACAGCACGCGCTCCTGCTATCATTAATCGATCGATCGCTTGAGCGTAAGCAAGTCGTTGCCAGGGCCAAGCTTGCAAGGGCTTGAGAGCGGCATATTGTTCAGGGTTGGTTTGATAGTATTGTTGAGGAATCGATAAAGATTGCTCGTCAATTGTCAGGATAACAATATCCTCTGGTGGTACAACAGCGCCCCGAATTTCAAAAAATAGCGTCTGGGTTTGGTACTCAATCATTTGTACTAATGTCCCATTAGTGGCTGTAGCTACTGCCGCAGCCACTCCCCAAAATCCAGCTAAGAGCTGCTCCCAGCGGAAATATCGTAAAAACTGATTCTTCTGAAGCAGCGATGGTATCTTTTGTACATCGGACAGTGTACGATCTTGTCCCATATAGTTATGTCAGACTGGGAGTTAGAGGATAGAGACAGTTAACAAGAAGCTTCCAACAAGGGAACTTTCAAGTTGTGACTAGTTACCATACACTAGACCACACAACCCAGCTCTACCGATCTCGCCCTGGTTTCTTTTTTGACTGTCTGACCCTATTAGTTAGAGTTCCCGATCTAGGGAGAAAACCCGTCTCATCCAATTGAAATTTATGAGAATTTTACGCGCAATGTGGCAATTTCTGCGATCGCCAGCTGTCTATAGTGACAACTACGTTCGGTCTGAACTGTGGAAACTACCAACCAACTGATAAAATGAACTGCGAATTTAGTTAATTTAAAGGTAGATGTTAAAAATGGGTGTTGCGCTTAAGCTAACCTGGTAAGGGTTTAGCAAGCATGGTTTAACTTCCGAGACGAGATTCTCACTAAAACTTAGGCAGGATAAATGTAAAATCGATTGAGATCCATAACATACAATTCCTAAAATGATGCATAAAAAATTGTTATAATTGAGAATTCGACGTTAAATAGTTTTTGGAAAATTTTTAGGTATTAAGTTTCTATGCCTTGTTCTATGATGAACCGTCTGTCTATATTTGTAGACGGGAACAATATGTTCTACGCACAACAGAAAAATGGTTGGTTTTTCGACCCGAGAAGGGTGCTGGAGTACTTTAGGAAAGAACAACCAGATACAGTACTAATTAACGCCTTTTGGTACACTGGATTGAAAGATCCTCAAGATCAAAGGGGTTTTCGGGATGCACTCATTAGTTTGGGATACACCGTTCGCACTAAAATTTTAAAAGAGTACTACGACGATACCTCGGGTCGCTATTCGCAAAAAGCGAACTTAGATATAGAAATTGTAGTAGATATGTTTAATACAGTAGATCAGTACGATCGCGTAGTTTTATTTAGTGGTGATGGAGATTTTGAGAGAGCTATAGAATTATTAAGGTCAAAAAATACTCATATTACAGTTGTATCTACAGAAGGAATGATTGCCAGAGAGTTACGGAATGCTACCGATCGCTACATCGATCTAAATGATATTAGAGAATCCATTGAAAAAGCTGATTATTAATATAGGTGGTGCGTGCTACGCGAGTGCGTGTTTTTTATACGATTACTAATAGCTAAAACAGGGATAAGTGTCTGGAAAATCTATGGACAATCAATTGGGTACAGAGCGGGTCATCATTTTCGATACTACGTTGCGGGATGGCGAACAGTGTCCTGGGGCAACGCTAAACGTCGATGAAAAATTAGCGATCGCCCGTCAACTAGCTCGCTTGGGAGTAGATGTGATTGAGGCAGGCTTTGCCTTTGCTAGTCCTGGCGATTTTGAAGCAGTGACAAGAGTTGCTAAAGAAGTCGGGACGATTGACGGACCGATTGTTTGTAGTTTGGCAAGGGCAATCAAAGCTGACATTAAAGCCGCAGCCGAAGCCTTAAAGCCAGCGGCTAAAGGCAGAATTCATACATTTATTTCCACATCAGATATTCACTTAGAATATCAGTTAAAAAAATCGAAAGCCGAAGTCTTAGCGATCGCTGAAGAAATGGTGGCTTATGCTAAGTCTTTCATGGACGATGTGGAATTCTCAACTATGGATGCTACCCGCACCGATCCAGAATACTTGTATCAAGTTTTGGAACGGGCGATCGCGGCTGGGGCAACGACTATCAATATCCCCGATACTGTCGGGTACACGACTCCTAGCGAATTTGGAGCATTAATTAGAGGCATCAAAGAAAACGTTCCCAACATCGACCGCGCTATTATTTCCGTTCACGGTCATAATGACATCGGTTTAGCCGTTGCTAACTTTCTCGAAGCCGTGAAGAATGGGGCAAGACAGCTAGAATGCGCAATCAACGGTATTGGCGAACGGGCTGGAAATACAGCACTAGAAGAAGTCGTGATGGCGCTGCACGTCCGCAGGCAATACTTTAACCCCTTTTTAGGTCGTCCGGCAGAATCAGAAGCACCGCTAACTCATATCGATACGCGGGAGATTTATCGCACTTCTCGCCTAGTTTCCAACCTGACAGGAATGCTAGTACAGCCGAATAAGGCAATCGTTGGCGCAAATGCTTTCGCTCACGAATCCGGCATTCACCAAGATGGTATTCTCAAAAATAAGCTCACCTATGAGATCATGGATGCTGAGTCGATTGGTTTGACCAACAACCAAATCGTTTTAGGCAAACATTCTGGTCGCCATGCTTTTAGTTCGCGCTTGCAGGAATTGGGCTTTAACCTTTCAGAAACAGAATTAAACAAAGCTTTCTTGCGATTTAAAGACTTAGCGGATAAGAAAAAAGATATTTCCGACTGGGATTTGGAGGCGATTGTCAACGACGAGATCAAGACGACTCCAGAAGTCTTTCATCTAGAATTAGTCCAAGTGTCGTGTGGCGATTGCACTCGTCCGACGGCAACTGTTACCTTACGGACTCAAGATGGTGAAGAACTAACCGATGCAGCGATCGGGACGGGACCCGTAGATGCTATATATAAGGCGATCAATCGGGTGGTAAACGTCCCCAATCAGTTGATCGAATTTTCCGTCCAGTCCGTAACGGCGGGAATTGATGCAATCGGGGAAGTCACGATCCGACTGCGCTACGAAGATAAAGTCTATTCCGGTCATGCAGCCAATACAGACATTATCGTTGCTTCTGCCCAGGCATACGTCAACGCCCTGAATCGGCTTTATGCAGCATTGCAGCATCAACAGCAGCGCGATCGCTCGTTAGCATAGTTTTAGATCCCCCCAACCCCCCTTCACAAGGGGGCAGCACGATCCCCCCAACCCCCCTTCACAAGGGGGGCTAATCATAAGTAGGGTGGGCAACGCCCACCTTTACTGTATGTTGAAGATTGCGTTCGATAAAATATGCCCACTGCCCGACTTAGACATTCAGTCAATTGGCATTCAGTCAATTTGAGTTTGTTTGCCTTGTTAGTACTGCTAACCGCGATCGCCACGATACTATATACATCTAGCGAACGTAACTTTCACTGGTGGATTGATTGGTACTATAAAACTACTGAGGTTGCTAATGCTTTTAGTCAATCTCCCATTGCCGGAATTAGCAACATTTTGCAATCGTTGGGGACGGAACGGAACAAAATTTATACTCTGCCATTAGTACCGTTTCTCCTCTTATTTGGCGAGTCGCGCTTAGTCTATCAAATTGGCTTAGCACTAGTTTATTTACTCCCTTTTTGTCTAGTAATGGGAGGTGTGGGAACGCAATTGATTTGCGCCAATCCTACAGCCGTTTTTTGGTCAACTGCTTTCTTAAGCTTATTAATTCCCGTCAATTGGATGCCAACTTTTCTTGGTGTTCCAGATACAGGGGGTGCTGTATTAATTGGGTTAGCGACTTGGATTTACTTGCAAGACATGAGGCTCAAACGCTGGCGGCGCGTGCTAGCAATTGGCGTACTATTAGGAGCGGCAATTCTTTTACGCCGTCATTTTGCTTACGGGGCGATCGCTTTTCTAGCAGCTATGTCTCTACAAGCATTAATTTCTTTCTCTACTACTAAACAAGTAAAACCACAACTAGCTTGGCAAAAATTACGGCGAACAGCGGTAAAAATTAGTTTAATTGCGATTATTTGTTTTCTCACGCTGGCGGCGATCGCTTGGCAGTTTACGTATAATGCGATCGCGACAGATTATCGGGGATTGTACGCTTCTTGGAGTTTTCCAGTTAATACAATTGTCTGGCTTTACGCTGCCTATTTTGGTTGGGCAGTGCTAATATTTGCCGCGAGCGGATTTTTAGCTGGAATTTTGACTCGAACTCTATTTCTACCTGCCTTCAGTTTTATCTGGTTGTTTGGTATTGTTTCGGCAGTAGAATGGTTGATTATTTTACGCTATGCCAATGTATTTTATTGCCTCCATCTAACTCCAATTGTGGTATTAGGATTAGCTACTGGTGTGTGGACTGCTTACTTAAAACTTAAAGCTACATTCCGCCATATCGTTTTAGGTATAGTTATTTGTTACCTCATAAGTAACTTAGCAATTGGACTAACTTCCATTGGCAATTTCCAGCATCCTCTGCGTTCTCTGTGGGCATTGAATATTCCTCCTTTAGTCCGTACAGATTACGATGAAGTAATTCGATTAGGAGCTTATTTACGTCAAATTGCTACTAACAAAAAACCTGTTTATATTGTTGGTTTTCAACGGTTGCAGTTAAATAGCGGCATGGTGCGGGCAGTCGAACGTACAGTATATAAACAAAAAGATCGAGATAACTTACTATTGTTGGGTGCGCCTCAAGTTGATTCTCAAGATTTTTATCCAGTAGAAAGACTTTTACAAGCAGAGTATGTCGTTATTCCTCACCCATTACCAAATTTTGAGAGTGACTTTACCAAAGTTCCAGCCGCAGGGGAATGGCTACCTTTAAAAGAACACGATGTTGTCACAGTTGTATCGGATGCTTTTCGGCAAAATTGGGCAATTGCGAAAGATTTTCAGCTTTTACCCGTACAATTTCGCTTAGCCGATGGTGCTATTGTAAATATTCATCGGCGTTTGCGTCCTACTTCTGTAGAAACAGCAATCCAAACCCTTGCCACCATGCAAGAGAGAATTGGGAAACGTCCTGGGGGACAACTGGATTGGATGAGTTTGAGTCATTTATGGCAAGATAATAAAATTGTTAGAAATATTACTCGTACCTATAGATTATTAATGTATTCCGTTGAGGGAGTCGGAAAACAGCCAGTATCGTTCTTGTATGTGGGAACTTTATCTACTCCTACTCAAGTCATGGGTAAAGTAAATTTGTATGGAAATACCTGTAAAGGTGCTACCCTTAACTTAGAAATGCGCGATCGCCAAGGTAAGATCGTTAGCGCGATCGCATTGCCATCCATAACCAGTAAATCTCGTAAATTTCAAGTATCGTTGGCTAGTCAAAGACCAGACCCAGCTTACTTATTATTAAATGTTCAAACTAGCGATCGAAACAATCTAATAAAAAGTTGTATTGTAGAGATTGACTCTTTGAAAGTATCTCCACTTCCAACTCTCAACCCCCTTGTACGGGCGCACAGCAGTACGCCCCTACCGACTCCCGATTCCCGACTCCCGACTTCCTAATTATGCGAAATGAAAGACTAGAACGAGAAAAACAGTTTCACGATGCCTGGGCTGCGGCAATTGATATTGAGGGAATTCGGGTATCAGACTATTTTGAAGCTTGCACGGCTCCAGAAAATCGGTTTATTCTCAGACAAATGGGAGATGTGCGTGGAAAAAAAATCTTAGATTTAGGTTGTGGTGCAGGAGAAAACAGCGTCTATTTTGCCATGAAAGGGGCGCTATGTACGGCAGCTGATTATTCTCCTGGCATGGTAGAAGTTGCCTTAGATTTAGCAGCTAAAAATGGTGTAAAAATCGAGGGACGAACGATGGATGCATCTGCTTTAGATTGTCCCGATAATTCTTTTGATTTTGTTTACGCTGCCAATTTACTACACCACCTTCCCGATCCGCGCGCTGCCATACTAGAAATGCACCGCGTCCTCAAACCAGGTGGGAAAGCTTGTTTTTGGGAACCGTTAAAACACAATCCGATTATCAACGTCTACCGTCAAATTGCGACTAAAGTTCGCACGGAAGATGAAATGCCGCTTGATATCAACACGATTGATTTTGTTAAACAGAATTTTTCTCGGACTAATTACGATACTTTTTGGATCGCTACGCTTTGGATATTCTTACAATTTTATTTAATTGAAAAAGTCGATCCTAATAAAGAGCGTTATTGGAAAAAAATAATTATTGAACATCAGCGATTAGCGCCAACATATTGGCGCCTAGAGAAATGGGATAAGCTGCTGAAAAAAATTCCTGGGATGAAGAGATTTGCTTGGAATTTGGCAGTTGTGGCAACAAAATAATCAGTTAACAGTTAACAGTTATCAGTTGTCAGTTATCAGCTATCAACTAATAACTACTAATTACCAAAGACTAGCCACTAGCCACTAGCCACTTAAAAAGACGAACCTGGCTGTTGCAAAAACTCTTCTTCTTCTGGGGTAGAGACTCGCTCTAAAATTTTGTTGCGGTGGGGAAAGCGTCCAAATCTTAAAATGACTTCGCGGTGACGTAAGGCATAGGTAATTGCATCAGCACTATCAGGATCGTCGCTCAACTGCTGAAATAGGGCTACAGAACGATTTTGATCCTCTAGGTTTTCGCTGTGTTCAAAAGGACAGTAAATAAACCAGCGTTGTACGGGTAATAATTCGCGATCGTAGCCTTGGGCTATGGCATACTCGGCGGTGGATAGGGCTTGCCAGTCAGTGGCGAAAGCTTGAGGCTTACCGCGAAACATATTGCGAGGAAACTGATCGAGAAGTAAGATTAAAGCCAGACAGCTGAGGGGAGAACTTTTCCAGTTGTCTAAATTCCCTGCTGCGGCTTGCTCGTAATCGCTCAGGAAGCGGGCTTCCACTTCTCGATCGAATTCAGGCTTTTTGATGAACCAAATCTGTCTTGGTTTTCCATAACTAGCCTGTTCGGGAGAACCAAACCAAAAATCTAAAATTCTTTTTGCCTGTTCTGATGACATGGCTGACAAACAACTCTATTGATTCTTACAAATCGCTTGCCTCATTTTCCGCATATTTTCTGGTAATTCAAATTGCATCGCTTGTTGAATAAAAATCGATGGAATTGGAACGTTGGGCGTAGCTTGTACGGCGTAAGTAAGTAAAGTGCCGATTCCACAATCTTGCAGGTTTAAATCTGCTGTAAAGTCGGTGAAAGTACCTTTTTCCATGCGAAACTGAATTCGCTGCTGTACTTCCTCAAACACGTTTAAATAAATTTCAACTTGGGCAGTGAAAATGAGAAAGGCTTTGCGGGCAACTTGGTATAAGCGCTTCACCTCACCTCGCTGCAAAACTTCGCTCTGGATCACGTCGGGGAAATATTGTACCCAACGAGGATAATCGGTGAGCTGCTGCCAAACTTGCGATCGCTGCATCGGTAGGTACATACACGCTGTCACAGCCCCGCCCCATGCTGAATGAGGGCGCGTTTGAACTAAAATTTCCCCACGCATCAAGGCTGTTTGCTCTGTCTGACCGATCGTCGTACCTATATACATTGCTGTCATACTAACTTCGTTATTCCTCACACTCATGCAGTTGCGATCGCAAGCAGTATACTGCCTACTCTACCTATAGTTTTGTTAAGAGATGGTGAACATACTATAAAGGTTCCCCAAATTTTGTCAAAAACGATCCTTCTTGGGAGAATTCGGAATTCGAAATTCGGAATTCGGAATTATTTCTGTTTTAGTTTTCGGGTGGATGCGACAAGAATACCGACAATTTCTGATGCTTCTGTTAGTAAAGGTTGAAATTTGTTGAGTTTAACCATGCCAGATTCAATGAGAATTTCTAACCAGTATTCTGTTTCACGGGCTTCTTTGAGCGCGATTTCTAACTTGCTTAAAAAATCTTTGTCTGATTGTGCGGATTGTGCTTCACGGACATTTGCACCAACACTAGTACCACTCCTAAGTAGCTGCCTAGATAAAGTTCTACATACTCCTGGCTTGTCGTCTAAAAAACTACAAGCTTTAATCACTCTAATTGCAAATTTCTTTGTCCTTTCAGTAATAGGAGTATAATTAGCCATGTTCGTACCTAAGTATTTGCATAATTTTATACTATGTACTTAGATATAGCTTGAATTCTGAATTCCGAATTCTAAATTATCTTGGAACAGAAACTTGATTTAATAAATTAGTAATTAGTGTTTCAATTTGAATTCCATCGAGTAAACTTTCGGGTTTGAGGATGAGACGGTGACGCAGCAGAGGTGGGGCTACAGCTTTGACATCATCAGGGGTGACGTAACCTCGTCCGGCAAGCCATGCGGCGGCTTGACTGGTTTGCAGCCAAGCTACGGCACAACGAGGGGAAGCACCCAAAGTTAAATCGGGATGTTGGCGCGATCGCTGTACCAGGGCAAGCAGATAGTCTAGAATTGGCTCTGCTACTTGTACCGATTTGACTTCCTGACGCGCCTGTAAAACCAACTGTACGTTAGC
Organism: Scytonema millei VB511283; assembly: GCF_000817735.3. NCBI lineage: Bacteria > Bacillati > Cyanobacteriota > Cyanophyceae > Nostocales > Scytonemataceae > Scytonema > Scytonema millei. The sequence continues at coordinate 88,637 of NZ_JTJC03000003.1, read as the reverse complement.
AACGGGTTCGATTTGAGCAATGTCTAGTCGTCGAGATTGAAAACCCTTTTGGCTGTTGAGCAGCATTTGCTTTTCATGCTGGCGATCGGGATAATCTACCGTTAATTTGAATAAAAATCTGTCTAGTTGGGCTTCTGGTAAAGGATAAGTTCCCTCACATTCCAAAGGATTTTGCGTGGCGATCGCCCAAAATAATTCTGGTAGCGGCAAGCTTTCACCATCCAAAGTCACTTGCTGTTCTGCCATAGCTTCTAATAAAGCGGCTTGCGTTTTGGGTGGCGTGCGGTTTATTTCATCTGCTAACAAAACTTCAGTAAATACGGGTCCCTTTTTCAGCGTAAAACTGCGACTGTTAAGGTCGAGAATATTCGTACCTGTGATATCGGCAGGTAAGACATCTGGTGTCAGCTGCACGCGGCGAAATTCTGCTTGGATGAGTTGCGCCATCACTTTCACCAGCAGAGTTTTTCCCGTACCTGGTACGCCCTCTAAAATGACGTGTCCCCCCGCCAGCATTGCCACTAATAATTGTTGTACTAATTGAGCTTGACCGACAACAACTTGGTTGAGGGCTTCACTGAGGCGATTTAATTCAGCGCGGAGTTCGGGCATGAGAAGGGGTAAGTAGGGATTAGAGTAGGGGCGCACAGGTGTGCGCCCCTACTGAAAGAAACGTGATAACTAATCAGGTTTAACATAACTGCGGATGGTGCGCCATTGTTTTAACCAATTTAATAGGTCTTTGTCACTGAGGCGGCGCTTTTGCCCGTGCAGCCGCAGCAGTTGTTCGAGTTCGGTAGGCGATCGCCCCGTTTGCTGTACCCATGCTTGAATCAGTTCTTGCCGTTCTAAGGGAATTTGTCCGAGTCCCAAGGCTTGCTGGAGTTGTTTTTGCTCGGCGTTACCAACTGTATCTATGACAAAATCGCTGGCTTGGGCTTTTTGCAGCACTCCTGCTAAAGCTTCAATATAAGCAGTGCTATTATCTGCGATCGCTGTCGTGAGAGTGACTGGTTGCCCGAAACGACGATTGCTAGCCAGAATCAACACAAATAGCGCGATCGCGGCTTGAAATAGGGCAGCAGCTAAGGGTCTTTGTGCTAAATAAGATAGGAAATCTCTTTCACCCGCTCGTTCTCTTACCTCTTTATCTCGGTAGCCGTGAATGTATTCGTCTACCCAGATCGTTCGATTGGCTTGAGTTACGAGTTGAGCTAAGTATTTATAGTTATTGGGATAATCTTGGTAGGCATTTGCTGCCAAAGAAGGGGTGACACAGAATATAACTTGTCCTTCACCAATCTTTTCTTGCCATACAACTGCCCCATAGCGATCGCCCAATAGCGATCGCTGTTGCTGGTTTATCCTTGCTCTGCGCTGCGTATCAATTTTGATATTAATTAACTCATCGTTTTGTTGCTTGGTGCTAAAGTCAGCTGGTGTTACTGGCTGGCGTACGCCCAAAATTATCAACGTGTTGCCTCGTTCTACCCACTGCTTTTCTGTGCCATTCAAACCGGAATTTGATTGGCTGAGAACGCGCAGCAATGTTATTTGATTTTGTTTGCTTAACTCGCTGGATGGCTTTTGCCAGCGCTGGACAGGCGTGCCTCGGTTTTGCATGTATGCATACCAAGCTCCATATCCATCGGGGCTGCGGCTATAGGAAGAGCCAAGACGTGAAGGATTATTGGGCGCAGTAACTAGGCTGAGAAATACGATCGCCGCGATCGCGATTGCCCCTAGCCACCATCGACGATGTAGATTTTTCACGCTTCACCTACCGTAAAAAGAATTCGCAGCTATACAAACTCAATCAACCCAGGCGGACGTTTGTGTAGTGCCATTCTAGTCTGTGCGCCCAATTGAATTTGTGCAATAGATCTATGCTGAGATCTGTTCTTGTCTAGCAATCTCTCGATATGCCTGCCGACATCGTTCAAATGTTTCTGATAAAACCTCACCGTCACTAAAGCATAATTGCTCGTGGGTGGTAATTAGCGTCCGATAAGACTGAAACTGGGGTAGTTGTTGAACTAATTGCAAGTATTCTCGATCTGTGCGACTGGGTTGATGGCGAGCGATCGCTCGTTCGTGCAACAGTTGTAACGTTGCCATATACAAACAGCGACAAGCTTCGCGATAGTTACCTCGATCGAAATAAGTTTGCGATCGCTTTAGCCAAGCTTCGACTGGCACTTCACTCGTTCTAGAAGTTGTCTTTCTACCAACAGCGCGCCTAGTTTTCAATTCCATCAAATAAGGCTCTAACCGTCGCCACACATACCAAGCCAACCACAGCAGTAAAGCAATTGCGGCTAACCAGGCGATCGCTTTTAATCCCTCCACTAACCATGAAGGAATTCCCTCTGGCAACTGGGGAATATTTTTATTCAGCCTCATAGTCTGAAGTTCGAGCCATTCCCCTACCTGTTGCTGTAGCTGAGATAGCTGCCAACCTATGCTGTTTTTTTCAAATTCACTGTTTGCCATTGGTCATTGGTCATTGGTCATTGGTCGTTTGTGAGTAGTGAGTAACTTTTTACTTACGACTTACGACTTACGACTTACTAATTACTTTTTCTTCAGACTTTATCAGTATCCATCCCGCGATCGCTAAGATAGCCCCTAGAACGAGAAAACCGATATCCCAGATTAACTCATTAGTCCCTGGTTTGACATGGTGAATGCCGAGAATTTGATGGTCGATTAATCCCTCAAAGAAGTCGAATAATCCTACGCCTAGCAACAAAGCACCAAAGAAAGTTTTGCCCGACCAAAACACGTTTTTTTGTTCGCCTGCCCGCCAGAGTAAAAATATTCCTAGTAAAGTTAGTATCCACGTAGCAGCATCGAAAAATCCATCCCACACCATGTTGGCTTTCATTTCTGCAACAGTGACAGTCGGTCGAACGCTGCTGAGCATGTGGTGCCATTGCAAGATTTGATGGAGCAATATACCATCAAATAGTCCGCCAGTTCCCAACCCAAGAATAATTCCAGATGCAATTAAAGGGTTGCGCTGCGTGCGAAGTTGTTTTGCTTCCATTTTCAGTCCTCTGCGACAGTTCATTTCACGATGGCAGTCCACCGCGTGAATTTCTTCTGTCTGACGGTAATGATAGACTGGCGATCGCAAACTAATACAAAAAACCAATACAAAAGGCTGAAGGAAAGATATTTTTTCCTTCAGCCTCTTAAATGCGAACTGATTTGCGTATCTTGTCTTGACTCAAAAGAATACATACTAGAAGTCTAAGCGGCGAGTGGGCGTTGCCTACCCTACTATACTTCTTATGCTTTTGCCCTTAACTTCTGACTTCTGACTTCTGACTTCCGACTTCTTACCTAGTAGCTTCTAGAAGATTCGCGGCGGTTATAGCTACCTCTGCTGTTGCCAGTTCTACTACCACCTTCCTCGCGTGGCTTGGCTTTATTTACTTTCAGCACTCGTCCCATCCATCTAGCGCCATCTAGCTCTGAAATAGCGGCTTCTTCTGCGTCTTCTGTTTCCATTTCAACAAAACCAAAACCACGCGGACGACCGCTTTCTCGGTCTATAGGTAGCTGTACTCGTTTTACAGTGCCGTAATCGGCAAATACCTTAGTCAAATCTTCTTGGGTAACGTCGTATGACAAGTTACCTACGTATATGGACATTGCAGCTCTCTCCTGAGTCCGATCGTTGTCGAGATGACCGTTCGGAGGAGCATCTGAATTAGCAAACACAAACACAACTGCCGAATGTACTCTCAATTTTACGATAGCATAAAATCGCTGTAACTTAGACTAGCAGGGGGAATGATTAGTTTACTAACCACAAATGATTAGTATTACCTATGGTGCAAACCTTGCTAGCTCGTTCACATTTTGTTACAAAAAGAGAGTATGGATAACTTCTACAATCGCGTAAACTTATGTTTGGCGGATTAACTGGTTTTACTAATCCTAGTGGCACTGATTGGGGCGAGCAAATGCTCAATACTGTTGCCAGCAAGACGATTCGTCACTTATTTACACAAAGTGAGTCAGTAGAAGTTGCCGTTCGTTGTTACCCTTCCAGCAAACTCTTACAAGGTAGCATTGATAGCTTCAAGATGAGCGGTCGCGGTCTGTTGATCAGACGAGAATTTTGGGCAGAGGAGATGTCGTTTGAGACGGATGCTGTAGCGATCGATTTCAGCTCTGTTCTGGGTGGTAAACTTGCCCTCAAACAACCGACTCAAGCCGTAGCTCAAGTTACGCTATCAGAAGCAGGAATTAACAAAGCGTTTGAAGCAGAACTGGTGAAAAAACGCCTGCTCAATTTGAATTTACCTAGTTTGACTGAATTGTCTGGTGGTAAGCCAGTCTCGTTTCAGGAAGTTCGGGTAGAGTTATTACCGGAGAATGAAATTAAAATCTGGGCTAAGGCAGACTTATCACGAGAGGAATTAGTACCAGTTAGTCTGACAGCAACTTTGGGTATTGAACGACGGCGACGAGTACAATTCCAAAACCCTAGATTTGAAGTAGAGACGCTACCAGAATCTCAACGAGAGACTTCCCTGGCTTTAGCACAAGCTTTGGCAGAAATTCTGAATAATATGGTCGATCTCGATCGCTTTGATTTAGATGGCGTTACTATGCGACTCAACCGCTTAGAAACTAAAGGCAAGCTGTTAGTTTTTAGCGGTTATGCTCAAATCGAGCGCGTACCTGGAAAAGGATAAGATAAAGTTGTAAATCGTAAGTCGTAAGCAAGATACTACTAGCTTCTCGCCAATTGCTATGAAGCAATAAAAAGTATATAGATCGTGCGATCGACGAACTTGAAGGAAGTTCGATTTTAAAAGTAGAGACGTTGCATGAAACGTCTCTACTTTTATGTTGTCCTATCTGCCTACGCCAACGTAGTAGAATCCAGCTTGTTGTAGGGCTTCGCGATCGAGGTAGTTACGACCGTCAATCATGACGGGGTTAGTCATCAACGATGCCATCTTGTTGTAGTCGAGATTGCGGAACTGCTGCCAATCGGTGACGAGAACGAGAGCATCGCAGCCATCAGCAAGACGTTCGGGATCGGTTTCTACCAAAACGCCTGTTAGCCCGTGACGCATCCCAGATTGGGCAACAATAGGATCGTAGGCTTTTACTTTGGCTCCTAAGCGGTTGAGATGCTCGATTAAGTTGAGAGCAGGAGCATCGCGCATATCATCGGTATCGGGTTTAAACGTCAGTCCCAACAGTCCGACTGTTTTCCCTTTGAGGATCTTGAGTACCTGCTGGAGTTTTTCTACGGCAATTAAACGCTGGCGTTGGTTGACACTGACGGCAGCTTTAAGCAGGTGAGTATCGTAGCCATAGTCATCAGCAGTATGAATCAGCGCCGAGACATCTTTGGGAAAGCAGGAACCACCCCAACCAATGCCTGCTTGCAAGAACTTATTACCAATGCGGGAGTCTAAACCGATACCTTTAGCAACTTGGGTCACATCTGCACCGACGCGATCGCAAATATTGGCAACTTCGTTAATAAAACTAATCTTAGTGGCTAAAAATGCATTTGCCGCATACTTAATCATTTCTGCCGAACTAATATCAGTGGCGAGAACTGGTACGGGGGGCAAAGACTTGTCTTCGGCGTACTGGCGCTCGATAATTGGAGCGTACAGCTCTTGCATCATGGCGATCGCTTTGGAGCTGCTACCACCCAAGACAATGCGATCGGGGTTAAACGTATCGTATACGGCGCAACCTTCACGTAAAAACTCAGGATTGCTAACCACATCAAACGCAGGGACGCTTTCCAAAGTCGTGACTTCGCCACCACCAGCGCCTACTAATACTTTCTGGCGTTCGACAATGCCATCGAGAACGATCATTCGTACCCAGTCACCAGAACCGATTGGCACGGTAGACTTGTTGACGATGACTTTATAGCCACCATCCAAATGAGCGCCAATGCTGCGGGCTACAGCCTCAACATAGCGAGTATCGCTTTCTCCAGTTGGTAGCGGTGGAGTGCCGACGGCAATAAATAAGATTTCTCCATGTGCTACGCCGCCACCGATGTCTGTGGTAAACTCTAACGTCCCTGCCTGCATTGCTCCAGCCATGATCTCGGACAGCCCTGGTTCAAAAATTGGCGACTGTCCGGCTTTCATGAGCTTGACTTTCTCTTCATTGTTGTCCACGCAGATTACGTGGTGTCCGATGTGAGCTAAGCAAGCGCCCGTAACTAAACCGACATAGCCTGTACCAATTACGCAAACACGCATATACTTTTGTCCTCAACGGTGTATAGATGATAGAAGTTTAAGATGTGAGCTTGAGTATGGAGTACGAACGATGCAGATATATGCGATCGCCCATTCTCCTAGCTAGACAAATAGTTACTAGGAATTACTCACAATTCCCGCCTCGCTGTAAGTTGTTGGCTGGGGTTGCTGCAAGCGCTGCCGAAAATCTTCTACTGTCAGTTTTAATCCTTCTGATAGAGGCAAAGTTGGTTCCCAGCCTAGCCAGGTTTTAGCGCGGGTAATATCTGGGCGGCGACGGCGCGGATCGTCTTGCGGAAGGGGCGCAAATTTAATTTCTGCTTGAGGGTTTACCAGATTGCGAACTGCTTCAGCTAGTTCTAGAATGGTATACTCGTCTGGATTACCTAGATTGACAGGACCAATTTGGTCTCCATTCATCAATCGCATTAATCCTTCTACCAAGTCAGACACGTAACAAAAACTGCGAGTTTGAGAACCATCACCATACACCGTCATCGGCAGATTCTTCAAAGCTTGTACGACTAGGTTACTCACAACTCGTCCATCGTTTTCTAACATGCGGGGACCGTAGGTATTAAAGATCCGCGCCACGCGAATATCGACATCGTTTTGTCGATGGTAATCAAAGGCGAGAGTTTCAGCAATGCGCTTGCCTTCGTCATAACAAGAGCGAATGCCAATTGGATTGACGTTACCGCGATACTCTTCGGTTTGCGGGTGGATTTCTGGATCGCCATAAACTTCTGATGTAGAAGCTAGCAGAAATCTTGCTTTGACTCGCTTTGCCAGTCCCAGCATATTCAACGTTCCCATCACATTAGTTTTGACGGTTTTGACTGGGTTGAATTGGTAGTGAACGGGAGACGCAGGACAAGCTAGGTGATAAACTTGGTCTACTTCTAGGCGAATTGGTTCGGTGATGTCGTGACGGATTAATTCAAAATAGGGATGATCCATCCATTTCAAGATGTTACGCTTGTGTCCGGTGTAGAAGTTGTCTAAGCAGATAACTTCGTGTCCCTGTGCCATTAATCGGTCGATCAGGTGAGAACCTATAAATCCAGCGCCGCCAGTGACCAAAATTCTCATAGATTTTCTTGTTAGTTACAGCAGTCTTAACTAGACTCGTTAAGTATTATTACCAGAGCCGTGTTTTTGTGGCAAACGCTCTGTGATGCGATCGCGCATCCAGAGGTTTGATTGGCAGTGCCGAACGAGAAAGTCAAGCATACCAACACACATGCTTAGTTGATTATTCCCTAAGTTAAACGAAAACTAACGATCGCTAGTTACAAAAACCATGATAGTAGGACAAAATTCACGAAATCTAAAAATAATCTTTATAAAATTCGTTGTATTTATGTGCTAAAAGTTACCAGTTGTCAGGTATCAGTTATCAGTTATCAGTTGTCAGTTATCAGCGATCGGCGACCAATGACTTGTCATGCTCCCTCAGCTTTCGCTCGCTGTCTTCTTCCCCTCATTTCTCGCTCCTCGCCCCTCGCTCCTCGCTCCTCACTCCTCACTCCTCACTCCTGCCTGCAAAGCTGGTTGCGGTTCGCCTAGCATGATCAAAGAACAAGCGATCGCTCCGATCAACTGGGTTGTAGTGTCGGCGATTGTTAAACCGCCAGCACTCGTTCGTCGCCTAGTGGAACGTATGACGACGAGATCGCATTCCTTGGCTACTTCTAGAATTGCTTGAGTGACGTTAGGGTGAGGCTTAACGCGAATTTCTGGGTGGTCTGGTAAAGCTAGCTTATCAACCAACAGAGAGAGTTGCGATTGTATCCAAGCGACTCTGCCTGGAGTTGTATTGCGATCGCAGACGTGTAGCAGAACGATATGCGCTGCATTTGCTGCGGCTAACAAACTGACAAATCTCAAGACGCTGACTGCTTGCGGTGTAATATTCTCTACTGGAACTAGGATTTGTACAAATTCTTTGGGCGATTTGAGTAAGCGGCTAACAGCTACCGGACAGTGAGCTGCCCATAAAACGCTATCGATGACATTACCAAATAAGCGGGCGCGTAAACCAGTGCGTTGTCCCCAGCCCATGACAATTAAACTAGCGTGTTGCTCTTTAGCAGCGCGACTAATCCCTTGAGCGATCGCATCGTCAATCCTTAATAAAGGTTCTGCTTCTACTCCTAGTTCGCGGCTTAAGTTGGTGGCATTTTCTAGTAGAGCATCACCGCGTTTAAAGGCTACTTCTAATTGGGGTGCATCCATATGAGCGGTAGCTTTGGCGATCGCTAGAGGAAGGATTCTACCCTGAGCTTGGCGAGCGAGTAAAGCTGCCATTTCAATTAAGTATCGCTCTGTCTTCGGGTTATAAACGGGAACCAAGACACCAAATGGATGTGTTGTCGTTTCGCCTGTACTCCAATAAGGCGATACTGGCTCTGGTTCTAATTCTTGGGTAGCATCGATCAAAGTGGGGGCTACCCGACTCGTTACCAGTGGTCCTAGAGTTGCAGTTACGAGTAACAGTACGATGACGCTGTTTAACACCTCTTTGGTCAACAATCCTGCTTCGTAACCTACTAATGTAGCTGCTAGAGTTGCTCCTACTTGTGGTACTGATAGAGACCACATGGTCAGCATTTCATTCCACTTGTAGCGATAAATCAGTTTGGCAAAATATGCTGCTAAAAACTTACTAACGATCAGACCAGTGACAATAGCTAAAGTTAGCGTGATGGAGTTAATGCTGGCAATGAAAGCGGGAATATCAATCAGCAATCCAAGGCTGACAAAGAAAATTGGAATAAACAAGACACTGCCGACAAACAGCACTTTTTCTTTGACTGGTCCTTCTCCAACAGCATCGTTCACCGCCAAGCCAGCCAGGAAAGCGCCGACAATCTTTTCTACCCCAATTAATTGAGCGCCTACTGCTGCGAGAAATACGGCTAATAAGACAAATAAAAACTGATTGCCCTGATCGTCGCCCGAACGCTTGAAAAATTCTTTACCTGCGCGATCGAATCCAAACAAAACTACGACTGAATAAATGACCAAAGAGCCAATTAAAGTGGCTAGTCGGGTAGCAGAAAAATCACCCTGATGAATAGCTACACAAACGGCTAGTACTAACAACGCGCCAATATCGGTGAAGATAGTCGCCCCAATCGTGACGGTGACAGCTTCATTTTTCACGACTCCCAAGCGGCTGACGATCGGATATGCCAGTAAGGTGTGAGAAGCAAATAGGGAACCAATGAGGATAGAAGCGTTCCATTTACCAGGAAAGAACAATAGCCCTACTGCCGTGCCTACAATCAAGGGAACTAAGAAAGTAAAACTACCAAAAGTTAGGGAGCGATTCCGTGTTTGTCGAAATTGCTCCATGTCAATTTCCAAGCCTGCCACAAACATCAGATAAACTAGCCCGATCTCTGGCAGCAAATCCATTGGTGGCGCTCCTCGCTCCAGTAAGCGTAACCCTTGGGGACCTAGCACTACCCCTGCTGCCAGCAATCCGACTAATCCTGGCACTTTCAAGAAGCGCTCGAATAGCAGCGGCACGAATAAGATAACTAGCAGCAGGATTAAAAACGGAACTATTGGTTCTTTGGTAATGCTTTCAGAGGCTGGTGCAGCAGCAAATAAGTGTAGTAGCCGTTCCATGTGTACCATGTCTGTTCGAGCGGGCAGCGATCGCGCCAGATTAAGAAAATAAATAACAGGGTGGTAGACCCTACCCTGCTCGCGAGTGAAAATTCACTATGAAGATAATAGAATTTTCCTATAAAAAAGACCTATCTGAAGGGGGATTCATCTAAATTGAATTATTAACTCATGACGATCGGTTATTTGTTGTTGGTTAATGCTTGATGGCTGTCGGTCGCAGTTCGAGCGCAGAAGCATTGTATGACGATAGAGCTAACAATTGCAATTGCTCGATCGGTTTGCGGCGCGATCGGTAAGAATTTATTGGCGAAAAAGAAGTTATGTTAACCCGATCGTTTTGCTGGAACAATCTCGATCTTTTATTGTCAACCTGTAAAGTTCCTCTTGAAGCGACAAACTATTTTTGTAGTTCAGATACTAAATATAGTTTTGCAAAAATCCAAACGAGTTAGGGTACTATCCATTTTCTAAACGATTTTTGAGAAAGGTAGGTATGAAAAGTTGTATCAGGAAAATCAAAAGATGAAAAGTTCAACTTGGCTTGGTTCAGTAAAAATCTGTTTTAGCTAAAGAAAGAATTCAGGGCGAATTAATGATAGTAAACAACAAATTTAGGATTAATTAGCCCCATCTTAAGTTATATAGATTGACGAAAATATAACCTCCCTATTGGTAGAGTCATGTTTCCAACTTCGGACTGAGGAAAATCAAAGTTCTGTAAGTAAAAAATATAAACAACAGCACAAACAACCAAACAAAAATTTGTATTTGTGCCAGTGTTGTCGATACCGAACAAAAGGGGGGTAAAAAAATGGCAGTAGGTCAACACAAGCGAGCTGTCGGTGTGTTTGCCAATCGCCACGATGCGGAAACTGCGATCGGGGAGTTGAAAAGTGCGGGATTTCCCATGCACAAGGTCACGATTATTGCCCAAGATGCAGACCGCAAAGCCGATGTTGCTGGCGTAAACGTTCAAGATAAAAACCAAGCTGGCAACAAAGCCGATGAAGGTGCAACCGCCGGAGCGCTCACGGGTGGAACTTTGGGAGGTATAACTGGTTTACTTGTGGGTCTAGGCGCTTTGGCAATCCCTGGAGTTGGTCCAATTATGGTAGCTGGGGAGTTGGCTACAGTTTTGACAACTACAGTAGCAGGTGGTGCGATCGGTGCGGCTGCGGGTGGTCTTGTTGGTGCTTTAATCGGTTTGGGAATTCCAGAAGAACGCGCTCAAGTTTATAGCGATCGCGTCGATCGAGGCGACTATCTCGTAATTGTCAAAGGCTCCGATGAAGAAATTGCCAGAGCTGAAGCAATTCTCAACCATCGTGGCATTGAGGAATACGGCGTGTACGATGCTCGCGATGTCGATACAACGCCCTCCGCTACGCCTATGGGGAGCAGTTATACAGACACAACTGCCGACTATACTCCTGCCGCTACAGGAATGCCAGTGGGTTACACTGCTGGTTATATGCCAGGGATGACTCCAACCGCAGATTATGCACCTGGAACTGTCGCACCCGGAACTGTCACGCCTGCGGCAGATAGATCTCTGTATCGGAGAAAGCGAGCTGTAGGTGCATTTACCAGCCGCCACGATGCGGAAACCGCACTAAATCAATTGCGGGAATCTGGTTTCCCGATGGATAACGTGAATGTGGTATCCAAGAATGCAGACCGTATCGATAATATTGCTGGTGCAGATGTAAAGAAGAACGTTGGCAATAAAGCTGACGAGGGTGCAGCCGCCGGAGCGTTAACTGGTGGTGCTATTGGGGGAATTGGCGGTCTTTTAGTTGGTTTAGGTGCTTTAGCGATCCCTGGAATTGGTCCAGTTATGCTTGCGGGTGCAACAGCAACAACCATAGCTACCGCACTTTCAGGTGGTGCTATTGGTGCAGCAGCAGGAGGTCTTGCGGGTGCGTTGGTTGGTTTAGGCATTCCTGAAGAACGCGCCAAAGTTTACAACGATCGACTCTCCCAAGGAGATTATCTAATTTTCGTAGACGGTACGGAAGACGAAATTCGTCGAGCTGAGTCCGTTCTGCATCATCGTGGAATTCAAGAATGGGGAATCTACGATGCACCCGATGCCGATACTCCTCGCCGGAGTGAATATGCTGCCACAGACACGCGCGACACCGTTCGTGGAGGTGATGTCATTGAATCCGAGGCTCGTCGCACTAATTACGATTCAGGTGTAGTCGATCCTAACGACCCCAAAGTCATTATCGTTGACAAACGCGACTCGACTTTATAAGCGTGGTGGTTAACAGTTGACGGCTGAATGTTAACCGTTAACTGTTAACCGTTACTCAATAAAATTGTTTGAACTACTTTCCATTGAGAGACTGAGAAATGAAAAGATTATTTCCATTATTACTAGGTGGCTTTATTGCCCTTGGTGCATTTGGGTGTGAAGCGGGTGTAGAAAAAACCAGTACCGAAGCTCCTAATTCAGCTAACCAAACTGGTGAGGTGGCTGACACTGAAACTGCTAAGCAGAATCAAGAGGATGCCACGGATGAAATTCGTAGAAAGCAGTTAGACGCTGATATTAGAGCTAGAGAGCAGCGCAATAACGCTACTGGGGGAGATGCTCAACGAGCTGACGCAGATTTAGAAAGCGAAGTTCGCAGCAAGTTGGAAGCAAATTTACCTGCAAGTCAATTAGCGGTTGAAGCTGAAGACGGAGCCGTGAAAGTTTCAGGTACAGTACCGACTCAAGAGCAACTCGATCGCATTGAGCCATTGGCGAGGGAGATTAAAGGGGTACAGCAAGTGAGCGTGAATGCTCAAGTTGCCCCAGCACAGCAAAAACCAGAAAGCTAATAGTTCCAACATACAAAGCGATCGCCTCTTTACTCAAGATAGTAAAGAGGCGATCGCTTTATGGATATGGATTTAGATTTAGATGATCTTGGCAGCCCGCAGACCGAATAATAAACCCACAGCCAAAGCGAAGAATGCACCTAAAAAGCCGATGTAAGCAATAACTCCCAACATTTCTGTAATTTTCCCAAAAATAACTAAAACTATTGAAACATTTATTGAGATAGAATACAGCCTACAGTCGATCGGTCATTGGTCATTGGTCATTGGTAATGGGTGGTTGACGGTTAACGGTTGACAGTTGACTGATAACTGAATAACTGACAACTGACAACTGATAACTGATAACTGATAACTGACAACTGATAACTGATAACTGATAACTGAAATGCATGTAATTGACGTAAATATACCTCAGCAGGCTTATAAAATCGCGATCGCAGCTCTAGGATTAGAGCGTCTAGGTGAGTGGATGGGTGAACTCAACCTGGGGAAAAAGGTGTTGCTGGTTTCTAACCCAGCGATTTTTAAACAATATGGGGAAAGGGCGATCGCTTCTTTGCAAGCGGCTGATTTTGATGCCACTAGCTGTATCCTCCCAGCTGGAGAACAATACAAAACTCTCACCTCAGTTCAAAAAATCTACAATGCAGCTCTAGAAAAGCGCTTAGAACGGTCTTCCACCTTGGTAGCTTTGGGTGGTGGTGTGATTGGCGATATGACGGGTTTTGCCGCTGCTACGTGGCTGAGAGGGGTTAATTTCGTTCAAGTTCCTACTTCTCTGCTAGCAATGGTAGATGCAGCCATTGGCGGGAAAACTGGTGTGAATCATCCCCAAGGCAAAAATTTGATTGGGGCATTTCATCAACCGCGATTGGTTCTCATCGATCCGCAAGTCCTGCAAACTCTCCCTGCGAGAGAATTTCGGGCAGGAATGGCAGAGGTCATCAAATATGGTGTCATTTGGGATGCAGAGTTATTTGCCCAGATGGAACAAAGCAAGCACTTAGATCGAATGCGCTATTTGGGTGCAGATTTACTCCAAAATATTCTTAACCGTTCTTGTCAAGCAAAAGCTGATGTGGTGAGCAAGGACGAAAAAGAAGCAGGACTACGGGCAATTCTTAATTACGGTCATACAATCGGTCATGCTGTAGAAAGTTTGACTGGTTATCGTGTCGTCAATCACGGCGAAGCCGTAGCGATTGGAATGGTAGCCGCCGCTCAAATAGCTGTCGCGCTAGGAATGTTTTCCTCAGAAGATGCTAGCCGTCAAGATGCATTGATTCAGAAGGCTGGTTTGCCTACACAGTTACCAGTAGGGATAGATATTGAAGCAATTATAGATGCATTGCAAACTGACAAAAAAGTAAAAGATGGAAAAGTAAGATTTATTTTACCGACTCAAATTGGTGCGGTTGAGATTACCGATAAAGTATCGGCAGATATTATTCGCCAGGTATTGCAGAAGATGATAATGGAAAAGTCAAAAGTTAAAAGTTAAAAACGATCGCACGGCTACCAAAAACGAGTAGTAAGCGATCGCCTACCACTTGTCGCAGTCTACCAAGATAGCGGTCTGTCCACTTACACATAAAAACGTATTGGTTAGGTTCTAGGAAGTACCAAACTTGCTGGTCGGAATGCTTCTTAAATATTTCTGAGATTACCACAGAATTAAAAATAAAGCGATCGCCTTCACCTGCAAAATTATTGAGTTTGTTGTCGTTTTAACTTTTAACTTTTAACGTTTGACTTTTGACTTACTTAACGTTTTGCTACTTTTAAATACGCTGTCGGATCTTCTGCAACCCATCCCAAATCGGAAGCGTAGCGAATTTCAAAATGCAAGTGGGATTGAGTCGATGTTGGTGAACCTGTATTACCTACCGTTCCTAAAATTTGCCCCAATTTAACAGTTTGACCAGCTTTGACAGCGATCTTTTGCAGTTGGGCGTAGCGGCTTTGTTTACCCTCTTGGTGGTTAATAACGACTAAATTGCCATAAGCTCCTTGTTCGCCAGCAAACGCTACCGTTCCCGCGCCTACTGCCCTCACAGGGGTTCCAATGGCGGCTTCTAAGTCTAAACCACTGTGAAAGAAAACTTTCCCCGTACTAGCATTCAACTGCCAGCCATAAGCCAAAGCTACTGTTGCTGCTTTTGGCAAAGGATACCCTGCGAGAATTCCTTTGGCAGTATTAGTAGGCGGCTGAGGCGACCAATTTACGCCAGGAACGAAAACCTCTCTAGCAACTGGTTGACAGCCGTTGGCTTCAAACAAGACATCAGAACGAACTTGATACCTTTCGGCTAGCTGCTGCCATGTTTCTCCTGGCGTGGCATTGACTTTGATGCCGTTGTAGGGAGGAATGACTATCTTACTGCCAACGGGCAACTTCCCATTTGGCAGATTACGACTTTGCAAAATGGGATTCATTCCGATCAAAGTAGCTGGAATAAGATTGTATTGTCGAGCTATGCTGTCTAAAGTATCGCCTGGTTTGACTGAATGGCGAATTAGGCGAGATAGAGCAGCTGGGGGACAAGTTGTCGTCTGAGTAGTGCCGTTCGGATTGGCTTGAGCCATTATTGGAATAACACATTCTAAAAGTGTTGCTAGTAGGAGTAGCCTCCAGCACGAAATCTTAAGGTGGAAGGCGTGTAAGGCTATTGCTCGATCGCACTTAGTAATTAGCATCTACGTTTCTGGCTATAGGCGCAAAATTTATGGGTTTGTCGTTAAAAACACTGGCTTTCTCTTCTACTTTACTTGTCTTGGGTGGCGGTGCTGGTTTTTGGGGCAGTCGCTATGTCGATTTTCACTTCTCCCCCCAGCCAAAAACTATAGCTGTTGCCGTACCACCAAGTGGTTCAGGAGGACAAACGCCTTCTGTGGGAGGATTAGCAGTAGCAGGCGATCGCAATTTTATTGCTACTGCCGTCCAGCAAGTGGGACCAGCTGTCGTGAGAATTAATGCCACCCGTAAAGTTGCCAATCAATTACCCGAAGCCTTCAACAATCCTCTATTCCGCCGCTTTTTTGGCGGACAAAAACCGATTCCTGATGAAAGAATCGAACGCGGGACTGGTTCTGGATTTATTCTCAGTCCTGATGGTCGGCTGTTGACTAATGCTCATGTCGTCTCTGAGGCAAGAACGGTTCAAGTCACGTTGAAAGACGGTCGCACATTTGAGGGCAAAGTTGTCGGTGTCGATCCGGTGACGGATGTTGCTGTTGTCAAAATTAACGCTCGTAATTTGCCGCGAGTCAAGCTCGGTAACTCAAAAAATTTAATTCCCGGGCAGTGGGCGATCGCGATCGGCAATCCTTTAGGCTTGGATAACACCGTCACAATTGGAATTATCAGCGCTACCGACCGCACGAGCGCTCAAGTTGGCGTACCGGATAAGCGCGTTACATTTATTCAAACTGATGCGGCAATCAATCCTGGTAATTCTGGCGGACCCTTATTAAATACTGAAGGGGAGATCGTGGGTGTCAACACGGCAATTCGTACCGATGCTCAAGGACTCGGTTTTGCCATTCCCATTGAAACTGCTGCCCGCGTTGCCAATCAGTTATTTAGCAAAGGACGCATTAGCCATCCTTTTTTGGGCATTCAAATGATCGATTTAACCCCCGCATCGAAAACTGAAATCGCTCAGGAAACCGATTTAAAGGTCGAAATCGATTTTGGCGTACTCATCGTGCGCGCGATCGCTAAATCTCCGGCGGCGCAAGCTGGACTACGGGCGGGAGACGTGATTCAAAAAATCAACGGCAAGACGGTAGCTAAATCGTTGCAAGTCCAAGAACAGGTGGAATCGACGACCTTGGGAACAACTTTGACACTAGAAGTCAATCGCCAGGGTGTCATTCAGACTTTTCATGTCAAACCAGGTGCTTATCCCGCAGACGAACTCAGTTAGGCTTGTAGCGCTTAATCTCCACCATTAGACTCTTGAGGCGAGGTCGCGGCATCAGCTAAATTTTCTAGTTGCATTCTTTGTTCCATTTGCCGCAGAAAATAGCCTGTCATCATGGCTGATGCTAAAATTCCTGCTAGATTCTCGCGATCGGTCACGATTTTCACGTTGAATTGCTCTGAAGGTAACATTCCTACCAGCCCTTGGACGTTTTGGGAGATGATTTGTTGAATGTCTGGGCTGACAGACTTAGCAACGCGGGCTAGAATTTCCGGCGATTGCTGTTGGAGATATTTCAACAACGAGTTAGCTTGCGTTTCTTCGCGATCGCTCAAAAAGTCAGGATTAAAGGTCATAAGCAGTGTTTTGTCGCTGTAGTATCGAATCTATGGGATTTGGAGATTTTTCTATACTAAAAATTAATAACTAAGTGCTAATATTTAGCTATTGTAGCTTTGACGCTAGGGCAACTCATTTTCTTTACCTGCGTTGGAAATGTGGTTGACTTTACCGCTCGGTCAAATTTCCCTGGTTGGGTGAGAGCTAGAATCATTCTTGGTACGTCAACTAACCCCGATATAATATATCCAACACTCGCTCTTTGGTGTTTTCTCAGCTAGAGCTGAACCTGTTGCAGGCAAACCTTGCGGGCTAAAATATTAATTTTTTTTACTGATTTATTAAATAAATTGTATCAGATGTTTTGAGGATCGAATAGAGAGTGTACGTCCTCAGAGTAGAGCAAGATAGTAAAAAACTGGTGAAAATCGGCAAAATACTATTAGCGATCGCAGAATTGAGCTGTTTTACCTGGAAAGAGCTAGAAAAAAGAGATATTTGCCGTAGTCCTTATGTTTGCTCAACGAGATAACTGGCTTTCAACCCCCTCAGCTATCTTCCAGATCGTCACCCAGCTCTAGCTGCTGATACTTAGATTGCTTGTGTTCCTGCCCTAGAAGTTGCGGTAGTTGCTCGATTTGGAAGTATTGATGAAATTTCTCGGTTAATTGGAGCAGGGAGGAGCGAGAATCTGACTGGCGGCGTTTGCGGACGAATCCTTGTTCTACCAATTCTTGAACGTGTTGGTAAGCACTAGAGCCGCGCAGCTCGACAAGTTGATTTTGAGCAATTGGACTGTGAAGGGCGATCGCTGCTAACGTGCGTAAAGCCCCCACTCCGAGTTCGAGAGGAATTAACCTGTGTACCAAGTCCTGAAAACCAGAGCGCAGTTGCAGACTGTAGCCTGTAGGTGTTTCGACGACCTCTAAGGCGCTGTCGCGACGGGCGTAGTCTTCAATCAGTTCGATCAGTCCTTCTTCAGCGGTAGGGCGATCGCACTGGGCGTATTCGGCAATTTCTGCGACTGATAGCGGCTTGCCTTTTAAGTAAAGAATTGCTTCGATTTGAGTGGATAATGAATGGGGTGTAGGGTGTGGGGTGTGGGGCGAGAGGCGAGAGGCGCGTGGTTTTTCTCCCTCAGCTTCCCCAGCTCCCTCAGCTCCCTCAGCTCCCTCAGCCCTCTTTTCCACTGGTTCATCTAAGGGCGGGTTTAGCTGAATTTTTTGTTTGTCTTTAGGCATATCTGTTAAACCCGCCCCTACAAATTTCTACTCCCTAGTTATGCTACTTGGGGTTGAACTAATTTGTCTGCACCCTGAATGACTTTAGCTGATTCGATTTTGTCACCTGCTTTCAGCTTTTCTAGGACTTCTTTACCCTCGGTAACGTAACCAAATACGGAGTAGCGCCCGTCTAGTAAGTTACGTCCGGCTGGAGTTAGTTCTGGCTCAAACAAAAAGAAGAAAAATTGAGAAGAACCACCATCAGGTTCAAATTCCGGTCTTGCCATTGCAACTGCACCGTAGGCAGAAAAGGGCAATACTGGTTCGTCAGTGTAACGCCCGGCTTGCTCTAATGTTACGCCGTATGTAGGTTCCGCATCGCCTTTGACCAGAATTTCTAAAGGAACGGCGCGGTACTTACCCGTGTTGGGGTCGATAAATCCTTGGTCTTTTCCAGGGGGATCGCCTGTTTGCAAAACGTAGGAATCTTCAGCACGAATGAATTCTAATCCGTTGTAGAAGCCCCGTTGAACGAGATCGACAAAATTACCTGCGGTGACGGGGGCGCTGTAGCCGTCTACAACCACAGTAATGTCACCTTTATTGGTTTTAAATGCGATCGTTGCCCGTCCTTTGAGTTGAGGCAAGTTAGAGTATTGAGCGGGGACTTCATAGGGAAATTCTTTGACCATCAACTCTTCTAACTCGCTAACTAAATTGAGTATGTTAGCGCGTTCGACCCAGATATTTTCTTTATCTTTCTTATCTGTTGCTTCTTGAAGTTTGGGAATGCCATCTTTAATTTGAGCAATTATCTTTTCTGCTTGAGGCTGGCGTTCTGCGGGAACGCTACTCAGAATTTTTTCAGGATTAGAGATTGCCCTAGAAGCGCCTTTGAGGTCGTTAGCGATCGCACCCCAACGGCGGTTGGCTCGCAGTTGATTGGCAATATCTTCTAAACTTGCTTGCAGTTGCCTGACAGGTTGGTTGTCAATTGGCAGGGCATAACGCAACAAAGCTTTACCATCAGTAATGGCATTTCCTGCTGGGAGTGCGGCGTAGGAAGTAGGAGTCCAGGCTGCTACACTCAAACTCCAGCAAAAGGCAATCATGCTGATTGCGATCGAAATATTTTTTAGCCAGCGTTGGCAAAATGTTGTCATGATCTAGCTCTGATAAGGGGTATGCTGCGAGGAATGTTTGCTCTCCATCGCCGCAGTGCGATGGTAGGGCGCGGATACGCGCAACGCGATCTTCGCGCATGACTGAACGCATAACCTAGCGCGCATAACTTAGTGAGACCCGATCGTCATTTTGCCATAGTAAGGGGCGAGGAGCGAGGAGTGAGGAGTGAGGGGAAGAAGAGATTTGGGGGAGTTGGGGAAGATGGGGGAGATGGGGAGAAAATTCTCCCTTGTGCACTCCCACACTTCACACACTTCACACACTTCACGCACTACGCATACTCGCGCACCACGCACCACTCTTTCCCTCGCTCCTCACTCCTCACTCCTCGCTCCTACCCCTTACCGAAAGGAGGTAAAATAGATTGCCGATTGTCCTGCATGATGAGTGAGTCTATTGTTCCATGATTTCTAGTAATGACTTTCGACCAGGCGTAAGTATTGTCCTAGATGGATCTGTTTGGCGGGTGGTGGAATTCCTTCATGTAAAGCCAGGGAAAGGCTCGGCTTTTGTGCGGACAAAGTTAAAAAACGTCCAGTCTGGTAGCGTAGTGGAACGAACCTTCCGTGCTGGTGAAACTGTTCCCCAAGCCACTCTAGAAAAGAGTACGATGCAACATACCTATAAAGACGGCGATGATTTCGTCTTTATGGAGATGGAAACCTACGAGGAAGCGCGATTGACGGCAGCACAAATTGGCGATCGCGTCAAGTATCTCAAAGATGGCATGGAAGTGAATGTCGTCCGCTGGGACGAGCAGGTGCTGGAAGTAGAATTGCCTAATTCCGTCGTGCTAGAAGTCGTTCAAACCGATCCTGGCGTGCGCGGTGACACGGCTACGGGTGGTACTAAGCCTGCTGTTGTCGAGACTGGCGCTACTATTATGGTTCCTTTATTTATTTCTCAAGGGGAACGCATTCGGATCGATACCCGTAACGATACTTATCTCGGTCGGGGAGAATGATTGCTTTTAGGAGTCATTTGTCATTTGTCATTGGTCATGAGTGGAATGACAACAAATGACTGATGACTGATGACTGATGACATTGAAGAGGGATTTGCTGTGTCACTGGATTTAAATGAAATACGTCAACTATTGTTGGCGTTAGATCGAACTGAAATTGAGGAACTCACCCTAAAAACTCAGGAATTTGAACTGACAGTACGTAAGGGTACGGGTATTCAAAGTACCGCACCTGCATCCGCTGTAGCAGGAGAAAGCAGTAACCTAACGGCAACGGAATTACACTTCGACTCTGCTAAAATGCCTGCTGGCACAGATTCAGTTTCTCGCCGAGTTGATTCTACTGCCATCAATTCCGCTACAGTCTCGATGGCTACGTCAGCGCCGATAGAACAAAAGTTTGCGGAAATTCCTTCTCCTATGGTAGGAACTTTTTATCGCGCTCCTGCCCCAGGCGAACCATCATTTGTAGAAGTTGGCGATCGCGTTAGATCCGGTCAAACTGTCTGTATTATCGAGGCTATGAAGCTGATGAACGAGATTGAAGCCGAAATATCTGGACAAGTTATGGAAATTTTGGTGCAAAATGGCGAACCAGTGGAATACGGACAGCCACTGATGCGCATAAACCCCGATTAATGGTTAACTACTTTAATTACCAGTTAACTATTTGGCATCACTGCCAACTATCTTGCGACATCTTTCTACGGGTCAGTTCTAATGAAATTAACCAAGCCTGTACCTCCAGAGGTTATGCAACAAGTAGCAGAGTATTTCAGCTTGTTAAGCGAACCAATGCGCCTACGGCTGCTCAGCCTGTTACGCGATGGTGAAAAGTGCGTTCAAGAATTGGTGGATGCAACTCAAACTAGCCAAGCCAACGTTTCCAAACATTTAAAAATCATGTGGCAGGCAGGCATTCTCAGTCGCCGTAGTGAAGGCACTTCCGCCTACTACCGCGTTGAGGATGACATGATCTTCCAATTATGGAATCTTGTCTGTCATCGACTTGCTACCCGAGTCGAACATCAAGCCCGCCAATTTCGGGTACTCAATGGAAATGGAAAACGTTGAGGGGTTGGCTACGCTACAGTTTAATGCTAGCGATCGAGCAATCGAGCGATCGCTGCTAATTTCTTAATTCCGATCGAATGTAGCAGGTTAAAGTGTAAAGTTTTCTCCTAAACTTTGGCGCGTCAGCGGTTGCTCTAACTCTAAGCCTTCGCCGCCCAAAACCTCAAGTGGTTCTCCTTCCACCTCAATCCAAACTTTGGCATTTGGATCGAGACTTGTGGCTGTGTAAATCACCTGTGCCACTCGCCCTGTCATCGCAGTACTACCACCGCCAGCGGTGAAATCTTCGGATAAATTGACGTGAATTCCATCTTTCTCCACCTTTAGCTCCCGCAGTGTTGTTCCTTGGGGAATGGTAGTACTGACAGATCCATCTTTTGGACCAGAGAGTAAGTTATCAAAAGCAGTTTTCAGAGCAGCCGTAGGCTGTTTTTTAATGTCAGCCGTTGTGGTGGCTGTAGTTGCAATTAGCTGCTGTCTTACTCCACTTCCCTTGAGCCAAAAGACTTCTACCTGTTGTTGTGCGACTGGTGGAGTTTGCGGCTTTGGCGCTTCTTGAATCCCGCTAATGGGTGGCGCAATTGGTCGAGTTGGTTTTTGGTTCGATTGCCAGTGCCACCAAGCTGCGCCGCCTCCTGCTGTCACTGCTACTGCCGCAATTCCTGCAACTAAGCCGCTAACTGGAATTCGGCGATTTTGTTGTTGTTTAACCATAGGGATAGTTCTCCTTGGGTGGACGCGAGATCGGTGAGATGAGGAGGCAAATTAGCAAATTATATATTAGCTGAGTCTATAACTTAGAATTCTGCAATGAAGGATTCTGCAACAAAGTGGAAGACGGATCGACGCGCACAAAAGTTACTAGATCTAATTTTTGGGCAGCTACTTTCAATTGTAAGATTCTCACTTGCAGTCCGTAAACTTCCAGGCGACGGAAATCGAGTTCCTGGCTGAGATTCGTGGCGATTTCGTTGACGATATTCTGAGCGACTGCTTCCCGATCGACTATAACTTTTGGTTGAACGAGTTGAATTTGTCGCCCCCCTTTTACCACCAATCCTGACTCAGCGACAATTGCCAGTGGTTCGTCGTCATCCTCTGTGGCTAGTTGGACTTGAAAGCGCAGGCGATTGTTGGCTAGTAGTTCTAGTCGTGGATTGACAAACTTATAGTTAGAGCTAGATTCAGAGCGATCGCCCCCCAATTCTGGAATCACAAATTCTTGGATTTGCGCAATCAAGACGGGTAAGGCTTGGTTGAGATCTGATTGCTCCAGCAGCAAATGCACTCCTGCATGGAGCGATCGCCGTAATTTGAGCTTTTGCTTTCCGAGACTGCGCGGATCGACATCAACTGGATCGGTTTCTAGTTCTAAAGCAGCAATACGGATATTCTGCTGCTTTAGTCTTAAGCCTCGCCCAGCCAAGCGTACCTTTTCCACCTTTCCGTGTATAAGTTGGTAACTAGGGGCATTGTCTACTCGCACTTCTAGCTGCTCTGCGTGCTGTAATTGAGAGCGAACAGCATTTTCTGCCGTTCGATCTACAACTAACCCGGCTGGAGTCACTAGACCAAGTATGCCAGACAGAAGAATCGTAAAAAATTCCATTATGCGTTCATTTCAAGGCATTTAGGCTATTTTTAGACTTTGATATTCAGTTTCAGACTCAAACTATACTAAGTTTTTGTATCTGTTTAAATTCTTAAGTTTAGCTTAATCAGCTTCTGACTTCTCCCCATTTTCGTTCTGGAGATGATTAGTGCCGTGTAATTTAATTGTCAGCCTCCTGCGTAGAAATGCTTGCAGGAAAAATTAAGCGATCGCTTGCTTGTAATTGAGTTGAAAAATCGTAGTTTTGAACACAAACTGTACTAAATAAAAATTCTTACTCTTGGTAGATTTTCTAAGTTAAATTTATTTTCACAGCGATTTTCATTCGACTGCAATACGTTAGTAGGGGCGCACAGCTGTGCGCCCCTACAGTTCGTGTATCTCATCCAATTGAAAACGGCTGTAATACCCGACATACACAAAGGCAGCTCAAAAGACATTAAATATATTTACAAAAAATTTTAAGCTCTGTTGCAAAATTGCCCGATCTGCTGCCACCGTCGCTAAATCGGGCGAAAGACCGTGATACGATGCATTTTTAGCGATTTGAAGTTTGGGAGAAAAACTTTGACTCTACGGGTTGCTGTCGTTGGTTCGGGTCCAGCAGGTTCATCCGCCGCAGAAGTCCTAGCCAAAGCTGGCATCGAGACTTACCTAATTGAACGCAAGCTGGATAATGCCAAGCCTTGTGGCGGTGCGATTCCTCTATGCATGGTGAGCGAGTTTGACCTCCCACCAGAAATTATTGACCGTCAGGTACGACGGATGAAGATGATTTCCCCCTCTAACCGCGAGGTGGATATCAATTTGGTTAATGAAGACGAATATATTGGTATGTGTCGCCGCGAAGTGCTGGATGGATTCCTGCGCAACCGGGCGGCGCAGTTGGGCGCAACTTTAATTAATGCTACAGTTCATAAACTTGATTTTCCCACAAATAGTAAAGAACCCTATACCATCCACTATGTAGACCACTCAGAAGGTGGGACGCAAGGAGTTGCTAAAACTCTGAAAGTGGATTTGGTGATTGGTGCGGATGGGGCAAATTCTCGGATTGCTAAAGAAATGGACGCAGGAGATTACAACTTCGCGATCGCATTTCAAGAGCGCATCCGTTTGCCTCAAGATAAAATGGCGTATTACCAGGATATGGCAGAAATGTACGTTGGTAACGACGTTTCTACCGATTTCTACGCTTGGGTATTCCCCAAATACGATCACGTAGCCGTAGGTACGGGGACGATGCAGGTCAACAAAGCCAGCATCAAGCAGCTACAAGCTGGTATTCGCGCTCGTGCGGCGAGAAAGTTGGCTGGGGGTCAAATCATTAAAGTTGAGGCGCACCCCATCCCCGAACATCCCCGTCCCCGTCGCGTTGTGGGCAGAATTGCTCTAATTGGCGATGCTGCTGGTTACGTGACGAAATCTTCTGGTGAGGGAATTTACTTCGCGGCTAAATCTGGGCGGATGTGTGCCGAAACGATTGTGGAGTTTTCCCAAGCTGGTAGCCGCATTCCTACAGAAGATGACCTCAAGGTTTATCTCAAGCGTTGGGATCGGAAGTACGGCATGACGTACAAGGTGCTAGACATTTTGCAATCAGTATTCTATCGTTCTGATGCAACCCGCGAGGCATTCGTGGAAATGTGCGCTGATTTGGACGTGCAGAAGCTCACGTTCGATAGCTACCTCTACAAAACAGTGGTTCCAGCGAATCCAATTACTCAGTTGAAGATTACTGCTAAAACGATCGGTAGTCTGATCCGCGGTAATGCTTTAGCTCCATAGTTTCATCGAGCGGTTTTTAATTTGTAGGGGCGTACAGCTGTACGCCCCTACATTTGTTGTGTCTCTTTTGCTATGTTGCCAACTTTTTTGTTATCTGCTCGCTCGTTGTTTCTGGCGCAATTGTTTTTACCGTAGCCTATATGGATTAAAAACACAGCTCTGTTTGCGTGAAGGCAAAAAATATTTTGTGGAGGATTGCTTTTTTTTCTTTGTTTAGCTATTATTATTTTAGTTAATTCTCAAAATCTGTTTGTTCTTAAAATTTTGAATTAGATTTATATGATTAAAAATATAATATCAGAAAAATGGACAAATGCAGATGAAATCAACTGCATTTTCTCCTGACAACTAGAGCAAACAATTAAAGTTAACTCTAGCTATTTTTGTAAAAATATTGACTTATTCGTGACTGCTACCGTGACCTACAGCTACTTCCTCTAGTTGCTCTACGCTCGGTAGTTCCAAACAGTAGCCTGCACCATAAACAGTTTTGATATAACGAGGATGGCGAGGATCTGGTTCTAGCTTGGTTCGTAAGTGACGAATGTGGACGCGAATAGTTTCAATGTCATCGTCAGGATCGTAGCCCCAGACTTCTTTGAGAATGTCGCTAGGCGAAACAGTCTGCCCGTGACGCTGAAGCAAGCAGTGGAGTAACTCAAATTCTAGGTGAGTCAATTTGACAGTTTCAGTAAACCAGATAGCTTCAAAACGCTCTGGAACCAGAGTTAGAGGACCGTAGTTGAGGATCTCGCTATGCTTAGCTGCTTGAGGGATGCGATCGGTGCGCCGGAGTAAGGCACGGACGCGAGCCAGCATTTCTTCAACTTCAAACGGTTTTGTCAAATAGTCGTCTGCACCTGCATTGAAACCTTCAACCTTATCTTGGGTTTGGCTTAGGGCTGTGAGCATGAGTACGGGAATTTCAGCCGTCCGTTCGTCGCGCCGCAAACGCTGGCAAACTGTAAAGCCGTCTACTCTAGGTAGCATCAGATCGAGCATAATTAAGTCTGGCTGCAACTGGAGTGCGAGAGCCTGTCCTTTGATTCCGTCTTCTGCTTGACTGACATCGTAGCCAGCCATCTCTAAGTTCACGGCAACCAATTCGGAGATTGCTGGATCGTCATCAATTACAAGTATTCGTGCCATTATTATTAAATCAGATTAACAAATGTTAATGAACAATAAGAACCTTGGGCAGATACAAAGATTGCTGTACTGATTATACGGATGATTCTAAAGATTAGCTATCGCTCATGTGGTGAATGTTGTAACAAAGTGATGAAAATTGAATGCGATCGCCGAGTTTGAGAGGCAAGAGGCGAGAGTTCGCTGGCAACTGACAACTGACAACTGATAACTGAAATGCATCGAGAACAATTGAATTCCGACTTTACGCCGCCTTGGTGGTTGCGCAACGGCTTAGCCATGACGGTTTACACTGCGCTTTGGGCAAGCAAAGACTGGGAAAAAACGACTAGCCACCCAGAGCCAGATTATGAAGCAGTTATTTTTCACGGTGCTGGAGAAGTACCAATCTTTGGTTGGGTAGCAATTCCCGAAAATCCCAAAGCCACGATCGTTGGGACTTATGGTATTACAGGTACTTTGGAAAATCAGTGGTTTTTAAGACTTTTAGGACGCAAAGCTTTTGCTCAAGGCTATGCTGTAGTTCTATTTGACTGGCGGGGGCACGGGAAAACAGCTCAGTTATCGCCAACTTTAACTTCTGATGGGTTATACGAAGGAGAAGATTTTGTTTGCATCGCCGCTCAAGCAAAAGCAATGGGTTGTCCCGCACCATTTTGGTTTACAGGCTTTTCCCTCGGCGGGCAATTGGCTTTGTGGGGAGTGAAGGCGGCACAAAATGAATTCGGAATTCTGAATTCGGAATTCGGAAGTCGAGAAGACAAGAAGCAATTTCAATCCAAAATCCAAAATCTAAAATCTAAAATTTCCCTGGCTCCTAATGAAATTGGGGGAGCAGCAGTGATTTGTCCGAGTTTGGATTCAAATCGATCGCTATCTTATTTGGTAAAGCACCCATTGGGGAGAAAGTTGGAACAAACGATCGCCAAGCAGTTGAAAAAATTGGCATGGCAGATCTACGAAGCACACCCAGGCGCGATCGATCCTGCTGCGATAGAAAAAGCTAATAGTATTTGGGGTTTTGATAACGAATTGGTAATTGAGAAACTGGGGTTTCCTTCGGTAGAGGCTTATTACGAGGCAAGTAGCGGTTTGCATATACTGCCGCAGTTACAAAAACCGACGCTGATTATTTATGCTGCTAACGATCCGATGTTCGATCCGGCAATCGTGCCAGACTTGCAAGCAGCGTGCGATCGCAATCCTCAGCTCGATCTACTATTAACTCGCTACGGCGGACATGTCAACTACATGAGCGATCGCGCCTGTCAGCAGCGTTTTGCCGA
Organism: Scytonema millei VB511283; assembly: GCF_000817735.3. NCBI lineage: Bacteria > Bacillati > Cyanobacteriota > Cyanophyceae > Nostocales > Scytonemataceae > Scytonema > Scytonema millei. The sequence goes on along the minus strand of NZ_JTJC03000003.1, from coordinate 61,354 downwards.
TCCCGATCCTTGGTGGGCGTGGAATCGAGTTTTGGAGTGGATTGACAGTCAGTTATCAGTTGACAGTTAACAGTTATCAGTAAAGAAAGGGTGTGGGGTGTGGGGTGTAGGGTGTGGGGACAAGTCGTAAGTCGTAAGTGAGAATTAACTGGTCACTGGTCACTGGTCACTGATAACTGCTCCCTGCTCCCATCAAACATCGAGCAAGCCGTATTTTTTCTGCAAATCGAGCAATTTCATTCTGGCTTCTCCAGCATTGTCGGCTAAATCGGCAAATTCGATAAATCGGCGTAATTCTTTGCGCAGAAGATTGCGTTCGACTTCCCATGTATCGCGATCTAATTCTGGGGGCAAAACGATCGCGTCGAATAATGTAGCGCGTTCTTTACCTGGATGAGGGCGTAAAATTCTGCCGCGTCGTTGTACGAATTGGCGCGGATTACTGCTACTAGCCAGAATGACAGCGGTTTGGATGGCAGGAATATCGACACCTTCATCTAAACAACGAATTGCTACTAAACCTTGCAATTCTCCTGTTTCAAATTGACGGCGCAACTTTGTCCGTTCTGCTAAAGGGGTATCGGCGGTGTAAGTGTTGACGCGATAACCGAGTTCCACTCCTAACATTCTGACGACGGCTGCAATCTGGCGATCGCTTGCCGAGATACGCTCATCTTCAGTCGTTCCATCGCCGCAATAAAATAGGGTGTGGGATGTATCGCGACGGTTTCGCATTAACTGACGTAAAGCATCAATCTTATTAGCTGCTGCGCCAACTAATCTAGCTCTCTGCATCAATAATGGCGTAACATCGCTTTCTGCACCGTTTTCTTGGGATGCGATCGCCCAACCAATTCTCGTCGTCAGTTTTGCATAGGCTTGCGCTTCGGTAGCAGTCAGATCTACCAAAATCGGATAGTAAAGATAGCGGACTAATGCCCCTTGTTGAATGGCATCAGCTAAAGTGAGTTCTGGTTGTAGGACTGTGCCAAAGTAGTCAAGAATAAATTCCGTGCCTTGCTCGTCGAAGTATCTTTCTGGTGTAGCAGATAAACCCAGGCGCAGTCCAATTTGGCGGGGTAGACTTTGTTCTAAACGAGGCGCACCAAGGTTATGTGCCTCATCGCCAATTATTAGGGTTTTTTCTGGGAAATATTTCAATTGAGATTGAAAGCCTTCGCCAATTAGAGTTGAGTTGGTCGCGATGACAGTAACAAAGGGCTGACTGCCAGCGCGGACGTTATATAGTCCTGTAGATAGCTGACTTTGCCACTGCCGAAGACTTTCAAAGGCTAAAATCGGCTGCAAACCAAATTTTTCGGCTTCTGTCGCCCATTGGGTGACGAGATGGCGATACGGACAGACAACGATTAAGGCTTGCAAGCCAATTCTTTGATAGAGTTCGCAGGCGATCGCTAAAGCTGTAATTGTTTTACCGCTACCCGTTGCCATTTTCAACGTTCCCCTACCGCGATTGGCAAACCAATTAGTCATGGCTTGGCGCTGATAAGATCGCAACTGTAGCGATCGGGGTATTCTCGGACATCCCGGTATCGGTAAGGATTTTGGTGTCGTTTGGGGTTGGTACTTGCCTCGTTCTTCCTTGGCAACAAATAATTTTAACTGCGATCGGGCATCAAGCGGGTATTTGACTGAACTCTGCGTAAGATACATTGACTTTAAATCCCATCTGAAGCAATACGCTTGAAGAACAGAAGCATGACTGGCTCTAATGTCATAATTTATACCTTTATGGTAGTATAGTTTTCTATCTACAAAAAAGTTTGTCACAAATAACTCAAAATGAATCTACCAGGATCGATATTGGTAGCCACTATCATTTGAGCCTAAGTTTAGTTAGTTCATAGCTGCTCAAAGCCTATGCTTAAAATCAGAGTTCGACGTGCTATTTTTTTTCCTCGGATTCTAGTATAATTTGCCATATCAAATTTCAAGATCAACCGTAAAAATTTCATGTGACTTCAAAGCAGAGATCGATAAAATCTATACGAGTTCTGGTTGCATACTGGTAGCGATCGCTGCTACAGATTTTGTATGCAATTAGTCAGGTTCAATTTCAATACAGGTTATCAAAAATAAGAAAAATACAAGCGGTCGAATAAAATTGTGTTTGATTTGAAGAGAGTTAAAGCTTAAATTTAGCTTTCCAAGTAAACTTTGTAAATTCTATTTTTTCTAGTGGTGGGCTTCATCCGAAGCAGAGTCAGTTTAAAAATAAAGATGCTCAGCAACAACACAGATTATAGTTTAACCGAAGTCAAGAAAAGCTCAAATGCCATCGATCCACTTCCTCCAGATGTAGCAAGACCGATGTGGTCTGTGATGATTCCGATATATAACCGCACAACATATCTAGAGCAAGCGATCGCCAGTGTTATAGAGCAGACGCGAGAATATGCAGCAGAGCGAATTCAAATTGAACTAATTGATAATTGTTCTACTAACCCTGAGATTGAATTTCTAATTCAGCAATTAGCTAAACAGCACAGAATTTCTGTTTACAGACAGCCTCAGACCGTCAGCATGGTTGAAAATCTCAACACTTGCATTCGTCGCGCTCGCGGTCAGTTAATTCATATTCTGCACGATGACGATATTGTTTTACCAGGATTTTATCAGTCTTTAGAAGCAGCATTTACCCAAGAACCAAGTATAGGTGCGGCGTATTGTCGGCACGCACACATTGACGAGAACGATCGCCAGCAAAATTATTTATCTTCATTAGAAAGAAGTACCTCTGGTATAATTCCTAACTTTCTCAAACGCATTGCAGTATACTCGCTTGTCGATCCACCAGCGATGGTGGTTAAGCGCAGTGTTTACGAACACTTGGGTGGCTTTCGTCCAGAATTGTATGGTGCTTGCGACCACGAAATGTGGCGGAGAATTGCCGCACACTACCCTATTTGGTTCGAGCCACAAGTACTAGCTTGTTTTCGCGTCCACTCTAGGTCTCAGACTTCTGCCTTTGTGAGAACGGGAAAAAACATTGTCAATATGCGTCAGAGTATTGAAACTACCCGCTCGTATTTACCAAAATCCACAGCCGAGCGCATAGCAAAACGAGCGATGGAAGAATGCGCCTTATATGCTTTAAGAAATGCTTTCAGAGTCCTTAGTAGAGGCGATCTAACCGCTACAAAAGCTCAAATTCGAGAAGCTCTCAAGTGTAGTTGCTCCTTAAAAGTCATAGCGGCACTATTCCTAGTGCCTTTCTTAGCTGTAGCTAGTAGCTTGAAGCGATGTTTAGAGCGGCATAGGGAGTAGGGAGAGTGGCTAGTGGCTAGTGACCAGTGACTAGTGAAGAAAGGGTGTGGGGTGTGGGGTGACAGTAACCAGTGACTCCTGACCAGTGACCAGTTAGTTATTCGATCTCCCCCATCTTCCTCAGCTCCCTCAGCTCCCTCAGCTCTTTTCCCCTGCTCCCTGCTCCCTAGTTATAGCCGCGCCACACGCCTAAGAGAACGCCTTGCAGTTGGACTTGCTTGGCGGCGATCTCTATCGGCTTGTATTTAGGATTAGCGGGTTTGAGCGTCACGCGATCGCCACGAAGATAAAAGCGTTTTAAGGTCGTACCGTGTCCGTCTACCCTAGCTGCAACGATCGTGCCATTTTTTACCTGTTCTGGACTGGCAACTGGACGCATGATTGCGAGATCGCCTTCGGTAATTAAATCTTCAATCATGCTGTCACCAATCACCCGCAACGCAAAAGTTGCAGGTGGTAAAAATAGCTTTTCAAAATCTAGGTGTTCGACAGCATCGGTAAATGGTTCGACCAAACCGCCAGCTGCGATCGCACCCAGAACTGGGATACTCTGTTGGGGAGAATGGGATTGTAAAATGCGGATCGTCCGTGCTTTACCTTCCGTCCATTCAATGTATCCTTTGGCGCGTAAATGTTCCAATCGACTTTGCACGGGTGCAGGCGATTTCAAATTCATCGCTTGCATCATCTGGCGAATTGAAGGTGAATGCTGGTATTGCCGCACGTATTCTGCTAACCAGTCATATAGTTCTTGTTGAGCTACCGTTAGGGGTTCCATAGTTTAGTGTGTTTCAATCGCGATATAGACCTCTTAGAACAGTCGTACTACAAAATTGCCCCTAATGGCAAAAAAAAGTTTTTAGAAGAAGTCAAAAGTCAAAAATTAGGAGTTAGGGATTCTAAGAGTCAGAAGAATTCAAGCCAAAATTCGCGCACCTCAAATCTAATTTCTCCCTTGTCTCCCCCCTCTCCCTTGTCTCCTAGTCCCCAATTCCCAACAAACTAGCTAGTAAAGCTTTTTGAGCGTGCATTCGATTTTCAGCTTGATCCCAGACTTTGGAGTGGGAACCTTCTATGACATCGGTAGTTATTTCTTCGCCGCGATGGGCTGGGAGACAGTGTAAAACGATCGCCTCTGGATCGGCAAGACTTAACAATTGTTCGTTGGCTTGGTAGGGTTGAAAGATTGGAATGCGGGAATCAGCTTCTGATTCTTGTCCCATGCTTGCCCAGACATCGGTATAAATGACGTGCGATCCTTTAGCTGCTGCTTCTGGATCTTCGGTGACAATAATTTCAGTTTCTGGTAAGGCGATCGCTTTAGCTTGCTCGACAATTTCTGTTAAAGGTTTAAAATCAGCGGGAGTGGCAATTTTGACATTCATACCCACCAAGGCACAGCCTAGCAGCAAAGAATGGGCGACATTGTTACCATCACCTACATAAGTCAAAGTTAGTCCCTTCAACTTGCCAAAACATTCTTCTACTGTCAGCAAATCTGCCAGTATTTGACAAGGATGTTCGCGATCGGTCAGAGCGTTAATCACAGGAATTTTGGCATAATGGGCGAAAGTTTCCAGCTGTTGCTGCTCAAAAGTCCGAATCGATAGAATATCCAAATATCGATCTAAAACTCGTGCTGTATCTTCTACAGGTTCGCCACGGCTCACTTGGGTTGTGGTGGTGTTAAGATCGATTACCTGTCCTCCCAATTGATACATTGCTACAGTAAAGCTGACGCGAGTGCGGGTGGAAGCTTTGTAAAATAGCAGTCCTAAAACTTTATTGCACTGAGGCTTTAGCTGTCCTGATTTTAACTGCGCTGCCAGTTGTAGCAATGCTGTCACTTCCTCTGAAGTTAAATCGGCAAGACTTAGTAAATCTCTTCCCTTCAACTCTGCCATGCTGCCTGTGATAAATAAAGAACGGTGAGTAAGAAGCTGTCATAAACGAAAATTGACACAGCCTGCCTCATTTCGATTTTTCGCTGTGTCAAAAAAGTACTGATTCTTTAGAAAGTAGCAGATTTTTGACAGATAGAACAGTCAGTTCTTCAGTTGGCGGGGATTAAAAACTCGACATAAGCTCTACATAGGCTTTCACAGTCTTGCTAAATGTCGAGCAAGTTTGCTAACATAATCAATTGTGCTGGTGTAGCTCAGTGGTAGAGCAGCTGATTTGTAATCAGCCGGTCGCAGGTTCAAATCCCGTCACCAGCTTTTTTTCTGCTCCTTGCTAGAAAAGTATTTTAGCCCCTAGTGAGCGCGCTCGTCAGAGTTAGGGGCGCACATAGGCTTGTGACGCGCTCTCAACATGCTGCCAGTTAAACTTGGTATGGTAGTAACTGACCAGTCGCCATAGTTGTATTCTTCTTTTGGGGATGCGATCGCACTCAAGCGCCCTTGCGGCAAGGAACTAGTAGGGACAAGGTACACACTGATGAGCTACATTCTAACTAAAGCTCAACTCCAACCGCGTGAAAGGCTTGTTTAACAGCCTGTGCTAAATCGTATTTTTGCTGCTGTGAATATAGTTCGACTGCTTGACGATAAGCCGATCGCATTTCACGAAAGTTTGTAACATTGCCATCCCGATCCTTAATGTTGAGTAAAACCCAACCTAAATTATGTTGTGCCTCTGCATATTCTGGTTTTAACTGAATTACCTTTTCTAAGCATGAGCGTGCTTGCGACCATTGGCTCTGTTGTCCCAAGAGTGTGCCTAGACGAAATAAAGTAAAGGGATCGTTGGGCAATCTTTGGCAGCAAGCTTCATAGACTTCGATCGCTTTTTGAATATTTTGCAGGTGTTCGTAAGCAATTCCTAAATTCAACAATACCCAGCTAGGTGTTTGTGCCTGACATTTTGCTTGTTGAAAATTTGGTATGGCATCAGCCCACAAACCAAGAGATGCTTGCTTCCAACCTTTGAAACCCCAAACAAACGAACTGTTAGTTACTTGAGTTATAAACTCTTGAATGCACCTGTCTACATCATGAGCCTACTTAGAAGTGACTGCTCTATCTAATGCAATCGTTAGGCAAGGATATACCCAATTTTGTAGTTCCTGAAACTGATGAGTGTGAGTTTGTTTAGACTTAGCGATCGCAAGCCTAGCAGCGCGAATTGCTGGTTTCCATTGCTGTTGATTTATAGCAATCCATGCTTGTAGTCCTAAAGCAAAAGTAGAAGTATTATCGAGTTGAAGTGCTTTTGATACAGCAGTCTCAGCTTGTTGCCACTTACCCAATTTGCCAAATGCCCAAGCTAAGTTGGCTTGCATCCAAGATTCATTTGGCGCTAGATTAACTGCCTGCTGTAACTGATTGACTGCTTCTAACCAATTTGACTTACGGCAATTGACAAGCCCTAGAACTCCTCAGTATTGGTAAATTGCGATCGTTAATCAGAATATTATCGGGTTTAATATCTCTATGCAAAATTTGGTTAGCATGAATAACTTGCAGAGCTTCAGCAATCTGAATAAAGTAACGCTTAACACGATCTTCTTGAAGAAAACCTTGTTCTTTAAGAATTTTTGCCAAAGTTTTACCTTCAACAAAAGCCATAATCATGTATGCAGTATTGTTTTCTTCAAAAGATTCATAGACTTCGACAATACTGGGATGGTTACATTTTTTGATTCGCTCTGCTTCATGCCTCACTTCTTGAAGCTGTTTTTGCCATTCTTGAGGCGTGATACTAGAAGACCAAATCACACTTTTTCTCTGTCTGCTAGCTTTTTCAGGTCAGTTTTCTTTAATAGAAATACATTTAGAATGAGTTATGTCAAATCCTTTATAAGTAATGGCGAAACCACCTTCACCGATTTTTTCTTCTATAGCGAGTCTAAGCCAATCGTGAACAGAAGTTAGAGATAAACAGGTAAAATGAAAATGTTGATATCAAAACCTGTTAAAAACTTACATGAAGCTAAACCATCTATCCAAAGAGCAACAAATTCAGCTTTTAAAAGATTTCATTAAAAGTCATCCAGATGAAAAAGAGATGGGGAGAGCTTTAGCTGTTAAACTAGCTATAGAAGGCTATAAATATCGACAGATAAGCAAAATTTTAGAAGTTTCTGGAGGATTTATTACTAAATGGAATCAAGCTTTTAAGTCAGGAGGATTGACCGCTTTAAAGTCTTCCTATCAAGGAGGAAAAGGTTATTTAACTCAAATTGAAAGACAAGCGGTAATTGACTGGTTAATCGAGCAAAAAGCTTGGGATATTTCAGATTTAGAAATTCATCTAATTGAACAGTATGATGTAGTTTTCCAATCCCGACAGAGTTATTATCAAATCTTGAAAGAAGCGCGAATAACTTGGCAAAAAGGAGAACAAACTCATCCGCGTCAAGATCCAGAAGCCATCTCAAAAAAAACCGAGAAATTGCGGAGTTACTAGAGAAGCATCGAACCCAGATTCAATCTGGAGAGCTAGTTGTGTATATTATAGATGAATGCCATCTTCTTTGGAACGATCTAGTCGGCTATATTTGGAATTTGATAAAAAATCCTCAAAAAATTCCTATTCTCAATCCCAAAGAACGACAAACTTATTATGGCGCGTTAGAATTCACTCAAGAGTTTATTCTGGTTTCTGAATCAACAGCTAATGGAGAATTAACAGTAGAATTTGTCAAAAAATTAATAGCGAAACATCCCAGCTCTAGAATTTTATTGATTTGGGATGGAGCTAGTTATCATCGAGGGCAAGTAATGAGAGATTTTCTCGCTGAACAAAATGAAGGAGTTTCTCCTGAAAATTGGAAAATTACCTGGATTCGATTTGCTCCTTATGCACCTCAAGAAAATCCAGTTGAAGCTATTTGGTTACAACTGAAAACTCTGCTCAGAAGATTTTATCGTTTTGGGAAAAGTTTTAAGAGCGTTAAACGTCTGTTTCAGCTCTAAGTATTTGCGGTCGGAGTACTCCGCCGCAAAACTTAGCTTTTTGTTGGCTTAAAACTCTTTAATCTTCTGATTTTAAAAACTACGATGCTTTATCACGATTCACTTAGACTCGCTATAAAAGCGACTATCTTCTGTGCTGCTTAAAAAGTTGATGGTTTTAGTTACAGGCTCGTAAAGGTTGGTAGAAGCACAAGGAATTTGACCGCCAAGAAAATCGAGATAGTTGCCAAGTTTGAAATCACTAGCAGGGAAAAACTTATCTAGATTTTCTCTATTAACTGGATAGCCACTATAATTAACACCAGAATCGCCAAAGGGTACAATTGCTATTTGCGTATTGGGACTTCGCTCTGCTATGGCTGAAGATTCTTTCAGCACTAATAGTGCAACTCCTATATCTAACGCTCTTCCATCACTCTTCAAAACTTGGGCGCTCCAATTTCTTAACCCATATAAGTTTCCTACTTCTTTATACTTAATCCCAGGAACTTTAGTGACGTTTGCCAAAAATGATTTCTTGAATATGACGTTTCTCTTAGTCTGTCTGAAACTTCTACAGGTCGAACTCTCTGAAATGAGCGCTTTGGAGTTTCAGAAGGGTGACACTCGTAGGTGATGCCACGATAGATGAATTTCATCTTTCATCTTCTTGGTTCTATCTATTTGAAGCGTACTCAGTTCTAATGCTTGGCTGCTTTGGTGATTCTTGCAATGACTTGAAAGTGACAACGAATCCAGATAAAATTCATCGTCGATCGCAAACGTGTGTGGCAACTACGGCGGCGTGGACGTGCAGATTTAGCCGTGCGTCCAAAGGAAGTGGAATGATTCAGCTTTCGGTATCATTCCAGTTAGCTGCTTAAAGTATTGTGTTAGATGGCTTTGACTGGAAAACACCAATTGTAAAGCAATCGTGGCGGCTAAGTCAGTGGTTGTCAGCAGTAGCTTCGCTTGTTCCATCCGCTGTTGAATGAGCGGCGAAATGCACTTGAGAAATTCCAAGAAAATCAAGTGCGATCGCGTCCGCCGCCATCTGTTGAAGGACTTGCGGCATAATGACTAAATCGAGCAGTTAGTATGCTTCACGCTGCTTTCCACTTGAGTTATAACTTAGACGTTGCAACTTAGACGTTGTAACTTAGACTTAAAGAGCGTAAAACTCCCTCAGGTTAAGGCAATAAAATGGCAGATCCGGTGCAACTTGCTCTACTAACTCAAGGAATAGCAGTTTGGAATGATTGGCGCAAAAAGAATGGGGGAGTTGTGCCAAATCTGAGTCGAGCTACATTAATCCGAGCTTATCTGTGCGCTGTTAATTTAAGTAAAGCCAATCTCTGTGCTACAAACTTGACTTGGGCTAACCTCAATATTGCCGATTTAACTGATGCCGATCTCAGTGGTGCTAATCTCACTAATGCATATCTGATTGGCGCAAACTTGACGGGAGCTAGTTTGAGTGGAGCCGAGCTCACCGGAGCCGATCTGAGTGAAGCCGATTTAAGCGGTGCTAATCTTCACGCCGCGATCGCGAATCGTACTAACTTTTCCCAAGCTAAGTTTTTTAAAACAACTATGCCTGATGGCTCGATCCGTGGATAGATTTTACTACCATAGTCTTTGGCTTACCTCATTAGATAGAAAACAGCTTTCGCTCCTAAATGCTAAACATATAAGTATATTCAATTACTTCAATAAGCCCCGATCGCCTTCGTGTGAATCTGTATTTTTCCTAAAGATTTACTGTCAAAAATTAAGCGTTCGAGCGGTTGAAAAAGATCGAAAATCAAAGCTGCTATGGCTTTGCATCTGTGAAAAAAATAGCTAAAGCTAGTACTTAAGTATCCATTTTGGCAGAAATATTAACTTATGTATATGATCAAAATCTATTTACGCGATTAACAAACAAAATTTGAAGCATAGGAAGTGTGAGATATGGAAACTCTAGCTATTTGTATCGGTTTGGGGATTATGGCGATCGCAATTACCGTAGCTGTGTTGTGGACAGTTGAGAAGCGATCGGCGCTGAACCAACTCAAACTCAGACAACCCAAGCGTTGCTAAAATATCAGACTGAACTCTTTTGAAAAGAACTCGCGATCGCAATTTCACATGCATTGCGATCGAAACTGCGTGCTTTTCTACGAGAATGGTGTAGTATTAATTATGCGATCTAAAGCCTATTTTGGTTGTTAAATAGCTGGCTGGAAAAAGCCGTCGTGTATTTTTAATATCGAAATATACTGACAAAAGCATCGATCGCCTTTAAAGACAGATAAAACAGAATTAAAATCTAGTTTGAGACTAACCGATATGAGTTCTGACGACCTCAATAAATCTCTTGCAGAATCAACTAGAGCATTGGCAAAAGCTTTTATCGTTTGGGGTTTAGACAGCATGGATCGAGTGCAGGAGTTTAGCCACCAAGCCCAAGAATACATGCAAGAGTTGGTGACTGAAGCTAAAAAAGAGCAGACTGCTGGCAAGACTAACAAAAGTAGCGACGAGGAGCCTCATTACAAACAGGCAGAAGCACCAGCCGAGGCAGGGAGCAGGGAGCAGGGGAAAGAGAGCTGAGGAAGCTGAAGGAGCTGAGGAAGCAAAACAATTCACGCATTCACGCATTCACGCATTCAGAATTCTTACACCCCACACCCTTTCTTCACTAGCCACTAGCCACTAGCCACTAGCCACTCACTACACCCTGCTCCCTAAACAAAAGAACAGGCGATGCGAAAACCGATACCGCTACCACCATTATCTGCTCGATCCCAGTGGCGCTGTGCTGCACGGCAGAGCTTCGGAATACAGTACCAAGCACCGCCTCGCAACACTCTGTGGCTGTCGTCTCCACCAGAATCCCAAATGCCACCATCGGTAGGAGCGCCTTTATAGTTGGAGTGCCAAGGATCGGCGCACCATTCCCAGACATTACCGTGCAAATCGTATAACCCAAAGGCATTCGCTACCCCAAAGCTACCTACAGGAGTTGTCTGCTGTCGATAAGTTCCTCGGATTCCAGAGCGGTAAGTATAGTTGCCGTCGTAGTTAGCAACATTAGAAACAATTGTATCGCCAAAGTGAAATGGCTTTGTTGCCTGTGCTTTAGAGATTTCTCGATCTTCAGTGTATTTAAACGCTGCCTGACTCAGATCGAATTTAGTCGAGGCGATCGCCCGACAAGCATACTCCCACTCGGCTTCGCTGGGTAACCGATACTCGCGCCCAGTTTTGCGGCTGAGTCTGGCACAAAATTCAACTGCCTCGTACCAAGTGACTTGTTCTACGGGTAAATCTTCGCCTTTAAAATGAGCAGGATCGGGATTGAGCGATCGCTCGACTTTAGGTAAAGCCGCGACTGCTTGCCACTGAGCTTGAGTGACTGGATATTTTCCCAGCCAAAAAGATTTGACCGTAACTTGGTGCTGCGATCCTTCGTTGGCTTCCCGTCCCTCTTCATGCGGCGGCGAACCCATCCAAAATGTACCAGATGAGATCGAAACAATTTCTAATTCGATTCCATCGCCCAAGTCTTCGCTCCACGATTGGGCATAGCTGGTACGACGGTCAATTTGCTTGCCGCGATCGTCTAAGGTTAGGACTGAGAATGAAAATTCCGCTCTGCTAGTAGGTACGCTCTCCAATAGCGTTGATGGTACACGCTCTAACTCTACTTGTAGTTGCGATCGCTCTCGATCGACTTGAGACAATTTACTTTGCAAGCGCGATCGCTCCAGGAGCGATTGTTCTAGCTGAAACTGAAGATGAGATTCTTTTTGTCTAGCTTGTTTGACTTGCAGTTGCAACTGATGCATTTGTTCTTTTTGCAACTTAGTTGCCATCCACTGTTTCCGCGCCCACTCTAGTTTGACTTTCTCTTGCTCGATCCAATCTGGCAGTAAGCTAACTAAAAATGGGTAAGGCTTGAGTTGCCAATGGCAGACAGGGCAAATTTCAATCTCGCCTTCAATGTATTCCGTCTGGCAAACAGGACATTTAGCCATAGGAGGGGCTAGGGGCTAGGGGCTGGGGGCTAGGGTTTTTATGAAACAAGGGAGACAAGGGGGACAAGGAAGTAGGGGGAGCAACCACCAACCGCCAACTACCAACTACCCATTACCACTGATAACTGATAACTGATAACTGATAACTAGTCACTGGTCACTGATAACCGATCGCTGATTCAGATAGTTGCCATCACAGGTGAGAAATCTGGAATGTCATTGCTCTTGTTGGAGTTAGAAAACTTAACGGTGGAGATTTTGGCGATCGGATCGTCTTCCGCATCGAATAGCGGGCGCAAAGCATTCAACTCGGCAATGAGGGCAGAACCGTTGCTGATAATGACTGAAAGAACTGGGTTTAAGGCGAAGAAAATACCTGCAAGTACAACTCCAATGTTGGGAATGGCAACTAAAGCTGTATTTTGGTAGACGATATCCATTGACCTTTTGGCAATTTCAATCGCTTTTGTCAGTCCTCGCAAGTCGTCGTCTAGCAGCAACACATCGGCTGTTTCCCGGGCAATGTCACTTCCAGAGGCAATCGAAATCGAAACATCGGCATAGGCAAGCGCCGCAGCATCGTTAATGCCTTCGCCTACAAATGCTACCGTGCATCCATTATCGCGCAGTTGGCGAACGATCTCAACTTTTTGGAGGGGCGAACAGGAACTATAGGTATTGTCAGGCTCTATGCCTAATTTTTCAGCGACTTCATTCGCAACGCGCTGCCGATCGCCGCTGAGTGTATAAATATCTAAACGTTGAGCCTTGAGAGCGGCAACGGCGCTATGGCTTTCTGGACGCACGGGATCGGTGTACAAAATTGCCCCCAGCAGTTCGCTATCTTGCGCCACGTAGACGAGGGAGTGGTTGCCGGACGTGATATCAGGATATTGAGCGTGAAATGCATTCAACTCAATGCCCTCTTGTCGCATCAGGCGATCGCTACCGACTAGCACTCTTTTTCCGACAATTTGGGCAACAATACCTAAGCCAATTTGATAATCCCAAACTTCGCACTTCTGTCGTTCGATGCCGTTAGCTTCGGCGTAGCGGACGATCGCATCGGCAACGGGATGGGTGTTGGTTTGCTCGGCGGAAGCGGCGACTGTCAGGACTCGATCTGCATCAATGCGATCGCTAGCGGTACGAATTGCCACGACAGCCGGATTGCCTTGCGTCAGCGTTCCCGTTTTATCAAATACGATGGTATCGACCCGCGCTAGCATTTCCAATGCCCTGCCGCTACGAATGTATACGCCATTGCGTGCTGCGTAGGAGAGTGCAGAAATTACTGTGGTGGGAACGGAAAGCCGAATACCTTGGCTGAAATCGAGGTGTAGGGGAGCGACTGCCCTAGAGAAGTCTCGCGTCACGGCAAAAATCAAGGCACTCAAGCCCAAGGTAGGTAATACGGCAGCATTGGCAAGTTTTGAGGCGTAATCTTCTACACGAGTATCGTGGACGGGAGCGGCTTGCATTAACTGGAATGCAACACCAATGCGGGTACTATCACCAACCCGTTTGACCAGAACGCAAAGCTTTCCTTCTACTAATAAAGTAGAGGCATGTACCACCTGCCCTTCACAGCGGGAAACTAAGGTAGATTCTCCAGTAAGTTTGTGTTCGTCGATTAAAGCTTTACCCCGCAGGATGCGACCGCTAACAGGAATTATGCTACCTGGGTAGACAACAACGCGATCGCCTATTCGTACTTCTTTGAGCGGAACTCGCCGTTCTTCTCCGTCCTGTTCTACCAAGGCATATTCACCCAAGCTATTCACTAAATCTAATGCTTGCCGATCTGAGGCACTGGCGGTGACATCGCGTAATAACTCGCCAGATTCAATCATGCTGACCATCAAAGCTGGAGCCACAAAATCGCCTTTGGCAGTATAAAGACTAATCCACAGCGCATCGAGCAGGTCGGCATCTAAGCGCTTTTCTTTTACCGTAGTATCGAACACTCGCGTCATAAACGGTAAAGCTGCGGCAACCACTGCGCCGCCTACCAAGATTGCCGGAATTGGCATTGCTAGTTGATTGGCAAGTAAAGATAGAGACAACCCCAACATCGGCAAACCCAGGCGTTCTACCCAATCGATTTCGGGTCTTTGGTCGAGTTGTTCGGGTGCTGTCGCTACAGGTAGTTCGATAACGTAAGCCTGTTGAATGGCAGTGCCAATTTTCTCTTTTAATTGTGTGGGAGCAATGGCACAAACATCATATTCCAGCACGAGCGAACCAACCAGACAGTTAATTCGGACGTAAATTGCAAACTCGAAAGTATCAAATAACCATTTCAGTTTACTAGCATACTCTGAGTCATCGATTAACCGAGGAACGCGGATGCGCCAGCGACCCTCAATTGTGTGGATGACTTCATATTCTAGCGATCGCTCTTCTATGGATTCAGGCTGGATTGCTTGCAGCATATTATTTTCGCCTTATTAAACATCCACAACTTTTTTATTTGATTATTAAGGGGATTTTTACAAAAATGCAGGAATTAAGCAAGAACCGCAAGAAGGATAAACTCTTCTTGACAGTTACGATTGATTCCTGCATAAAGTCAAAGTTCATTGGACGGGCTATGTGCCGTTTTTCAGCTTTTGAGCTGAGATGAACTATCCATGTGCTTTCTACTATTAGCACAAGTTCAGGTCACAAAGTGTTCGTATATTCCTAACTCTATGATTAGGAAACCGGATAATCAGTTATCAGTTATCAGTTATCAGTTGTCAGTTGTCAGCAATCGCCACAACCAGAAAATAAAAACTATAAGAAACTATGACTTTACTAGCTGAATATTCTGATAAAAAATGCTCAAATATTACAATCCTTATTTAGAGAATTAATCAAAAAAAGCGGGCGATCGCTCGCCATAGCTCTTTCTTTGACTAGGGTGGAGGGTAAATACAGCAGATTAGAATTCAGGTAAAGCGTCTCATTTCTCACCTAATGTTACATTCCTCTTGGTAGATGTTCGCTTCGATTTATTCAATTTATACTGAAAACTGTTCTGCGCATTCAATAGTTTTAGAAAGTTGAAGTTGTTGAAAAGTTGAAACTAAGAACAGGAGAGAAAAAATATGCTAAAAACACTTAAGAACGTTGCTTTACTAGTTGCAGGGACGATTAGCTTGGTGGTTGGGATTGTAGGAGTTCTTCTTCCTATATTACCAGGAACTCCTTTTTTGATTTTAGCTTTCTTCTGCTTCGCGACTCTGCTTGAGTCAATTCTTGAGTCAATGTTTATTGCAGCTTGGTTTTGAAAGTTGCGATTAAGCATAATAGCAATATTGAAAAGTTGCTCAATCGCTTTATCTCATCGATCTGATTAGAGGTAATTACTTAGAATTACCGCGATCGCATCCAGTTATCGATTTAGTGTTCTCCATGTGGGTAAATAACATTTTTGTAATTCTAGGAGATTTTAAAGCTTTAAAATCTCCTAGAACCCTCACCCCATCCAAATAAGACTTAATTTAATTTTAAAATATAAATAAAAAGCAATTTAGGAAAAATTGTATCAGATATTATGAGATTTTGCTAGTAGTAAAACTAGTATTTTAATAGCGAAACAGATTACATTTATTTATACTATTGCTCTTTTAAGATTTCTAAATTTACGCTCTTATTTCTAGTAGATATTGTATTCTACAATAAAGCGATACCACTAAAGGTATATGCCGAAGTAACGAGAAAATGTATCTGTGTTTGCTAATTGTCAACCTTGTTACTTCACCCTGTCGTGGCTGACATTTCGCGTAACCATTATTTCTGGTAGTTAATAGTTATTAGTCTGCTACATAGCGTGCGATGTGAAGCAAACAGAGGCTAATTCATACAGTCAAATTAGCTGTCGGCTACATCTATAGTAGTTACGCGATACCTAACCGTTCAGTAATTTTTGGAGGATAAATAAAGATGCTCGAACTAGAGACTTTGTTACTAGGTCTTGAGCCAATTACAGCATTAACTATTGGTGCTGGTGCATTAATTTTAGTTCCGGCGATCGGCGCAATTAATTCAATGACGGGTAACTCTCTTTCGGACTCGGCAAGAGGTGCTGCTAAAAATGGCTTAGTTTTTGCCCTTGACTCATTCGATAAGGGACAACGTTTGATTGCCGAAGCTGGCGAATCCTTCCAAGATTTAGTTGCTGAAGCTAAATCAGAAAGAACTAAACCGACTAATGGCGCTCCAGAAGCTCCCCGTGAGGTATCAATCGTATCTCAATAAGCTCTGAGCTTTGGATGTTTTTATTTGGTGTATGAGGAGTAATTTCATAGTGGATGAGGAGTGTTACCGTAACACGCTATAAACCGGGAAGGTAACAGCCTTCCCCTCTCGCTCTTAAAAAACCCTCTCAACACTCGCTTTTAGGTTTCTACCTGGGCGAGTTTTTTCAGTTATCAGTTATCAGTTATCAGTTGTCGTAGGGGCGGGTTTAGCCAGCAGATTCACGGGCTTTAGCCATCATCTTGGTTCCAAACCCGCCCGTACAGTTATCAGTTATCAGTCATCAGTGAGTCAGGTGAGAGGTAAGAGGTGAGAGGGGTCAGTTAATAGCGCTTTGCTAGAGCGCTTTGCTTGATGCAAGCTGCACCATTGCTGCTGAGGTGCGTGCCATTGTCAACAGTAGGTACTGTTGACGCATTCAGAGCTAAATTACTAGCTGCTGGCCTTAGTACAGGACAAAACCTTGAAAACTAGAGAAGAAAAGGGTTTCATGGAAATTGCGAATTTTCTCGATGAAACCCTATGGATCAGGTTACGCTACTACGGCAAACTTTACAGCCCCATTTGGCATGGCATGGAGCCCGCTTAAGCTTTCTAGCCATGTTCCTCATAGCTTTGTTTCGCGTTAAAACTGTCAATTTGGCTGAATTAGCTACAGGATTTGTGGGACAAGCGCAAACCGACTCAAATTACAAACGGCTCCAACGCTTCTTCCGCAACTTTGAACTCAACTACTATGAGATAGCTAAAGTGATTGTGGGAATAATGAGCATCCCTGAACCTTGGGTGTTAAGCTTGGATCGGACTCAGTGGCAGTTTGGACAAACCACATTCAACATTCTGACTTTGGGCATCGTTCATCAAGGGATGGCATTTCCCGTGCTATGGTGGATGCTCGACAAGAAAGGGAACTCCAACACCAACGAGCGCATTGAGCTGATGGAGGAAGTAACTGCTCTGTTTCCAGACCGTGAAATCGCCTATCTCACTGCTGACCGGGAGTTTCTCGGACATGAGTGGTTTGGCTATCTGCTCAAACATCCTACCCTTCCCTTTCGGATTCGTATTCGCGCCAGTGATTGCTTGAGCAATGGACGACAAAGCTTGAAGGCAAGCGTTGTCTTTGCACACCTCAAACTCCAACAGACTCAGGTACTGCCCAAACGCCGTCGCTTGTGGGGCTATTGGTTGTACGTGGCTGCCCTACGGCTGGAGGATAACGAGCTATTGGTCGTAGTCACTCCCAATTCAGCCGCAACCGCGATCGCTGATTACGCAGCGCGGTGGGGCATTGAAACCCTATTTGGCACATTCAAAACGCGGGGCTTTTGTCTAGAATCAACCCATTTCACTGATTCAGAACGCTTGAGCAAACTCCTAGCTCTATTGACACTAGCCTTATGCTGGGCATTCCTTACAGGGCAGTGGTTGCATCAAATCAAACCGCTCAAAATCAAAAAGCACGGACGTAAAGCTAAGAGCCTGTTTCGCTACGGCTTCGACCACTTGCGGGCAATTGTCCTAAACTTGGAGCAAAAAAACGCTGAATTTCTCAATGTTTTACAATTTTTGTCCTGTACTTAGGCTGCTGGCAGTCTTTTTTGCGTGGAAAAAGTTTTTGGTGGTAACAGGGGGCGCGTACTGTTGAAGAATTCGGCGAGGAAGGCAGTAAAGTTGTTGGTGACGACATTGACGATTGGGTTGAGACCGAAGAAGATCCCGCCAGTGACTACGGCGAGATTAGGAACGATGACGATCGCAGCATTTTGATAAACAATTTCCATCGCTCTTTTGGCTAGAGCGATCGCTTCTACTATCCCAGCTAAATCGTTATCTAACAGCACGACATCTGCGGTTTCCACTTCAATGTCGTCGCCAGATGCAAAAGAGATTGAGACATCGGCAAAAGATAGCGCCGCCGCTTCGTTAATTCCATCCCCGACAAAAGCCACCGTCTTACCGTGGTGGCACAGTGCTTGTACTAACTCGGCTTTGTTCTGGCTAGTCGCATGGGCGTGAACGCAATTAGGAGTCATACCCAGTTGCGTTGCAACAGCGTTGGCAACTTTGGGATTGTCTTCTGTCACCACATAAATCTCAATTTGCAATTGTTGCAAAGTTGCAATTATGTCTGCACTTTCTGGGCGTAAAAAGTCGGTATAGAAGATCGCTCCTATAACTTGCCCGTTTTTAGCCACGTAAATGTAGGAGTCAGTACTAGCATCAATTTCAGGCTGAAGGCAGCTGACATCGACATGGTGTTGTTGCAATAAGCGATCGCCTCCAACTAGGATTTCTTGCCCGTCGATCTGACAAGCAATTCCCATGCCTGCAAAGTAATCCCATGTTTCGCATTCCAATAACTGAATTCCCTGAGTTTCAGCAGCATAGACGATCGCAGTTGCTACGGGATGATTGAGAGACGCTTCAGCGGTGGCGGCAAGTGTTAAGACGTCCACAGGAGAGATACTTGGATCTGTGGTATGGATGGCTACAACTACATTGCCTTGGGTCAGAGTTCCAGTGCGATCGAAAACTATAGTATCAACTTGAGCCAGCAACTCTAAAACGCGACCGCTACGAATATACACGCCATGACGTGCCGCAGCCGTCAGAGCGCCCAGAAAAGCTGTGGGCATGGCAATTTGAATCCCGCTACCAAAGTCGAGTTGGAAGGGCGTAATTGCCGGACCATACGTCCCAGTCAAGGCAAAAATAGATGCACCTAAAAAGATAGTCGGTACGACAGCACTTTTGGCAAATTCTGCCTGCTGCGTACCGATCTGGGTGTCGTATACGGGTTCTGCTTGCAACAATTGAAAAGCTAATCCGACACGGGTATTGTAACCAGTGCGCTTGGCTTGGATGCAGAGTTTACCTTCTAACAATCGGCTAGAAGCACAAACATCTTCGCCTTCTGTAGCAACAACTGGCTGCGGATCGCCAGTTAAGTGCCGTTCGTCAATTAGTGCCATTCCCTGCAAGATTTGCCCGTCTACAGGAACGACATCACCAGAATAGACAATGACGCGATCGCCTACGACTAACTCTTGAAAAGCAATTTGCCTTTCTTGCCCATCTCGTTCGACCCAAACAAGCTGTTGGGAGCCATTCAACAACTGTTGGAATTGTCGTTCTTTTTCCTCTCCACTCATACCGCGCAGAGTCCGCCGCACGCCTACCAAAGCTGTCTTCAGTGACGGAGCGACAAACTGCCCGTTGAGGGTGTGAAATGTCATCCACAGGGAGTCTAGCAGATCGACATTGGGCTGGCGATTGACAACTAAGCTCTCGGTTGCCCGACTAAACCAAGGTACGGCAGCACTTGCGATCGCCGCGCCAATAATTAGAGGCGGAATTTCCAGTGGAGCAGCTACCAAGGCAAGTCCGAGGGCGATCGCTGGCAGTCCTAGTTGTTCCCATTCATTGACCTGCGGTCGGTCTAGTGGTTTTGTCTCTGGCAGAACTAGATCGGTACTACCATCTGCATTACCGAATCGTTGAATGCGATCGAGTAGTTCTGCTTCGGCGATCGTTTCGGAAACTAAATGAGTTTCGTAAGTTACGATCAGCGATCGCGCCGCCAGATTGATCCGAATGCTGGTGACAAAATTCAGCGACTCTAACAACCAATTCAGCTTGTCGGCATACTCTGAATTGTCGGCGATCGAAGGGACGCGAATCCGCAAGCGCCCCTCCGTGCTGTGAATAACTTGGCAATCCATCTTTAACGAGGGGATGAGGTCTGTAGAGACGTTGCGTGCAACGTCTCTACAGACATTAAACTACGTTGGTTGTGGAACAACACGACTAGCAAGTTTAGCAATAACATGACTGTTCCACCATTCCATTGCCTTTGCTTGCGGGTTGTCGCTGTCGTGCCAGCCACAATGTTCGACATGGATCGACTCGGGTTCGGCAGCGTGCGCTCTTTCGAGTTTTTCCGCCGTCACTGCGATCGCGGGTACATAACCAATGTGGGTGAATGAGTAAATATAATACTCGCCATTTTGATTTTTGTAGGCGGCGTGGTACTCATTCAGCGTATGGTGCGAGTCATGCTTGGCATCGGCATCTGCTAGGTTGCGTCCGTCCCATGCCTCGGCAATTAACTCATCGTAAGCCAGAGCGCGATCGTAGGCAGCATATACGTTAGAGTCGAACTTGGGCTTTTCTCCCAATTGAATTTGTTCAAACATTAGCGCACTCCTGCTGCAACTAGCCGTTCTTGCTGGACGTTGGAATTGTCGAATTCAACCGTGTAGAAGTATCTTGAACCTGGTTCGTAGAGCCATGCCACTCCCTCTGGGTCTTTAGTCATGCTCCATTCAACGAAATCAGCTCTCGATCTGCGGTAGGTAAGGGTTTGGGGAGACATTCCCAATCGTCTTGCTAAGTCACTCTGCTTTAAATGACCTACAGGTGATGACATGTTCGCCTTTTCTAGCTCGATCGCTGTTTCTACTGCGGGATGCTTGCCGTTACCATTGCCATTTGTATAGTGTCCGTTGCCATTACCGTTGGCATAATGTCCGTTACCATTGGTTTCGGGCGCGATCGCTACATTAACTTCTTCAGCAAGCTGCGGTTCTGGCTCGACAACTGGAGTTGTAATAACTTCTTCAGCAAGCTGCGGTTTCGGCTCGACAACTGGAGTTTCACTAACTGCTGGAACGGGTTTTTCTGATGGTACGGTAATCGCTTCTTGAGGTACTACCTTGGCTCCGGTGAGTGCCGGAATTTCCATTCCTGGTCCCATTAACGGACGCAGACCGTTGAGTTCGGCGAGGATAGCCGTACCGTTGTTGATGACGACAGCGAGTAGTGGATCGAGGGCGAAGAAGATACCTGAAACCAACGCGCCGAGGTTGGGAACGGCAACGATCGCCGTGTTTTGCCAAATGATATCCATTGCCTGCCTTGCCGCTTTAATCGCCATTAGCAAGCCGCGTAAATCGTCTTCCATTAACACGACATCAGCGGTTTCTCTGGCAATATCCGTTGCACCAGCAAACGAGATCGAAACGTCAGCATAAGCAAGTGCGGCTGAGTCGTTAATTCCGTCACCACAGAAAGCAACTGTCTTACCGCTGTCATGCAGGGACTTCACAACTTCGACTTTGCGCTCTGGGAATGCTTCAGCATAGATGTTGTCGGGATTCATGCCCAAGTTACCAGCAACGGCTTTCGCGACTCGCGATACGTCACCGCTAAGCATGTAAGCAGTAATACCCATGCGCTTCAGTTCGGCGATGACTTCCCGACTTTCTTCGCGAGCTGGATCGCTGTAGCGGACTACGCCGATGAGTTTGCCGTCGCCTGCAATGTAAACTAGAGATTGTCCGCCGGATTTAGCATCGGGATACCTGCGATCGTATTCATCCAGAGAAACGTTCTCTTGGTTCATGAAGCGCGGACTGCCGACAATTATCTGCATTCCGTCGATTTTGGCTGCTGCACCCAGACCGACTTTGTATTCCCACTCTTCGCATTCTTTCAGCGCTATGCCTTTATCTTTAGCGTTATGGACGATTGCCTCGGCGATTGGGTGCGTCAATCCTTGTTCGGCGGTTGCAGCCAAGCACAAAACATCATCTTTAGTAAAGCGATCGTCCATGATATCGATGTCGTTGACACCAGCATGACCGACAGTTAAGGTTCCCGTCTTATCGAAGACAACTGTATCGATGCGGGAAAGAATTTCAATCGCTCGACCGCTGCGGATCAAGACACCGTTGCGAGCTGTGTATGTCAGAACAGATAAGATTGTCGTCGGGACTGAGACGCGGATGCCCGTACCGAAGTCTAGAGTTAACAGAGCGACGGCACGATTCAAATCGCCACTCATCAGACCGACACCAGCGCCAATTGCCAGTGTGGGAAGAACGGCTTGGTTGGCTACCATTGCCGCATAGTTTTCAACTCTGGTATCGTGTACTGGTGCGGCTTGCATCAGGTTGACAATCACGCCTGCACGGGTGTTGTTACCGACGCGCTCGGCATCAATTGTTAATGTCCCGTCAACTAATAAGGTGGAAGCAAACACTTCTTCACCTTCGCGTCTGGTAACGGGGACTGATTCACCTGTTAATTTACATTGGTCGATAATGCCTGTACCGCTGATGATACTGCCATCAACGGGAATTTGGTCGCCGGGATAAACGACAACGCGATCGCCTACTATTACCTCAGCTGTAGGAATTTCTACCACCTCACCGTTACGGATGACAAAGGCAGTCTTATTTAAGCAATCTAGTAAGTCGAGGTTAGCTCTTTCGCTACCGCGTGCTGTCAAGTCTCGGATCGCCTCACCACCTTCGACCAAACCGAGCATGAATGATGGTGCAAAGTAGTGACCTTGCAAAGTATGCAAGCTCAGTGCCAAACCATCAAGGAAGTCGATGGTCAGTTGTCTGTCTTGTTGGATTGCCTCCCATGCTCGTTTAAAGACAGGGATAGCACCGACAAATACTACGCCAGCAATAACAAACCCTGGAATTGGTAAGCCTATCATTGCGCCTACAGAGAGTGCTAAACCAGCCGCAGGAAAAGCTAACCGTTCTACAAAGTCTACTTCGTTACTCGCTTTTTCCTCCTCTGTTTTTGGTGTCCATCCTAGTGGAATTTCTACTTGCGGCGCTGTTTGAATTGCACTGAATAGCCTTTCTTGAACGATCGCGATCGCTTTGGCACTAGCTTCGTAGTCATACTCTACAATCAACGAGCGAGAGGCTGGGTTGAGCTGAATATTACTGACAAAATCTAGCCCGTCAACTAAGTAATGCAGCTTGCCAACGTATTCTGGATCGTCTGCCAGTCTGGGGATGCGAATCCGAAAACGTCCCTCAGTCCAGTGAACAACTTGGTAATGGATGTTTTCGATCTGAATCGTTGGTTCAACCGCAGCAACCGTAGGAGTCAAATCATTAGTAACGCTTGTAGCAATCATGACAAACAGTTATCTCCAAAGTGGCTGACAAAACACAAAAATTTAGTTAGTCCAAACCCTGGCTAATACCTTGCATTTAGCCTGCAATACTGAGTTTGCTGCGGCTTGCTCATGAATGGGGCGGTAAAATCCGCAATTCACTACGACTGCCCGCATACCAAACCACACAATTGTGAGGCATGACTTGCTAGATATAAGCTGTATGGGTAATTTTTAGACCTTGTAGATGTCAAGCTGAAACCTCTACTAACTGAGGTATTCGCAGTTGATAACAACTGGATGCTGCCCCGATCCGTCAGCTCACCAGGACGAATAGAAAATATGGGCGATCGACAAAAATCAGACATTGACCTCGCGTTATAGTTCAGCTTTACAGTGCTACAGCGAGTGCATTTAGAGTTCTTCTAAAGCTTACTATGAAATTTCCAGAATAAACAGAAAACTTTTGTAAACCACAATTAAATCGATTGATTCGACTCTCAAGCCTGCATTAGTTATTGGTTTGATACCGCGTTTGAAAAAGTTATAGCTTTAATTTGATTAGCTTTTAGGCGATCGCATTGCTGAGAGTTCAGCGGAATTTGTTTGGCGATCGCCCTCACTCACGCCACAGAATTTCTGAGAATCTTCTCGTTTCTCAGATGCGTTATGTTAAGTAAAGCTAAAAATATCCTGAAATTTCGCCATTTTTAATGCTTTTTTGTAACTTTTGCTTCACGTAACGTTAGCTAATTTAACTTCTATCTCCTGAATACTGACTTCTAACTTCTGACTTCTTTCACAAACTCACTTCTTTCACTTTTGTCTCACCTTTCTTCCAGCCTTTCTTCCAGTAAGAAACGATCTCATGTACTTGCTGGCGATCTGGCTCTACCAAGATTCCTCGCCGTTCAAATCGATTCAAAACATCTAAGATTTTAGGAAAAGGCAAATAACAAATTGCTACCGTCTCTCCCACTTCCGTATAGAGATCGAGCAATGCTTCTAAAGTGTTTTCCAGTAGTTCGGAATTCTTTCCTTTAGGTAAATATCGCGTGGCAATGATCCGCGTATCTGCGGGAATATCTGTCTGCCAATTGGGAACTGGCGGAAAAGCAAGCAGAAGTTTTAGCTTTTCTGGCAGCCGTTGACGGAGTGCAGGAGAATTTGGCTCGTCGCAATATAAAATGTGATCTTTGGCTAAGTGCCAGCAAACTTCTGGCTGGCTATGGCTAGTTGAACTTTTCCGACTTGCCGCATTTAGGGATAGACGCTCTACAGTGTTAGGCTTTGTTTCAATGATGTCTACTTGTTGTGAGGATAATAGCAGTGATTGCGGCAAACGTGCCTGATGACTGCTTGGATCGGTTTCGCTAATTGTGGATTGAGCTTCTAACTTTGGCTTTGCCGAAGAAACCTTATATTTTTTTTTGAGTGCTTTCGCTTTCGAGTAGGTAATGCTTTCCCCGGATGCAGCTAGGGCGATCGCTTCTTCTATGGCTTGTTTTGAAGTTGACGGTGCTGCTAACTCGTACATTGCCGACGGAGCAAATTTATCAATTTGATAGATTTGGCTGCCAAAGCGATCGGCAACTTGCATGAATCTCGCCGCAGTTGGATAGCTCCAATGAAATTCTGCCTCAATCCAATCAATGAAGCGTCCGTGCTTTAGTTTGTCTTTTACCGCATTAAGCTTCTGCCCGATTTCAATAATATCTTGGGCAGTCCGTTTTACTAGAGCTTGGATTTCTCCCGTTTGCTGCTGTACGAACTGAGAGATTTCTACTTCTAGCTCTGTATAATTAAACTCTTTTCGAGTCGTGTCGATCGCTGAGACTGGCATTCTATTCATTGTGTTAAGACCTGATTCTAATATAGTTTTGCCAGATATTTATCTCTTTTACTTTAAGGAAAGTTTTGTTACCTCTACCTTTGGACAGGCGTATGTTACTTCCCATCACGACCATTATATTCATAATAGGCATAGTTGCAATTTCGCAATTAAGAACTCTAACTAAACGGCTTTGAATCGCTGAGTGGGGACTATTCTTGCTAGATTGCAGCGACTTCGCCAAGTCAGGCGATCGCCCGAGTAGAGATACAGACAAAAAAGCCTACTTACAGTGTGGGAGAGAAACATAAAGTTTTAGAAATTTTATTGCTAATTGTTTTGTTCAGCCAACACTTCGGGAAGAAAACGTACTAGGTCTCACTCTATCGTTACTATAAGAGTTGCTTTGACTAGTCAAGTTTGCTTTTAAGACTTTATTTAGATTTTAGTATAAATCGCTGACTTAAATTTTATGCATTTATTTTACTAATATATTCGATCGCAAGCAGTGATAACTTAGGTGGCTTAGAGGATATATTTTGGATGAGAGCGAGCTTGTGGCGCTTACTTCTAGAGGCTTGGAGAATTTTACGCTAGGCAGCTACATATATAAAATTCAATCCACATAATCAAAAAAAACAACAGATTTTAGTGTGTCAATATCTCTCAAATCGGCAAATTTATTCGATAATTAAATAATTGTCTGATAAAGCGGGCTTACATGTTAATTATAAAAAACTCAATCATAAGCAGAACAAAATTAAAAACAATAATTTAGCTTTAACTCATTCATTAGCTTTGCCAAACTACTAGTTTATGGAGTTAGCATCTCTGACTTTAGTTGGATTACTCGTTAAACAAATCAATTTATAAACTAAATAAAAAAGGAGGCAAAGTCACATGGAAGCAGTAATGTTTAAGATTTATACTAGACCAGATAAGTTTAGTGAATTGGTAGAAGTTTTAAAAGATCGCGGACTAAAAGTTGTTGTTAGCTATAGAGCCGATCGCTCGGAAGAGTACGACGAAATCCTCGTTTATCAAGGCTTAGACGAGATCGAGCTGCAAAATGAATAGAGCGAGAAACACGAGTAAGCTATGCGTAATCTGGAGCTGAAGAACGGAGTACATTGTCCACATTTAAAGTTATTGAACAGTTCAAATATTTGAATTGCTTTTGAATTTTCTCGATCGCTCAAGTGCAATATTTACTTTTCAATAACATATTTTTAAGATAAATTAAATTAAACCAAGAATTATTGCTAAAACGTGAACTCAGGTAAAATTAACTTTTTTAAAAAACTTTGAAATCGTTCAATTAGATTTGTATTATTCCTGCTATCATCAAAATTAAGTTTTAAAAGCTATGTAGGGTGACAGAGTTTGATTGAGTGCAAATGCATTTTGTTCTTGTCGCCCAATTTCAGGTATAACGACTATCTTCCGCACTCAGAGCGATTAGCAGCTATCGGTTATTAGTTTTCTGCTATCGGTCATCGATCTAGGCAAATAGCAGATAACAAGTAACAAATAAAATAGCTTTGGCGCGATCGCTTCCCACGATATGCATGATGTAGTCGTTACATCCAGTACGAGTTGCAATTGTTCTTTTTTGGAAACTGAATCAATATGCTTGAACTAGAAGCTTTATTGCTAGGACTGGAACCGTTAACAGCAGCAGGAATTGGTTTGGGAGCATTAGCCCTAGCGCCCGTAGTGGGTGTCGTAGGTTCTGCTATGGGAGGATCTAATTCAGCTGTAGGTAATTCTTTGTCAGAGTCATCCAAATCTTTAGCGAAAACGGGTATGGTCTGGATGTTAGATGCTTATGACAAGGCTCAAAATACCGTCGCTGAAGCATCAGAATCTTTCCAGGACTTGGTGGCGGAAGCCAGAACTGACTTGAAAAAGAGTAAAGCCAAGCCCGAACAGAGTTCAATTCCGCATCAAGTGGAAATCGGCTAAGAAAAGACTGGGAGACAATGGAATTCGGAATTCGGAATTCCGAATTCCAAATTTGTAATGACTCTCTGCTTGTCTAAGGGCGGGTTTTAACTCAAGATTTCCGCTTGGAGGTGAATGTGGTTGCTAAACCTGCTGCTGTAAGGGTGGGTTTTGACTCAAGATTTTCGCTTGGAGGTGAATGTGGTTGCTAAACCTGCTTGTGTAAGGGTGGGTTTTGACTCAAGATTTCCGCTGAGAACGGTGAATGTGGTTGCTAAACCTGCTTGTGTAAGGGTGGGTTTTGACTCAAGATTTCCGCTGAGAACGGTGAATATGCTTGCTAAACCCGCCCCTACCACTCTTAATTCACAATCGATGACCAATGACCAATGACAAAACAAATAGAACAGTTTCATCAACTGGTATTGCAAGACTCGTCGCTCAAAGAAAAACTGAAACAGTCAGGCGATCGCGAAAGTTTTTTAAATCTAGCAGTGGAACTAGGCAAACAGAACGGCTATAGCTTCACTTACAGCGAAGTCAAAGCATACATATCTCAAAATCTGCTGGCGATCGCTCAGCAGTTCTTATAAATGCTAGAGGCTGAGGGATCGAATTTTTGCCAATCCCTCAGTTTATACTCCGAATATATTTAAAGGTTGCGACTTTGTAAATTACATAACTTGCGAATTGCATAAATTGCAAGCAAGTTATGTTTAGAATTTCTCACTTTATATAGTTAAAAAATTGACATCTGAAAATTTGAAAATCTATCAATCTTGACCTCACACTGTTTTACATAAGTTTAGATATTTCAGATAGTTTGCTCTCAGATAAAGCTTGTCCTGAAAACTTTTAGGGGATTTGCTGCATTGGCGCAAAGTCTAGTAGAGTCAAAGTTAGCAGCTTTTTTACCTGTATCTATAAGAAGGAGAATTATTTTTCTTTATCTGTACTTAACAAAAATTTTAGATTTTTCTAACGAGTTTATTGTACATTTAAAGTCAAGTGCATTTAGAGTTTCAAAGCTGCATCATTACCTTCGGGTCGATCGCAGATTCTTAATTCATTCAAATATCCAATATCCCAATCAAGTGTCGCTCTAGTTGACGGTACTGAACAGCAATGGCAGTGCCATACTGTCTCGATTGAAAAACCTGTTCTACAAGCTAGGAGATGAATTATGGAGATGACTGTTGCACAACATCAGTCTCTCGTTTAGGTGTGTGGTAATTGAAAACGGCTGTAGATAGGTTTACTAAGAATTAGTAACTCACCCTTACATGGAACGAGGTTGGGCTGGGTGTCGCTTGAAAAGCAGCCAAGCAATCTCCGCAGGATAGGTATGTGAGATTGCCCCATCCCCTCCAAAGCACAACAGACTTTTGGAGCCGGAATAATGTCAATATCAACAAAACCAGAAAGACCCACTGCGGGGAAAGTGGTGTCGCGCCGAACGATGTCGCGCAAGGATGCGTTTTTGTTACGTATGCTTGTGTTCGTCCCTTTGGCGCTGCTGTTTAGGCAACTTGGTTTACCACCATTAGTTGTTTTTGCTACAGCAGGCTTAGCAATTATTCCTTTAGCAGCATGGATTGCTAACTTTACAGAGGCGATCGCTAACAAAATTGGTTCGTTTCTGGGTGGTCTACTCAACGTCACCTTTGGTAACGTCACTGAAATAGTCGTCTCAATCGTTGCCCTGCAAGCAGGTATGGTTGAGGTGGTCAAAGCGAGTTTAGTTGGCTCGATTATTGCCAACCTTTTATTAGGTCTAGGATTCGCATTTATCTTAGACGGCTTGAGCTTCAAAAGGCTAGATTTTCAGCACAACATCAAGCGAACGACTGTAGCGCGGATCAATTCTGGTTCGCTCAATCTGGCAGTTGTATTTATCTTGATGCCCGTAGCGCTCAAGTTTACGACGAGTTCTAGCCATCAACTCGCCAATGCTAATCATTTTTCTCTAGTAGCATCTGTACTGCTATTAGGCTTTTACGCCATGATGCTATTTTTCTCGATGAAAACTCATAGATATATGTATGAGTTAGAGGAAGATGCCGAACCTGAGAGCTATGGTAGCGAAGCTACAGGACAAAAATACGATCTGTGGATACATGTTGGTTTGCTCTTAGGTTTTACAGTCGCGCTGTTATTTGTTTCTGAAGTCCTGGTTGATAGTTTGCAAGAAGCTGTCTCTAGTCTCGGTCTGACTAGTCTATTTACAGGTGTCATGCTACTGCCGATCTTCGGTTCAGCAGTAGAAATTATTACCTGTGGAATGTGTGCCGCGAAGCAAAAAATCGATCTGTCTATTTCCATCGCCCTCGGTTCTAGCTTGCAGATCGCCATGTTTGTAGCTCCAGCGTTAGTCTTGTTGGGACAAGCAATGGGGCAACCGATGAATTTAGCCTTTGATACATTTGCAGTTTTAGCAGTTGGTGTAGCTGTACTGATGACAAACTCAGTTAGCACAGATGGTAAGTCTAATTGGCTAGAGGGCGTATTGTTGCTGATGACCTACACAATGCTATTAACGGCTTTTTACCTACATGACTGAATCAGTTGTCAGTTATCAGTTATCAGTTGTCAGCGAGCAATTAATTCAGAATTCTCCCTTGTCTTTCCTACTCCCTACTCCCTAATTAAACAGAGGTAATCATGATCGAACATCCAGACTTTTTTAACGTACGTAAGACCGCGATCGCTCTTGCAGTTGGTCCCTTGGCTTTTCTACTGTTACTGCTTGGAATTGACTTTTCCTCGCATCAGTGGCAAGTTTGGCAAGCAGAGCGTTCGTGTGTCAAAGTTGCCAGTGTTGCTGGAGTAGTGCCATCCAACGCAAATGAGAACAATTGTTCGCCTAACCAGGCTCAGTACACGAGTCAAAAATAACAAGATACACGCTCTGTAGGGGCGCACACACGCTCTGTAGGGGCGCACACACGCTCTGTAGGGGCGCACAGCTGTGCGCCCCTACTTACCCTGAATCGAAAACTGTGAACCATCAGTAGAGACGCACAATTTTGCGTCTCTATTTCGTGTCTCGCACAAAATTCCCTCCCTGGGAGCGGGAGGGAATAAAGACGATCGCGGTTTTAAGAATAAGCTCTGTGGCTGCTCAGTAAAGCGATAAGCTGAGATACAGCCTCTCGCATCCATTCAACCAGAGTCACGGCGATCGCCTCTCGCAACCATTCCGCGATCGCGGCGATCGCTAATTCCGCAATCCAGACCGCGAGCGCTTCAACCAAAGTTTCAGTCACAAATGAGATTAACCAAGTCATAAGCAGAAGTAAGGGTAAGGAAGAAGGGCAACGGTCAACCGTTAACGGTTAACTGTTAACCGTTAACCGTCAACTAACTATGCTGCCGAGATCTTTGCCAACGGATGAATAGCTTCTCTAGCTCAATCCAAACAAATACCAAGGAACTGAAGCCGAAACAAATCAGCAGTTCTATGGGTGGGATGTAATGGGTGCTGAAGAAACTACGCAGCGGTGGAACATAGATTAGCAGTAGTTGTAAAAGAGTGGTCAAGACGACTGAAATCAGAATATAGGGATTAGAGAACGGATCGACTTGAATCGCTAAACGAGTGTTAGAACGAATCGCGATCGCATGTCCCATTTGCGCTAGACACAGGGTAGTAAATACCATTGTTTTCCAGCGGTCTGCGTCCAATCCACCGCCCTGAACTGCCTGAGAATGGTGATAAGCCCAGACCATTAGTAGAATCGTCACGATGGCGAGGATAATCCCGATCCGAATCATGTACGAACCCAGTCCTCGCGCAAAGATGTTTTCTTTGGGATTTTTGGGCGGTTGTTGCATGACAATTGGTCTACCTGGTTCGACAGCCAGAGCTAGCGCCGGAATTCCATCTGTCACTAAATTCATCCAGAGAATTTGCAACGGTGAAAGCGGTACTCCTCCCAAACCTAGTAATGGTGCTGAAGCAATAGTTAAAACCTCTCCTAAGTTACTACCTAGAATGTATCTAATAAAGCGACGGATGTTGATGTAAACAACTCGTCCTTCTTCTGTCGCCGAGACGATTGTGGAAAAGTTGTCGTCTAACAACACCATATCGCTAGCTTCTTTACTGACATCCGTACCTGTAATGCCCATTGCTACGCCAATATCTGCCTGTTTGAGGGCGGGAGCATCGTTGACTCCATCCCCTGTCATGGCAACAATTTGGTTTTGGTGTTGTAGCGCTTGGACGATCTGTAATTTATGCTCTGGCGAGACGCGGGCGTAGACGCTGACGCGATCGACGTGTGCCTCAAGTTCTGGCATACTCAATTTTTCCAGCTCTCGCCCTGTCAGTACTAAATCTCCTGGGTGAGCAATCCCTAGATCCTCAGCTACCGCTTGAGCAGTCAGTTGGTGATCGCCCGTAATCATCACGGGACGGATACCAGCAGTGCGGCACTTAGCCACGGCTTCGCGGACTTCGGGACGGGGTGCATCTAACATTCCCACTAAGCCCAACCAAGTTAAATCGTTTTCTGAGGTTTCTTCCGAACCCTCTGGGGGAATACTTGCAATGGCTTTGTAGGCAAAGCCTAGAACTCGTAACCCCTTACTGGCATACTGGTTGTTCCGGTCGAGGATGTTTAACCGTAACTCGTTTGTCAGTGGTTCAATGCGATCGCCCGTTTGAATATGAGTGCAACGCTCTAAAGTCAGTTCGGGCGAACCTTTGGTGAACATTAAGTAAGGGGTAAGGGGTAAGGGGTAAGGGGTAAGGGATAACCCGTGTCCGTTATGCTGTTCTTGTCCCGTTACCATCACGCTCATGCGCTTGCGTTCTGAGGAGAACGGAAACTCTGCGACTCGGGGAAACCAGCTCGATTGTTGGTCTTTTTCTAGCCCTGCTTTACCAGCTAAAGACAACAGCGCTCCTTCGGTCGGATCTCCAAGGATCGTCCACTCGCCTTTATCTCTTTGTAATATGGCATCGTTGCAAAGTACGCAAGCTAAGAGTAAGGCTTGCAGTTCCGGTTGGTCTTGCGCTGAGACGACTCTATCTTGGTGGCGAAACTCGCCAATCGGGTCGTATCCTTCGCCCGTAACTCGCAGAGAGTTGCTAGCTGTTGCAACTGCCTGGACGACCATTTTATTTTGAGTCAGCGTCCCTGTTTTATCAGAGCAAATTGTGGTGACGCTACCCAGGGTTTCTACAGCTGGCAGTTTGCGAATTAGAGCATTGCGCTTCACCATCCGCTGAGTTCCCAACGCCAGGGTAACGGTGATCACGGCAGGTAGCCCTTCGGGAACGACAGCAACCGCCATACTGAGCGAGACTTTCACGAGGTTCTCGAAATTACTCATGGTTGGCGTGTGGAGCATTCCTAATCCCACCACCAACAGTACTAGAATCATCGCCCCCGTGACTAGGGTATTGCCTAGCTGCGCCATCCGTTTTTGTAACGGCGTGGGTTCGGCTTCTACCGATTGCAGTGCTGTAGCAATTTTCCCTAGTTCAGTCTTCATTCCCGTCCCCGTGACGAGGACTGTTCCTCGCCCTTGGACGACCTCCGTACCTTCGTAAACCATATTGACGCGATCGCCTAATACGGTATCATCTGGTAGCTGGAGTGTAGCTTGTTTGTTGACGGCGTGAGCCTCCCCTGTCAAGGCGGCTTCCCGAATTTGCAGATTTGCAACTTCTAACAGGCGACCGTCAGCGGAAACTTTCACCCCCGCTTCCAGTAACATCACGTCCCCTGGAACCAATTCTTTAGAATCGACTTCCACGGTTTTGCCGTCACGCAGAACTCGCACTTTGGGCGAAGATAAGCCCTTTAAGGCTGCTAAAGCCTTTTCTGCGCGACTTTCTTGGATATAGCCTAGTAATCCGTTCAGAACGACCACTACGCCAATCGCGATCGCGTCTTTAAACGGTATTTCTCCTGGTTGTTTTGTACCGAACACATCTAAAATTGCTGAAATGACGGCAACTGCTATCAACATCAGCAACATGATGTTTTTGAATTGGTCTAGGAGGATTTCCCAACCACTACGTCCTCCTGTTTCTTGTAATTCGTTGAAACCGTAGCGTTGTAGTCTTTCTTTAACTTCAGCGGAAGTTAAGCCGGAGGTGCGATCGCTCTGGAGAACATCTGTGGCTCTCTCAGCTTCCAGAGTATGCCAAGCGTAAGACTCTCCGGCAGGCTTAGCCACTGCTAAGTCTGTGCCAGTGCTTGAAGACATTATTTTACTTCTCAAAAACTCAGGAATGCTCTTACAACCTATATCATTTAACTATATGCCTTGCATACCCTTAGCATGGTTAAGTAGTGTGAACTTGGATCGACAAGAGTGAGTCGTGAGTCGTGAAGGATTCTCATCTAATGACTCACTACGTCCCTTGGGTGCTTGGTTGCATCGCCATAGGAACAAACTTATCAATTTGATAGATTTGCCATTCGATAAATTTGCAACTTCGCACAAATGCAAAGTTGCGATCTAACGACACGAGTTTAGAAACTAGAAAAAAACTATTCTTACGGCTTCCCACTACTCACTGTAAAAAGTTACATTGATTACTATAAGTTAATGTAACGTTAGGTAAAACTGAACATTTAAACCTTTTATGTTTTATTCGTAATACTTTACGATGAAAGATAACCTTTAATGCTTAGGAGATGGTATTTTTATATGCAAACCATTAGTTTAAATTAATCGCTGACGCAGGTACGTATACACATTAGATTTGGCTCGATTTCAGCGCTTGGCAAAAATTATAATCTGATTGAGAAGAGCTGTGGGAAAAAAAGACGATCGGAACTACGTGCAAATCAGAGGTCATGTGCGAAAAGATGTAGCACGCCGCTTTAAGCAGTTTTGTTTAGATCGGGAAGTAGACTATAGTGAAGGACTAGAAACAATTCTTAGTGCCTTTTTTACGACGGATACGCACATAACTAGCGGCGATCTCGATCGCCAAAATAATTCAACTCACCTTCCTTGTTACGAACAGCATTAATTACTGTCATTTGTCATGTGTCATTTGTGAAAGACCAATCTCGTTATTGGTCATTTGCCATGTGAGACAAGCTAATGACAGTCTTATGAGTATTTTATGACTCTAATGAGGGATCGAAATACGAATTATTCTGTCTTTGATTTTCTGTTCTTTTCAGAAAAGAAGGCTGATATAGCGAGCCTAAATGATTTGTGAATCTGGAATATTGCTGGTTGACGGTTGACGGTTAACTGTCAACTGTTAACCGTCAACCACCACAACGATCGGTTCATGACTCAAATAGAATCGCCATAGTAGACATCGCTTGCTAAACGCAAACTTTATAGAGCAAACTCAAGCAAGATAATGATAAGAAGAGTAAAGATTATTGCTATCTTTTGCAATTTTGATGCACAGTAGTAACTATCGCATGGTAGTGTAAAAACTACAAGACTGAAGATTACTAGACTGAAATTATCAAGTTATCGCTCAAGTTAATATGCTCAAGCAAATCAAGAACGCAGCTTTAATTACTGCGGGTACAATCTGCGTGGGTATAGGTGTCATTGGTGTTTTATTACCTTTGATTCCTGGTACTCCCTTCTTATTAGTAGCAGCAGCTTGTTTCGGTGCGATCGAACAGTAAGTTGAGTCAGTTATTAGTTATCGGTTATTAGTTATCTCTTACCTTAATTGTGTAGGGGAGGGTTGAACTAAGTTACTTATTTGCTGTGAAGTTTTCGCGCGACGCACTCTTACGACTCCCTCATTTCGTAAGGGCGACTTCAATCATCTGCACCTAGCAAATCTTTGGTAAGCTCGCCCTTACGATTCCCTAATTAGCAATGGGATTGATTCAATGAGCAGAATAATTACATTTCTGGGCGATGGATCTAGAGAACGGACGATACTAGCAATTGCTACTGCGAAGTGGTTTGCCCGACAAGGTAAAAGAGTTTTATTGGCTACCTATGTTAATCCGAGTACGGAGCTACTTTTAGAAACTTCTTTAAGTACGCATCCTCAAAGCGTTGAGAGCCATTTGCAAGTCGTACAGTTACAAACAACTGTACTGTTAGAACAGGCTTGGGATGAAGTCAAAAAACTTGTTTCTACCTATTTACCAGATTCTTTTTCCGAACAAATCTATCCCGCCGAATTAATTATACTACCTGGATTTGATAGTTTTTTAACTTTTAATGCCCTACGACAATACTATCAAAGTGGTAGCTATGATGTCATTATTTATAGCGGTCGGGAAAATTTAGAGATACTGCGTATGCTAGGGATTCCTAGTGCTTTGGATTGGTATTTTCGGCGCTTTCACCAAATATTTGCAGATATAGATATTAGTGAGATTGCTAATTCAATTGGTGGTCCATTGGCTGCGGCAATTCTTAACGCTAATATCGATCGCCAGAAAATGCAAGAAGGACTGGCTCAAATTCAGCATTGGATCGAGCAAGGAGTTGCAGTAGCTAACGATGCAAGTCAGTTAACAG
This sequence comes from Scytonema millei VB511283, assembly GCF_000817735.3. Classification (NCBI taxonomy): domain Bacteria; kingdom Bacillati; phylum Cyanobacteriota; class Cyanophyceae; order Nostocales; family Scytonemataceae; genus Scytonema; species Scytonema millei. The sequence continues at coordinate 25,720 of NZ_JTJC03000003.1, read as the reverse complement.
CTTATCTCGTGACTAACGATACACCAGAAGCGATCGCCGATACTCGCTGGTGGTGGGGTAGCGCCCAACAAATTAACCTCACCGTCAGCGGGGTTTTAGCTTATCAAGAGCGCGATTTAAGTAGAGAAGCCATACAGTCGGCTTTTGCTCCATTAACTGTGCATCATATCTCTAGTTTGCAGGAGCGGAATTGGGAGACAATTCTTGAAGCATTACCAGATTTTAATGCTAGTATTTCCGTGACACCACCACTCAAAATCGGCCTCATTCAGCGCCAAGTCTGCGTTTTTTTACCAGGATTTCATAAAAAACAAGTTAAGTTAACGCAGTCTGGTACAGAAATTGTCGTTGAAGCTGGCGACCAAAGGCGACAGATTGTCTTACCACCAGAGTTGAAAGGAAAATCTGTACAATCTGGTAAATTTGAGGAACCGTATTTAGTAATTTCTTTTTAAACGCGATTCGTCATGCTAGAAAATCCCCTGACCAGGTGTAAGTAAATTGTCGGGGTCGTAGCGGCGCTTGGCACTGACTAGTTTACCCCATACCGGATAAAAGTGCTGTCTCCAGTCGGCTTGAGAAAATGGAACGGCATCAATCGGGTAGCGATATCCACCACGATCGCGGTTGCGCTCGAAAACCGCGCGATTGTCAGCTAACATAGATGCGATCGCGCTAGCATCGGGTGGTGCAGTGCGTAGAATCGCAAATAGGAACACGACCTCCTCATTGGGAACCCGAAACAGCGGTAACGTCAAGCGGTTTGTCGGCACGGGATACAGCAGCACCGGACCCTGACCCGTATCTGCTAAAGTCAAGTCAGAAACGATTTCGCCTACAAAGCTATTGACTGCGGTTCCCGGGACGAATAAATCTAACCAAGGATGTGGGTAAAACCACACACCGCTCTCCTTTAAAAAAGCAACTGTTGGAGCCAACCGATTGGCAAAATCAAAGTAAGACTTGTCTTCAATCTGCTCCGTACCTTGGCTGTAGCTTAACCCTGTCAGCAAACTGGTGTTGTCTGGCTGATTTGGTGGAGTATAAAAGTTAGCTGCTTCCAACATATAGCGCCATCCACCACTCGCATCGGCTACGACTTGACCTTCTACGTAGTCAAATCGTTTTTGGGCAATTAGCAAGCGTTGGTCGCGTGTCAAAGCTGCCAGATCGTTGTAAAACAAGAGAAACACGCGGGCATTTTGGGCAGACGGAATCAGGCGAACTGTTGCCCTGACGATAATGCCACATTGACCCAACCCTGCTAGCACTGCTTCAAACAAATCGCGATTTTGGGAGCGAGAACAAGTTTCTAGGTTGCCCGCACCCGTGACGACTTGAAGGGATAAGACGTTATCTACTTGCACGCCGTAACGATGACTCCTACCACCGATCCCGCCAACTGCTAAAGTACCACCTACGGATAACTCAAGATAATCTGTCAAGACGGGGGGTGTTAGTTGTTGCTCCAGCGATGCCAGCAGCAGTTGGCTCCACAACACACCTGCATCCACTTCCGCCTGCTCTGCATTAATATTATGAATCGTATCGAGCGAACTGGTGTCAATAACTATTCCCGCCTCTATGAGCGGTTGACCGTATGTAGAGTGTGCTTGACCGCGTGCGGCAACTTTCAGCTTGTGGGTACGAGCAAACCGGACGATCCTCACGATATCTTCCATCGAACCTGGTTTGAGTACGGCAGCTGGGTAGCGACGCACCAGATGACCGAAATCATCAGCGGCAGCATTGCGGGTGACGGAATCGGTGTAAAGTATGCCGTCCAGGGGTGGCAGAGATTCAAAATCAGATGCAGCACTGGCGGATGTGACCCACGATCGCATGGTAGGATTGAATCCAATAATCATCGCACTGGCGATCGCGCCTTGCAAAATTTGACGGCGTGAAGCATTCTTCATCAAGCATCCCCTGACTAGCGGTTGATAGGCTAAAATTCTTTTGCCCAACAAGAAGATCTTCAAACTTAAATGATAGTATTTCTCACTGAAAGCAATAAAATTTGTGTCGGGCTAATCGGAGTGGCATCGCCTGATGAGTTCGAGCCGTTCAAAGCAGTTATTTGACAGTAGTAGATGGGGCAACAGGCGTTAAGCTGGCAACAGGAGTAGAATCGGCAGGTTGAACTTCGACAACTCCTCGAAACATATTCATGCCACAGGTGAAAGTATAAGTCCCTGGTTTGTCGGGTGTGAACTCGATGGGTGTGACTTGGTTGAGGGGGAGATTCTGGGCGACATGAAAGTCGGGAAATCGGATTTCTTCAAGACAACTGCTAGGATCTTTACGGTGGAAGTTGAGTCGGACTCTTTGACCTACATTGACCACAACTCGACTGGGTTCGTACCCACCATCAACAGCAATTTCAATTTCCTGAACACCCTGACTTGTCTTGGCTTTTTGTGACTTAGGCTTGCTGAGGAGAAACCACCACAGCTCTAGTCCAATTAATCCCAAACCACCAACTGTCACTGCACCTTTCAACCATAACGGTTGTTCGATACGGCGAAACTGACTCTCCTGCTCTGTTTCAGAGCGTTGCATCCCTTCATGAGACATTTGTGCCACTGCTTGACCCGAAGCAATGCCTAATACTAATCCCATACTCGCGATACCACCTACGATCGCAGTTTTGCTTACCATTGAAAACCTCTCGCTCTTGAATTGTCATTGGTCATTTGTCATTTGTCATTTGTGAAAGCACAATTAGCAAGTCACAGACAGATGGACGGTATTTTCACAATTGGTTTAGACACGCTATTGATATTTAGTTATATTTAGCGCGCAGTTTTCGGATGGAAGTTACGCAGACGCAGGGCATTTGTCACCACCGAAACAGAACTAAATGCCATTGCCGCACCTGCGATAATCGGACTGAGCAACCAACCAAAGAAAGGAAAGAGAAGACCTGCGGCGATTGGAATACCCGCCACGTTATAGATGAAAGCAAAAAACAGATTTTGTCTGATATTGCGAATCGTGGCACGCGAGAGTTGAATTGCGGTGACGATGCCTTGCAAGTCACCAGAAATCAATGTAATATCGCTAGCGGCGATCGCCACATCCGTTCCCGTACCGATGGCGATTCCCACATCTGCCTGCGCCAAGGCTGGTGCGTCGTTAATTCCATCGCCAACCATTGCAACAATTTTGGGAGTCGGGAAATTTTGAATTTTGAATTTTGAATTTTTCCCCTGCTTTTCTAATTGCAGAGACTTAACAACCTCAGCTTTTTGGTCGGGACGAACTTCTGCCATGACTCGTTTAATCCCAACTTCACGGGCAATAACTTCTGCCGTGCGGCGGTTGTCACCAGTCAGCATTACCACTTCTAATCCCATTCGTTGCATCGTGCGGATTGCTTGAGTCGAAGATGGTTTGACGGCATCGGAAATTCCCATAATTCCTTGGACTGTGCGATCGATCGCTATCCAAATAACTGTTTTACCGAGATACTCCAATCGATCCCACTGTTGCTGTAATTGGCTGGTATTGATGCCCAGTTCGTTCATCCAGTGCTGCGTACCAATTTGGATTAATCGGTCAGATACATATCCTTGCACGCCACTACCTGCAACTGCTTCAAACTCTCGTACTTCCGTCGGTTCCACACCCTGCGATCGGGCATATTGTACTACTGCTTCAGCTAAGGGATGCTCGGAATTGCGCTCGACGGATGCCGCTAGACGCAAAAGATTTAGCTCGTTGCTATGTGCCGTTCCGTTAACCGTGACAAAATCGGTGACAGTTGGCTTGCCTTGCGTAATCGTACCCGTTTTATCAAGCACGATCGCTTGCAGTTTGTGTGCCAGTTCCAGGCTTTCTGCACCTTTAATTAAAATACCGTTTTCCGCACCTTTACCCGTTCCGACCATGATTGAGGTTGGTGTAGCTAAACCCAAGGCACAGGGACAGGCGATAATCAACACTCCAACAGTGGTAATCAGCGCCATCGTCAGGTTGCCCATGATGTTAAACCAGATGACAAAAGTAGCGATTGCGATCGCGATGACCGCAGGTACAAACCATCCCGTCACTTGGTCTGCCAACCGTTGAATCGGTGCTTTAGAACCCTGAGCTTGCTGTACGAGCTTGACAATTTGCGCTAAAAATGTATCTTTGCCAACTCGTGTTGCCCGAAATTTAAAGCTACCAGTTTTATTGATCGTCGCCCCAATTGCTTCATCTCCAGGTTGCTTTTTCACAGGCAGGCTTTCACCCGTCACCATGGACTCATCAATCGTGGAGGAGCCATCAACGATCTCTCCATCCACAGGAATCTTTTCTCCAGGACGAACCAGGATGATATCGCCCACAACGACTTCGGCAATCGGCACATCTACCTCGCGATCGCCACGAATGACACGCGCTGTTTTTGCCTGCAAGCCGATCAGTTTGCGAATTGCTTCTGAGGTTTGTCCCTTAGCGCGATTCTCTAGCAGTCTTCCCAACAAGATTAAGGTGATGATGACAGCGGCGGCTTCGTAGTAAACGTCTGGGTTCAAACCCTGAGCCAGAAACCACTCAGGAAAGAAAGTAGGAAACAGGGAATATAAGTAAGCCGCACCCGTACCGATCGCCACTAGGGTATCCATCGTGGCTGTATGGCGCTTGAAAGCTTTCCAGGCATTAACATAGAAGGATGCACCACACCAGAACTGCACTGGAGCCGTGAGTATCAGTTGTAGCCAGGGATTGTGCAGCCACATGGGGATGAAGGGGATAGATAACCCCGTCATAGCAGGCAACGACCCAATAACCAGCACTGCACTAATAATACCGCTAGTCCAAACCTTACGAGTCAAGTCGCGATTTTCTACCTGCCGCGCCCGACGTTCGGCATCGTCATCTGCTGCCAACACGTCTTCTTGCATCGGCTGAGCGGCATACCCGGCTGCGTCAACCGCATTTTGCAGTGTCGCCACATCTGTTTTACGAGGATCGTAAGTGACTGTGGCTTGTTCTGCACCAAAGTTAACGCTGGCATGACTCACTCCAGGAACAGAGCGAATTGCGGCTTCAATGTTGTTAGCACAAGAGGCACAACTCATGCCTTTTAGTTTCAGCGTGATGTTATCCATATGGCAATTACTTTTTATTGATAACCAATTGCGGCTTAAGCCACAGGATAGCCTACAGCAGCGATCGCGTTTTCAATTTCTGCTACCGATCGTTGCGTCTCGATACTGACCATTTTTGTTTTCGGATCGGCTTCTACTTTTGCCGTTGCATCAACCTTCTTCACTGCTTGAGTTACAGCATCGACACAAGCAGCGCAAGCGAGTTTGGGAACTTTGAGCTGGATTAACATTTGCTCAACTCCATAACGTGACTAAATCTATTGTGGATTCTCTAGTTAACTAGAGAGTCAAGGGGGGAGAAAAAATTTCGGCGTTGCATAATATGAGGTATGAATTGAGGTAAGTATCAACTCATATCAGTGTCTTTCTTTACTGCGGCACTCACCACCTCACCATAAAGCGACATTTTTAAAAAGCTATCCTTTAAGCCACCCCGCACCAAATGAGTAACTCCTGCCTTTCATCAGCTTTTAGATGCGTCAAAGCATAAAATTGGCAAGAAAGGCACACAAAAAGTCGAAAACAAACACTTAAATCTTCGGACGCAGATTAAACGCTTAGCTCGTAAAACAATTTGCTTTTCCAAAACAATTTTTATGCACGATCTTGTAATTGGACTATTCATTAATCGCTACGAGTTTGGCTTGTCAATTTAATGCTTTATCAACATTTTTACAACACCTCCCGTAGGTATTACAGACATCTGGAATTTTTCCCTGGGCGATAGTTTCAAAACCATTCAATTGAAAAGAAGTTTCTTGGCATAATTCATTCCAGCTTGTATCTGTCAGAATTTTTGTCATAGCTTGATGATAATTAGTTTCATCATCAAATAGCCGAAGTCACGGGAATCGCACTGAAGCTGAGTACTCCAGCCAGCCATATCTCCTACTTAAATGAGAAAACTCTTAATTGTGACACAAAATTCACTGTAAGAAAAGTGACCAACAAGGGAGTAGGGAGTAGGAACAGGGAGTAGTAAAGCGCTAGGACACGATACCTGAATGTCCAGCTATAATCTGCCAAGTCCCATCCTGAGACTGCGACCAAACCCTAGTAAACCGAAAAATGCCATTTGTAGGCGTATCATTGTAACTACCCGACAATTGCATTTTTACTGAAACGATCGCCACATCACCTGTTAACAAAATCTGCTGCTCGGAAGCTGACAGTGAGTTGAGTTTGAGAGCGCCAGACTTGTGACCCGCCAGATCTTCCTCTTTTCCTACCAAATGCCCCAAGTGATTTGTAAAAAGTAATCTAGGCGACAGCAATTCATCTAATGCTTTCACATCGGAGTGAAGCATTGCCAGCCTGAGCTTTTCTTCTGCCTCGACGATTTGATGCTCAATGTGATTATCCATTATCTAGCTGCTACCAGTTCGGGATGAATCGGGAGAGTCGGGCGCTCGATCGCCCGATCGATCAAACCATACTCCACCGCCTCAGCCGCCGACATAAAGAAATCTCGGTCGGTGTCTTGCTCAATTTGCTCCAAGGATTTCCCCGTATAGCTAGCCATCCGCTGATTAATTTGCCGTCTGAGGTAGAGGATTTCCTTGGCTTGAATCTCGATATCCACTGCCTGTCCCTGCACCCCACCGGAAGGCTGGTGAATCATAATTCGCGAACTCGGTAAACTGCTGCGCTTGCCTTTAGTACCCGCACCGAGCAAAAACGCGCCCATACTGGCTGCCATGCCATAGCAAATCGTGCAAACATCTGGACGAATATGGTTCATCGTGTCATAAATGCCCAAACCTGCAACCACAGAGCCACCCGGAGAATTGACGTACAAATAAATATCCTTTTGAGGGTCTTCTGCTTCTAAAAACAGCATTTGCGCCACAATTCGGTTAGCTGTATCCGAGTCGATCGCTTCTGCTAGGAAAATAATTCGTTCTCGCAGCAAGCGAGAGTAAATGTCGAAGGCTCTTTCCCCCCGACTCGATTGTTCAATTACGGTAGGAATCATAGTGTGGAGTTCTCCAATGAAGTGGACGGTCGGGTCATGGGACATTTCATCGATCGCCAATTCCCATGACCGATTACTGACATAATTTCAAGCAACTAACGCTAGTACATCTTCGATTTCCAGCAGACGCTTGAGATAGGACAGGCTAGCAGTCCAATTGCGGCTCACGCTCATGTAGCTTTGGATATCAAGGAGATCGTGAATCAGCGTTAACTTCACAGTGCTGCCGTACTGCTCCAGCTCGAAGCGGACGTGATTCGGCACAGATCCCATGATGTTGGACGATCCGAAGGTATAGGAGAGCAGGTATGGCGGCTGAGATTCCAAGACTTCGCCAATGTCTTCAGGTTCGCCATCTTCGTCAATCTGCTGCACGGATGAACCTACCTTCCAGTCAGACTGAAGTTGCCCGCCTTCCCAATACTGCTGGGTGAATTGTTCGCTGACGATCGCTTCCCAAAGTTGTTCGAGCGTGGTAGCAATGTAGGTCACGTAAACGAAGGTGGGTTTATCCATGTTGAGTCTCCTTGGTGTTTCCTTCGAGATTTCGCTTTAACTGACTTAAAGCGTCCAGTTGATGGCGTTCGTATTTACTCAGCCAGCGATCGTAAATCTCCTGAATCGGTACTGGGTTAAGGTAATGCAGTTTTTCTCGCCCGTGCCAGACGATGACAATTAGATTCACTGCCTCTAACAGCGCGAGATGTTTGGTCACGGCTTGCCGCGTCATATCAAGGTGTTCGCACAGTTCGCTTAATGTTTGTCCGTTATGGGTATATAACAGATCGAGCAACTTTCTCCGACTCGGATCGGCAAGGGCTTTAAACACTGCATCCATATTCCAATATTATGCAACTAATTGGTTGCATGTCAAGTCGTTGTCACGACGAGTCGCCGCCGCTGCCGTCGGATTTTTCCCTCTGCTTCTAACTGCTGGAGAACTCTGGTTACTGTCACTCGGCTCGTACCCAACGTTTGAGCCAACTGCTGATGGGTGAGTGGTAGCTCAAGCGTCTGCCCGTTGTCAACTTTGCAACCGAATTTTTGACTCAACCACACGAGTAGCTGCCACAATTTTTGAGATATAGGATTGATATGAATGATGCTCAATAGTTCTTCAGTTTGTTGCTGGTGGTGAACGATCGCATCTGTTAAATGCGCCCACTGATTGCGGTTCCAGCGACTGACTTCTACATTTGTCAAACAGTGGATTTCGTAGGGCTGCACTCGTGATAGTGCATGTCCGACAACATCTCCCACTCCCCAGTACCCCAGACAAACCAACTCGCCCTCTTGACTCCAAGTGATGCTGCGGACAACCCCGGATTCAATTTGCCATAAAACTTCTTTATTTTCTGGTAGGCGATCGCGGCGTTGAAACTGTAATTTAGTTGGGATCGCTGGAGATATCGTTACATCTTTTCGGTTGCGACAAATAGGCTGGACATAGCTCATCACTTTACACCAATAAACCACTAATGCAAGTTACTAGGAATAGGATTCATTTATTCTCAAACAAGGCAAGCAACTTAATTTGCTGACTACAGGCTAAATTCACAACAAAAGCTACTGCAAATTCAGTATTCCAAACCGCGTTTGTTATTAAAAAAAATCTTTCTTAATAGAAAAGAATCGTAACTCCAGAACTTTTCTGAACTTTACTAAATTGACAAATGACGGCACTAACACTGAATTGACAAGATTTTAATTTGACCGGAGTATAGATGTGATGGCACCAGAAATCATACTTAACTCTCTCTGCTAACCTCAGTCAGCCTGAAAAGGAGATAAGGCAGCATGATGCAACAGTCTCAGTTTTTAAGTTGTGGCTCAATAATAAGTTTTTTCTATAACCTGTGTTCTTTCGAGCAAAATTGCGATAGAAAAGCTGTCGGCGGACATTTCTAGTATTAGTGATTTGAGGACAGTTGGGTTGTTAACTATCGGTTTGAATCTTGCTAAAAAAATAAGATTATAAGCTACCACACTCGCGATCGTCATTTATATTACTATGAATTCCAAAGATTTGACTGAGCGTGGAAAACTTCTTTTAATCATCGAAAATCGAAATTTCAAGTGACATCAAAACCAAAGCTCTCTTTGAATTCATGATTTTTTGGAGGATAAATGCAACAAAATTTTTCTAGCAATTCAGAAGAAAAAATTACTCTGCCACTCATTCATACACTTGATAAAACTGAACTGAGTTTCAGTCATGCTTTTTTTCAAACCGCTCAAACTTTATATAGTTATCTACAAGATATTCAGCTTTTAAGTGCCTCAATTTTCAATATGTCTACCGAGCCTTACGCTATAGCTATAGTCAGTTTATTTTCTAAAATGATTCAAAGCTATTACTCTTATGTCCTACTGGAAATACACCGCGAACGTGTTGGCAGTCAAGTTTTAATTGAACATTTATATTCAGCAGCAATTACGCTCGTATATTTATTAGAAAACTCAGAACGTCAGATTTTTGACGAATATGTATCTGGTTCAATTGGTCAAGCTTCTATTTTATTACAGAAAATAGAAGCACAATTACAACCAGTTTCTAATAATTTAGAATTGGCGCTGCTGTGTGAATGGTTGAAGACTTTTATGTCTAAATCCGAACTACTAGCAACCAATTGCCAGCTTCCCAACTTAACAGTAGATTTGTGGAACTTAGAAACATTTGATATGACTAATCAACGTGCAGCATCAATGGGATTAGATTTTCTCAGCAATCCAGCGCGGCAAATGGTACACAAGATTACACCGGGGAGCTGGCTAGACGTTCGGATCAATTACTTCAATGCTATTCGTAGTCGGCAATCAGAGCTAAAGAAAATTGATTTTCAACAGTTACGTGATGCCAGCCATTTATGCTTACACGCAACTAAAGTATTTTTAGAGGAGGTTGATTGTTTCGCTGACAACAAAGCTGAAGTTCAACGAAAACAGCAAAGCTTAAGTAGATTCTTTGAATGGTTTTATCAGGCTCACCAAGTATACAGTTGCCATAATGATGTTTCTCTAGAGCTAAATTAATAATAGCGATCGCAGGCGTTAAATGTTTTAAAGCGGTTTTCAATTGGGTAAAATACACGTCCGTAGGGGCGCACGGCTGTGCGCCCCTACCCGTGTCACGCATACAATCGAAAATTGCTATTAGAAATATAGACAAAGGCTTTCTGCTTGATATCCCCAAGAACCATCTCTCAGTGGGTTGTGCGGGGTGGAAGTGTGGGACTGCTAGACTGAACGAAGTGTAGTTGACTGTGAGCAGTGTAAGGAGTGGGGGACTGATGGCTGGTCAGGATATGAGCGAGTTCTAACGCGCGGAAGTCGACCATTACATTAGTAAAGTTTTGACGCAACGATTGGAGCGTACCAAAGCTATTCTACGACAGCAAACTGGACGGACTGCATCGACGACAGAATAAATTTAGTAAGCTATGGGAGCAGACCGAAGTGACTTTAAAGCTTGTTCTTATGGTCTGCATTCCTATTTGGGAACCACAGCAGCACAGCGGGTCGCCTTAGCTGAGCGACCTTGGACTTGGAGTGACATTGCTACCTATCCACGCTTCTGTAGGGCACAACCAGTTTCAGGCAAGGCAGCAAGTCAGATTGTGCTTGATTTCATCTGCATCGAGATTGCGCCCGATAAAAACAATCTGGTTTTTGGGTGGGGTGCGCCACTCTTCTCCTTGCAAGTCAAAACGGGGGCCGCTCAGTTGAAAAATGTTACGCAAATCGCTATCTGTAAACCAGAGAATGCCTTTGGCGCGAAATACATCCTTAGGTAACTGCTCTTGCAAAAAAGATTCAAATTTTTTGACATCCATTGGGCGATCGCTCTCAAACGATACCGATACAAATCCATCGTTTTCTAAGTGGTGGGAATGGTGATGGTGATGCTCGTGGTGATGGTGTTCGTCGTGATGATGCTCGTGGTGATGATGCTCGTGGTGATGATGCTCGGAATGCTCCTCGCGTGCAGATGTCTCTTCTTCATCCAGCAATTTTCGGTATGCTTCTGGCTGAGTCAACTGGGCATCCAAAATCAGTGGCAATGGCGCTTGACCATATTGAGTATGAAGAATTCTGGCTCCCACTTTTACCGTATTGATATACGCCTCTAAATCCTTCACCTTCTCTGGAGCCGCGAGATCTGTTTTGTTTAGCAAAGTCATATCTGCATAGGTAATCTGTTTCAATGCCGCTTCGCTCTCAAAATGCTCCGGTGTAAATGTCTGGGCATCCACAACAGTTACAATTGAATCCAAGCGAGTTAAATCCCGTAATTCTGTCCCCAAAAACGTCAGGATAATTGGTAATGGATCGGCAACACCTGTAGTTTCAATTACCATGTAGTCTACGCGATCGCTCCGCTCCAGCACTCGGTAAACTGCATCTACCAACCCGTCGTTAATCGTGCAGCAAATACAACCATTACTGAGTTCCACCATGTCTTCATCCATCGATACCAATAATTGGCTATCGATATTGATATCGCCAAACTCGTTGACTAAAACTGCCACCTTCAAATCTTGGCAATTGCTCAAAATGTAGTTCAATAAAGTCGTTTTGCCGCTGCCTAAAAAACCAGTAATGATGGTCACGGGCATTCCCCGTTTGGGAATAACTAAGTGTGTTTCGGTTGGAGAAGCAATCGTGCTAGTCATAATATCTCCTAATTAAGCAACTGCAAATCGGCAAGCTGACACGCCAAAGCCTTTTTCTACGTGAGTTCGACGGTGGGAGATGAGCCAAAAAGAAAAAAGAGACCTATGCTCAAAATACACGGTGATAGGTCTCAATCATCAGCCCTTTCAAGGTGTAGTAGGGGAATTGTTTAGCAATCGAGCAGTCGCCCGATGCGGATGCCGATCCTTAATGCGGGCAGATTGTTTCTTCTTGGGAGAACGAGTGGCTTTGAGCAACTTCGAGAGTTGCACCTTTTGAGCCAGTTGTTGAAGCAACGCTGCGAATTCTGCCAGGGTTAAACTCTGAAACACTTGCCAGTGTGCCGGTGCAATCGCAATCATCATGCCGCCATAGACGGATTGAATCTGATTGACCAGATAGTAGTCCGGTAGACTCGCTTCAATTTTGTCAACGCCATGCACGCTGGCTAAAGCAGCCCGTAGAACTGACAGCAGATTCAGACAGACTAAACTCAAACTCGCAGGCATCGCTTCTGCTTGGTCTTGATAAGACGCTCGCACCGACGGTTGCAGCCCACATACCACGGGCACCATCAACTCGACTAAATCGGAAAAGAGCAACTCTTTGGTGTACTGCACACGGGCGGTGGTCTGGAATAATTCATTCAGCGACTCAGGAGCAAACACCCGTTCCATCAACCCGCGCATCATCACGCTGACTGGGCTTTTTTCCACGAACCGCTCAAACAGGGAACTTAGCATTGGGCTTCCTCGACTCGAAAGAACTCCTCTGCTATTCTTGCATCCCTCCTCTAAGTCACCTTGAAAGGGCTGGTTTGCGAACCTTAACTTACACTTCAGGTCGATGGCAGCAATTCTGGTCAAAAATTAATCGCTATGGTTTTATTCTTACTGAATCTCTACATTAAATTTCGGTCACACTCCTTCGGATTGTTCCTGCGCTTGAGTTCGCGTTCTAAGGCTCTAGTACCATTGCGCCAATAGCGGACGAGATTAAGTTCCCTGCCATACTCGATCGCAGCAGCGCGACAAATTTTAGCCCCACGACCGCTTCTATGCTGCTCCAAACGTTGATGGAGGCTGGTTGACGTGTATCCGAGGTAGTGACGCGCAGAGCCAAATTTTGAGGCTGAATTCCCAATGGATGCACTGAAGCAAATCAAATATATGTAGCTCATAGTGTTCTTCACTCAAATACTCAGGTGAGACATTAGCTGTAAATTAGGCTTCTAACCGCCATTGCTCTTGTAGGGCGGAAATTTGAACTTCTGGTACTAGATCTGTTTGTATGTACTCTTCAGCAAAACCATTCGGTAAATCCAATTGAACTGTATACCACCAACCAGGCTGATATACTTCGTCAATGCGTAAACCTACGACTCGACCTGTTGCCCAATCTTGCGGTTCGCACGTATCTGTTACGGCAACGCGATCGCCAAAAACGTATTGTGGCACTTCAGGTGTGGAGCTTGTGAATGCAATAGTAGTGACGTTCATAGTCTGCACGAGATACAAGAAATTACAAAATCAAGAAAGACGAGCTACGTGTCGTTTATATCTATGCGATTAATGCTAAATCTCTTCGCTTTCTCGACCTATCTATATTATCTATATTACACATTGTTTTATAGGCTGTCAAGACTGATATCGCCAAAACACAGTGTTTTTTAGAAAAAGGCTTATATTAGTAAAGGAAAGGAAAAGACAGGAATTGGGAGTGAATGTGCCTAGAGCAAAACAGCAAAAAAACCCTAACTCTCTTAAGAATCTGATCCACGAAGGCAGACCGAGCAGCAAACAAGTTTATGGGGAACCCAAAGTGCAGCGAACGCTGACGGTGACTGAAACAGGCTGGAAAGGTGCAGTGGCGGCGATTAAAGCAGCTGGATACGGTAGTATTTCTGATTATTTAGAGAAGATTGGTCGCGGACAAGAAATTTTATCTCCTAGATCTCCTAACGACATCACTCCTTAACTTATGTCTAATACCAAAAGCCCTCTCGATTCTGAGAGGGCTTTTGGTTGCATGGGTAGCCGCAGGTGTTATGGCACTCTTCAAAAAAATACATTGTTTTATAGAAAAAACGCTTGACAATCTATAAAACAATGTATAATATAGAATTATAAGCGTAAAGCAACAAAAAAGGCTAGTAAAAAAGGCGGTTCGCATCCGCCTAGCCGTTAAAGAATTTACACCCATTATGATTACACTTTTATCCGCTCCAGAAACTCTTACCGATTTACACGCCGATCGGAAGTGTATCATGGTGCAAAATGGTTTAGGATCTCAAACCCTGCGCGATCCAATGTTTGAAAACTGAAGCAGCATAAGGGCAAGAGCGAATTTACAGATAAATTCGGTGAATGTGATGTAGTCTAAAGCTCTTACTGTGCAAAGATTCTAAAATTTCAGGCTCGAAATAATTTGAGATCTAAAACCAAATCGATTTCGACGCGCGACCTTAAGCGTTGCGTCTTTACTGGGAAGCCGTCTTCCCTCTGGGTTCCTGCCCCATATTCCCCTGTAAAAGGGTCGCTGACCCCGCCTACATCAGCAGTAAGTAATGAAACTGATGGAGCGCAAGGCACAAAAGCCTGAATCATCTTTAACCTCTAAGGGTGGTAAGGCAAGGGAAAGCTGGATAAGGTGAATATTTGTGAATCAACGTAAGTTCCGTTATTGATTAACAGGTGAAAGGAGGTTGTTACACCTGAACCAAAAGGTACGTGAGCAAACTGAAACACTCGAAAGAGTCCCAGAAGAGGTTCGCTGGTTGTCGAAGTAGCGAACAAGCAGGTCTCAAGTCTCACCGGAATATAGTTGGCACCTAAGTCCAAAGCGAATGTAGAGCGCAATGAAAAGGGTAAGCCCGATGGGTTCTCGAAGGATGGTCGAATCTTTGAGTAAGTCAACCGCAAGGGAGACAGAACCACCTAGCGGGTAAAGGAAACGGGAAAAAGCAAATGCTCTTGATAATGCAAAAGATAGAGGTTCAAACTTTGCCTCACACCGAAAGGTGGCAGACTTCCCGTTGGTCTCGAACGATAAGCCAAAGAAAAGGAATTGAACCCTAGTGAAAGATAGATTCAAACTTGAAATCGGAGCTAAGGAACCGCTGACAGATTGGACAGCCATTCAATGGAAGCCAATCAAAAAGCGAGTGAAAAACCTGAGACAGCGGATTTATCGTGCAACACAGAATCATCGGTGGAACCAGGTGAGAAGCCTGACAAAACTGATGCTACGCAGTTACTCTAACCTGCTACAATCCGTGCGAAGAGTCACTCTAGAAAATCACGGCAAGAAAACAGCTGGGATAGATGGTCAAAAGGCATTAACCCCTAGTGACCGAGTGAAATTAGTTCACCAGATGCAGGAATACACGCTGTGGAAAGTCCGCCCAACCAAACGGATATATATTCCAAAAGCTAATGGAAAACAAAGACCACTCGGAATTCCTGTTCTGCAAGATCGCGTCGCACAAGCAATGGTCAAAAATGCGCTTGAACCTAGCTGGGAAGCTCGTTTTGAAGCAAACAGCTACGGCTTTCGCCCCGGCAGAAGCTGTCATGATGCCCTTGTCCAATGTCACAATCGGCTAAGAAAAGGACATGACAGCTGGATTCTGGATGCGGACATCAAGAGTGCGTTTGACAATATCAGTCATGAATCCATTCTCAAAGCTCTTGGGACAATACCAGGCAGAGAGTTGGTCAAACAATGGCTGAAAGCAGGCTATGTAGAATCCGAAATCTTCTATCCAACGTTGAAAGGCACAGCTCAAGGTGGGATTTGCTCCCCGCTTTTAGCGAATATTGCCCTGACTGGATTAGAAGAACTCTTGTCTCGATATCAAAAAGTCAAACCAGCCCCATTCTTTGATAAAAGTCGGGGGAAAGTGAGAAACAGGAATAAAAAATCCAACGCATACGGTTATATTCGTTATGCCGATGATTTTCTAATTACTGCGACGAACAAGAACGATATTGAGACGATTGTTCCCGCGATTCAACGATGGTTATGGGAAAGAGGGTTGGAACTAAACCTAGAAAAGACAAACATCAAAAATATCAATGATGGCGTAAACTTTCTGGGATTCACTATCAGACAATTCAAGGGAAAAACTTTGGAAATGCCTGAAAAAGAGAAAGTTCTCCATAAGTTAAGGGAAATCAGAACTTGGCTGAAAAATCACCAACAAATCAGTCCTGAAATGCTAATTAACTACCTCAATCCAATTATCCGGGGATTCGGAAACTATTACCGCATCGGCAGCAGCAAACGGGTCATGTCTTACTTCGACAAAGAAGTATGGAAGGCACTATGGCGCTGGGCAAAACGAAGACATCCAAATAAAGGTCGACACTGGGTACAGAAGAAATACTTCCGCACTCATCAAAACCGAAAATGGAGATTTTTCGCTAAAGCGCGTGATAGACAAGGAGAACCAACCTTCATTTACTTGCTACAAGCCGCAACGATCCCCATCGAACGGCATGTAAAAGTCGAAGGAACCGCCTCTCTAGATGACCCTAGCTTAAAATCATACTGGCTAAAACGCCTCACTAAACTGGGCAAAGTCCGGTGGGAAAACGGCTCAAAACTCAGAAAAGTGGCAGAAAACCAGAAATGGAAATGCCCAATCTGTGGAGAGCATCTGCTTAACGGTGAGAAACTACACATTCACCATCTCAAAAGCATGAAAGAAGGTGGCACCGACTCAATCGACAACCTCGTGCATTTGCACGTTGCGTGCCATAAACATATCCATGCAGGTGGAGTTTTTGTGAAGCAAGAGGCTTGAGCGGCTTGATATGAAAGTATCACGAGCCGTTCTGAGGGGAGGGAGACAGGGTGACTTGCTCTCTCTTACCCGACACGGAGCATTACGGAATTTGCCCTTCCGGACGCACTCCCACTGCGTTCGCGAACGTGATAAGCCACGGGGAATCTACCCTCGATCGGATTCAAATGTCAGTCGCGCTGAATCAAGTTAACGATCGCCCCGATTAACTCTTCCGGTTCCACAGGTTTGGAGATATGCATTTGAAATCCTGCTGCTAATACCTGCTTTTGGTTCAGCTCACCTGCATAAGCGGTTAGGGCGATAGCCTTCGGCATAGCTTCGCTTACCGCTCCAATTTGCCTGCCTTGCTCTGGTGGAAGCGATCGCATCTGACGAATCAGTTGGTAGCCGTCGAGGTCGGGCATACCAATGTCGCTAATCAAAACATCGTAGTTTGTTTTTGTTAGTGCTTGTAGTGCTTCGGATACTGAAGATGCATCGGTGACAGCAGCACCCTCTTGTTGCAGCACAAAGGAAATCAGTTCAAGCGAATCCAATTCATCATCGACGACAAGAATTCGCAATCCTTCTAATGGGGCGGGTATTGACGTGCGATCGCTCAACTCCAAGGGCTTCATCAACTGCTTCGGAACTGGCTTTTGGATTGGCAGCCTGACTGTAAAGGTTGTGCCTTGTCCCTCACCAAGGCTATCGACGCTAATAGTGCCGCCATGCAGTTCGACGATTTGACGCGCGATCGCCAATCCCAAGCCTAAACCGCCAAATTTGCGCGTTGTCGAACTATCCGCTTGGCGAAAATATTCAAATACGTGAGGTAAAAATTCAGGCTGGATGCCAATTCCCGTATCGCTAACGGCGATCTGAGCGTAGGAGGTGTGGGAAGTGTGGGAGGACAAAGAAGAATTTTCTTCCCCATCTCCCCAAACTCCCCTCTCTCCTTGCTCCAGCCGTACTTCAATCCGTCCGCCAGCCGGAGTGAATTTTATAGCATTGGATAATAAGTTCCACACCACTTGCTGTAATCGTGCGGCATCACCTACAACAAACGGTACTGCTGGGGGCAACTGCGCCTGAATCTGAATCGATTTAGCATTAGCAGCTAGACGCATTGTATCGATCGCGTTGGCGATCGCGCCAGCTAAATCAATTGGGGCTACGTTCAGGGTGAGTTTACCCTGTAAAATACTGGAGACATCCAGCAGATCTTCGATCAGTTGCGCTTGTAATTGAGCGTTACGTTCGATCGCGTCTAAGGCTTGCTGCGTTTTGGTCGCATCGCACCGACCGCTTTTGAGTAGTTTCGTCCAGCCGAGAATTGGATTTAATGGAGTCCGTAGCTCGTGGGATAGGACTGCTAAAAATTCATCTTTAATCCGGTTTGCTGCTTCAGCTTGGGCGCGGGCAGCTCGTTCCGAGGCAAGTAGCTGCTCCCGTTCTACCTCAACTTGTTTCTTTTGAGTGATGTCGAGAACGGTGCCGATGAAGCGCACCGCCTCGCCTGCTGAATTGAAATATGCTTGTCCCTTGGCAGTTATCCAACGCTCTTTCCCGTCCTCAATGCCAAGCGTCCGGTATTCGGTATCGAGCTTTCCATCACTGGCAGGATGAATTGCCCGCTGTACAGCTTGGTGCATCCGATCGCGATCGTCGGGATGTAAACCCGCTAGAAATATCTCATAACTAACCTCAGCATCGGGTGGTAAACCAAACATTGCTTTACATTGTTCGTCCCATGTTAGCGTTCCGGCGATCGGGTTGAAATCCCAAGTCCCTAACTGGGCTGACTCGATCGCCAACCGCAGGCGATCTTCGCTCTCCCGCCGAGCTTGCTGCCGCAGTTGTCCTAATTGCAGGTTTGCTTCTACTCGTGCTAGCAGTTCGCGGGCGGAAAACGGCTTGATTAAATAATCATCGGCTCCCCTTTCCAGTCCTTCCACGCGCGAGTCTTCGCCAGCGCGAGCAGACAGCAAAATCACTGGCACTTCTCGCGTTTGTGAGTCAGCCCGTAATGCTTGCAACAATCCAAAGCCATCTAGTCTCGGCATCATGACATCGCTGATGACGAGAGCGGGGACTTGTCTGCGGACTGCTTCCAAGGCGGTTTTGCCGTCTGCCACTGCTTCGATTGCGTATCTATCGCCTAATAAGTGCCTGATGTAATCCCGCATATCGGCATTGTCATCCACTAGCAGAATTCTTACAGAAGAAGGGGGACTAGGGAGGAGCCAGTCCGTTGCCCTTGTTCCCCCCGTTGAAGGAACTGGCGTTGGGGAGTAGGGAGTAGGGGATTCTTGCCTAGTCCCATCTTGGGGCAGCCAGCGCCATGCCTCTTCTATGTAAGAGGACGCACCGATCGCGGTTGAGGCGATCGTAGAAGTTACATCGATCCGATCGCTGGGCAGGTGGGCTAAACCTGTGGGAATTGCGATCGTAAATGTCGTGCCTCGGTCAACTACACTCTTCACGTCAATCGTGCCGCTATGCAATTGCACTAGTTCTCGCACCAAGGATAATCCAATGCCCGATCCTTCGTAGCTACGTCCGCGACTACCTTCTACGCGGTAAAAGCGCTCGAACAGTCGGGGTAACTCTGTTTCTGGAATGCCAATTCCGGTATCCGATACAAGCAGTTGGACTTGGTTTGACTGCCAGCGCAGCGAAACGGTAATTTCTCCCTCAAATGTAAACTTGAAAGCATTGGAGAGCAAATTTAGCACGATCTTTTCCCACATATCCCGATCGACGTAAACAAGTTCTGGTAGTGGGGGACAGTCGCTCCGCAACTGCATTCCGGCAGCTTCAATCGCCGAGCGAAACACGCTTGCTAGTTCGGTGGTGTAAGTCGATAAGTCGGTTGGTTGGTAGTTGGCTTGAATCCGACCTGCCTCAATGCGGGAAAAGTCCAGCAGGGTATTGACTAGCTTTAGCAGGCGTAAAGAGTTGCGTTGTACGACTTCAATTCGTTGGCGTTGGCGGGGCGGTAGCGGGGAAACAACGTCAGCTAAAGCTTCTCCCGTTGGTCCCAGCATTAGGGTTAGGGGCGTGCGAAATTCGTGCGAAACGTTGCTAAAAAATGTCGTTTTGGCGCGATCGAGTTGAGCTAAAGCTTCGGCTCGTCGCCGTTCCTCCTCGTATGCTCCAGCGTTGCGGACTAAAACCGATACTTGACCAGCCAGCAGCTCGTAGAACGAACGATATCCTTCATCTAGAGCGCGATTGGGGCTAGTGCCGACAACGAGTACGCCTAGCGGGGCAGTTTGTCTAGAGGAGGCAATTGGCATTGCCAGCGCCGATCGCACTGGTTCGTTCCAGGGACCGCCCAGTACAGTTGCATAGGGATCGACTGCTTCAATGAGAATTGTTTTGCCGCTTGCCGCAGCCGCCAGCGACCAGATATCGTTAGATTCTGTCCCTAACTCCACAGAATGCAGGCTTGCTGCTGCTCCCGCACTCAGACCGACAGCCCCATGTAGAGTCAGTGTCTTACCATCACTTTCGCGTAAATAGAGCAGCGCGAAAGGAACGTCCATCGGGTGCATCGCGATCGCCGCGATCGCGTCATGGCAAGTTGACTCAACGCTTTGCGTTTGGTCTACTTTAGCTGCTAAATCCTGTAACAACCGCAGTCGTCGCTCGCCCAAGACTTGTTGTGTCACCTCACTACAAACTGCCAGCATCCCGACAATCTGCCCAGAATCGTCTTCCGCCGGAGCGTGGGAGACGCTGAAGTAGGACTCTTCCCGATAACCGGAGCGTTCTAAGACGAGCAGCAATGCAGGTATCCAACTCGCTACCCCAGATGTCATCACCGCTTCGATTGTCGGACCGAGCGTATCCCACGCTTCTGCTAGGGTAATCCGGATGTCAATGCCGAGTGCTGCTGGATGCTTGTCGCCGATTAGCTGAGAGTAAGCATCGTTGTAAAACTGCGTGAAGTCCGCTCCCCAAGTCAGCACCATTGGGTAGCGCGAGGCAAGTAACGTCTTGACTAGAGACTTGAGGCTGGGCGACCAGCTCTCGATCGCCCCTAATGGAGTTTGCGACCAGTTAAAGGCATTGATTCGAGCCGCCATTTCCCCGCCGCTAAAGATGCCATTGTTGTTAGATGCCACTGTCTCGTCCCTTCATCCTGCCAAATAGTGTAGCAATTGCTCCAATTAACTCGTTGGGTTCGATCGGTTTAGCAAGATGCTGTTGGAATCCTGCTCGTAGTGCCAAGTCGCGATCGTACTCACCAGCATATGCAGTCAGAGCGATCGCCAGAATTTGTCCGCCTTGCTCTGGTGGCAATGCCCTCACCTGTCGCATCAGCATATAGCCGTCCAGATCGGGCATCCCAATGTCGCTGAGAAGCACGTCGGGCTGAGATTGCGTTAATGCTAAAAATCCTTCACCTGCGGTTGTGGCAGTGGTGACGATCGCTCCTGCCTGCTCCAGGACAAACGCCACAAATTCTAGTGAATCCATTTCGTCATCAATTACCAAAACATGCACCCCACTCAAGTTAAGCGACGCTTCAGAAGATGCTCCATCGCGGTTAATAGTAGGTTGGATGGGTATCAAGGGCAGTTTTACGGTGAAAGTGGCTCCCAGTCCTTCACCTGGGCTAGCTGCTTTCACCGTTCCTCCGTGCAGTTCCACCAAATGCCGCACGATCGCCAGCCCTAACCCTAACCCGCCAAACTTGCGCGTTGTCGAACCGTCTGCTTGTCGGAAATAGTCAAACACATAAGGTAGGAAGTCAGGATGAATGCCCTTTCCTGTATCGCTAACGACCAGATGAGCCTTATCGTCAACCTGTTCTAGTCGCACGGTAATCTGCCCACCAGTGGGAGTAAATTTAACGGCATTGGAAAGCAGATTCCATACCACTTGCTGCAAGCGAGTTGCATCGCCCAAAACTTGGAATTTTGGATTTTGCGGAAAGTGGGCGGTGTCGGTTTCCGTCCCGCCCAACTTTCTAAGACGGATTTTAGGTTTTAGATTGCCAAGTTGCTCGTCAGAGTCCGTAGATTTTGGGCTGACACCAACATCGTCCAATCCAAAATCTACAAGCGTAAATCGTAAATCGATCGACTTGGCTTCGGCCGCCAGACGCACGGTTTCAATGGCTGCTTTAACGATCGATCCCAAATCGATTGGGCTGACATTAAGACTGAGTTTGCCTTGTAAAATTCGAGAGACATCGAGTAGGTCTTCAATCAGTTCGGATTGTAATTTAGCGTTGCGTTCAATCGTGGCTAATGCATGGGCGGTTTTGGCTGCGTCTAGATTGCCAGTTTTCAGGAGTTTTGACCAACCGAGAATCGGATTGAGCGGCGATCGCAATTCATGGGACAGGACGGCTAGAAATTCGTCTTTGATCCGGTTGGCTTGCTCGGCTGCTTCGCGTGCCGCTTGTTCTCGTTGCAGCAATTGTTCTCTTTCGGCTTCGGCGGATTTGCGATCGCTAATATCATTAAATAGAATGCCGACTCGTCTCAGTTCTGGCTCTCCGACGCGGAAAGCGTGAACTTCATACCAACGGTGAAATTCTTGGGCATGATTTTCAAATCGGATCGATTCACCTGTCAGAGCGACGTTGCCATAAATTTCAAACCAATAATCTTCATGTTGCGGCGCGATTTCGCGTACTGTTTTGCCCTGCGCTTTTTCTGTGCCTGTCTGCTTGTCGAATGCAGGGTTGACGATCGAAAAACGATAATCGATCGGTCGATTGGCAGCGTCAAAAATCATTTCAATGATGCAAAACCCCTGATCGATGGACTCAAATAAGGTGCGATATTTTTCTTCCGACTCGCGCAAGGCGGCTCCTGCCTCTTGCCGCAATCGTGCCAGCTTTAAACTCGCCTCAACTCGTGCTAGCAGTTCGCGGGCTGAGAAGGGTTTGATTAAATAATCGTCGGCTCCCGCTGCCAGTCCTTCAATGCGAGACTCTTCGCCCGCTCGTGCAGACAGCATGATTATCGGCACTTCCCTAGTTTGTGGATCGGAGCGCAGCGATCGCAGCAAGCCAAATCCATCAAGGTTGGGCATCATCACGTCTGTCAAGATCAAATCTGGAACCTGCTGGCGAACGGCAGACAAAGCGGCTAAACCGTCCGACACCGCTTCCACTTCATATTGCTGACCGAGCAACCGCCTGACGTAATCGCGCATATCCGTGTTGTCATCCGCTAGGAGAATGCGAGCAGGGGAGGTAGGGGACAAGAAGGACAAGGGAGACAAGGAGGATAAGGAAGCATTTTCTCCTACCTCTCCCTTGTCTCCCCTGTCTTCCGGTAGCCAACGCAGGGCTTCTTCCAAATAAGAGTTCGTGCCTAACGCCGTTGAAGCTAAGGTACGACTTGCCCCGATCCGGTCTTGGGGTAAATGAGCCGTTCCTGTAGGGATGGAAATGGTGAAACAGGTACCCGATCCCTCGACGCTGGTTACTTCGATCGCACCCTGATGCAATTTGACCAATTCTTGCACTAGAGAAAGCCCAATGCCCGATCCTTCAATGCTGCGTCCCTGCGCCCCTTTTACCCGATGGAACCGCTCGAACAAGTGCGGCAGTTCGGCGGCGGGAATGCCAATTCCAGTATCTCGCACCGCTAACTGGACGCGGTCGCTCTGCCACTGCAAGTCGAGCGAAATTTCTCCTTTAAATGTAAACTTAAAGGCATTGGATAGCAGATTGAGAACGATCTTTTCCCACATTTCGCGATCGACATACACCGCTTCCGGCAAAGGCGGACAGTTTACGACCAGCCGCAGGTTTGCCCGCTCGATCGCCGAGCGAAATACCGATGCTAGTTCTGCGGTGAATGCGGCTAAATCGGTGGGTTCGTACGTTGCCTCTACCCGCCCAGCTTCGATGCGGGAAAAGTCGAGCAGGGTGTTGACCAACTTTAACAACCGCAATCCATTGCGTTGCACTAACTGTAATTGTTCGCGTTCTTGAGCTGGAATGGTGTCACTTAGAGAAGCGATCGCGTCTTCCAAAGGAGCCAGCATTAAAGTCAGGGGAGTCCGAAATTCGTGGCTGACGTTACTAAAAAAGACTGTTTTGGCGCGGTCGAGTTCGGCAAGTTGTTCGGCTCGTCGCCGCTCTTCTTCGTAGGAGCGAGCATTGGCGATCGCCATGCCAATCTGTCTGGCAACCTGATTGAAGAATTCCAGGTAGTTATCGTCCAGCCTACGGCGCGGGCTAGCGACGGCAACCAGCACTCCGGCTACCTTGCCCTGCCCAGTAGCGGAGATCGGCAATATCATTGCTTCCTGGGGTGGCTCTGACCAAGGGCTGCCAGGAAGTGCCCCAAAACGCATCTCTAGATCGCGAACAATTTGCGATCGCGCAGTTTGGGCAACTGAGGCGATCGACCAGCTATGGGGATCGTCCGCTGCCAGATCGACGACTTCAGGTGCAATAGAGCGATCCAAGTCAACCTCGGTGCTACCGCAAAGGCGAAGGGCTTTTCCGTCCCGATCCATCAGGTAGAGCAGCGCCAACGGAATGTCGGCAGGATCGGAGCGGAGCGTTTGAGCCATCAAAGCACACGTCGACTGTGCCGTCTTTGCGGTTCCAGCCCCAGATGCAACCGCTCGTAGAAGGCGAGCGCGGCGATCGTTTAAAACTCGGTAGGTGGTTTCAGTAACGATGTTAAACACTCCATCAATGCTACCCCCCTCGCCCTGGATCGGGTTAAACGTATACTCGAAGAAGCACTCTTCGGTGTATCCGAATCGGTGCATTGACAAGAGTTCATCTTTATGAAAAGTGCCTTCGCCCGTCGCTAAAACGCTTGCTAATTCGGGTCCAATGTCGTCCCAAATTTCCGACCAGACCTCGCGAGCGGGGCGACCGAGCGCCCAAGGGTGCTTGTCACCAACAATCGGTCGCCAAGCGTCGTTGTAGAGCAGCAAGCAATCCTGCCCCCAGTAAACAGCAATGGGGAAACGCGAGTTGAGGCAAATACTCAACGCCGATCTCAAGCTTTGGGGCAAAGTTTCAACAGAACCGAGCGGCGTTTGCGACCAGTCGAGCGTTAGCGGAGCGACTCCGAAGGAGTTTCGCATCCGCATCGCCATTTCACCCTTGCCCGCAAAAAGCTGTTCAGCCGCCGAACGCTCCTGGGTCATGTGTTTGCCTCCATTTTTCCCCGCCAACGGGCAAGAGTTGTCACAATTTCTGCTGGCTCGACGGGTTTGGCTAAATGGTGTTGAAATCCAGCTTTTAGTGCTAAAGCGCGATCGAATTCTCCGGCATAGGCAGTCAAAGCAATGGCTGGAACTTGACTCGCTGGCAATCGCGCCCGAATTTGTCGCATCAGCATATAGCCGTCCAGATCGGGCATTCCGATATCGCTGACGATTAAATCGGGAACGGACTGCTCAATTGCTTGCAGTGCCTCAATTCCCGATGAAACGCTGGTGACGATCGCACCTGCTTGCTCTAAAACAAACGCGACAAACTCGCGCGAATCGGGTTCATCGTCCACTACTAGAATGCTCACCCCGCTTAAATCCAGCGTTGATTCTGGAAGTTGTTCTGGAGCTGGCATTTTGACAGATTGGGAAGCAAGTGGAAGCCGCACTGTAAATGTCGCTCCTTGCCCTTCACCCAAACTCTCTACGCTTACCGTACCGCCGTGCATTTCGACAATTTGACGGGCGATCGACAATCCCAATCCTAGTCCACCAAACTTGCGGGTCGTCGCTCCATCTTCTTGACGAAAATGCTCAAATACATAGGGCAGAAATTCAGGATTGATGCCTTTGCCCGTATCTCTGACTTGAATTTGTACGTCTGTTTCAACTTGAGATAACTCAATGGCGATTTGCCCTCCAGGTGGCGTGAACTTGACCGCATTGGATAAGAGATTCCAAATAACTTGCTGCAAGCGTCCGGCATCTCCCAAAACCTGCAATTTTGGATTTTGGATATTGAATTTTGGATTGCTTGGTTGTTTATCGGATAGCATAGCTTCTAAGTTTTGCTCGCCATCTTCTAATCCAAAATCCAAAATCGTAAATCGCAAATCGAGTGATTTGGCTTCGGCGGCTAGTCGAACCGTTTCTAAGTATTACAGTTGTAGATAAGCTAAACTAGATCGATAAGTAAATACAGTTTAGCAATGCTCGATACATCCAACGTGTTTTTAACAGGTGTTGCATTAG